>CALHWU010000137.1 GCA_938039795.1 uncultured Muribaculaceae bacterium
TCGTCTGATAAAGGCGAGCCATTCCCGCATACTGGTTCTTTGGCTGAATAGTTACTTGAAATTTCCCTCCAGTCAGGTGATTCGACATATATTGCATACGCACATCAACTGTTGGGAGCCACATATCAATGTAATAAGGACTATGTCAACGCAGACATACATTTTACGAAAGCGCGAGATATAGCTTCAAATCAGTCAGATTCCCTCAAAGCATACATCCAAGGATTTTTAGCAGCCAACGCATTGGCATGTAAAGACATTGACAGAGCGCGTGATCTAATACATACCGTCCCTGAAAAGGTTTTCAAACAAGATAGGGATTATTTCACCGCTACCGCAGCAGAGATCTATTATAAATCCGGAAGCTACGATACAGCTTATTATTATGCGCGCCAAATCGCTGGCAGCTCCAATCCAAGTTACAGAATAACTGGATACAATATTCTTCTCAAACCTGAAATCAGAGGATTCTATGCAACCGACACGGCCTATTCTTTCTTCAATCGTTATCTTTATTCATTGGAGCAAAACAATAACAGGTCAGATGCAGAATCGGTTATTTTCCAGAATTCCATATATAATTACAATAAACACGTACGCGAATCACTTCGCTTGTCTGAAAACGAGAAAAAGCTGTATCTTGTCTTATCAATCTCATTAGGAGTAATATTGTCTCTTATTATTGTGACCTACATCATGCTAAGGCTTATAAGAGCCAAAAAGGTAGAACTTCAGGATGCTTTGGACACCATTTCCGAATTAAACCGTGTAATAGATACTCTCAAACTTGATCAATCAAACGGAAACAACTCTTCGGATCGAAAAGGAACTATCGCTGACGATACCACTTCCATCACTGAAATGAGACGTGAATATTCCTCGGAGTTAATAAAATTAAAACAAAGAATGTCAGTCATTAAAGATATTCCTAATAATGCGAAAGGCTCCGAAGGATATAATATTGTAGCTGAATTTTTGCATAAGGATCGCGTATTAAATGATAAGAACGAAATATGGCAACAGATCAACAATTCTATTGACAATACCTGTCCCAATTTCAAGAGCAACTTAAACCAAATTGCGAAACGAACACTTTCTGTAGAGGAACATCATCTTATCGTTTTAATTCGCCTGGGATTTTCGACTACCGAAATATCAAAAATCATAGGAAAGTCAAAAAGTGCTACATCATACCGGAGGCAGAAAATATGTAACACTGTTTTCTTCGGAATCATCACCCCTCAAGAACTCGATTTAGCAATACGTTTGCTATGAGGTGATTGCCTCTTACATTCTGTTCGAAAAGCGTTCGAAAAAGTTGTTCAACTGAATTTTCGAACACTTTTCGAACACATTTTTAACCGCTCTTTCAAATAATGAGGATATTTTTGCACACAACCTCAAAGCATAACATATGATTAAAGCTATCACCAAAATCGTCTTGTTGCTGTGTGCGATGCTTTCGCCAATGGAAGCGTTTTCACAAATCGTCCCCGTTACACCTGAATACGGAGATGATGAAAACACTAAAGACCTACCCAATCATGGCATCCGGATGCCCCCCGCACCTATAATGGTAGTGGTCGACGTCGAGGCCGGGACTCTCACAGGGGCTTCGCCACTACTCGACGGCATTGTCCGGTATGAGATCTGGGACGCCGACGGAAATCTTTGCATCGCTTCGGCATCCGACGCCGCAACCGCGCTTAAAGCCATCAACGACTGTCACGGCACCTATCTGCTACGGCTGCGCGGCGACGGCTACACGCTGACCGGATATATCGACCTCTAAACCTGACATCTCCATATATACCCCTCCCCAATGGCTCGGCTCGTCTACTTCATACCCATACGAAAAGGGAGCAAGGGTGTGCCCGACAAGAATATGAAACTTCTTGGCGGAAAGCCTCTCGTGGCATGGGTTGTGGACGCGATCACGGCATCGCACACCGCCGCCGAGATATGGGTGGCCACCGACGACGACCGCGCCGAGCGATATCTGAGGGAGTCACACCCCTCGGTAGGCATCTACCGCCGGAGCGAAGCGTCGGCCACCGACACCGCGCCGGTCATCGAAGTGGTCAGAGAGTTTATCGACGCTATCCGACCCGCCCCCGACGATATGCTCGTGCTCGCACAGGCCACGTCGCCATTCACCAAGCCCGACGACTTCCGGCGGCTGCAACGAGCCATAGACAACGCCAAAGCCGACTCCTTAAATTCACCAACAATTTATTATCCATTTCAAACCATCAAACACAGCCATGACAACCAAAAGACTTGCTGCAATAGTCTTTGCATGCTGCGCCACGATCTTTGCGGCCTCTGCCCAGCAACAGATGCTCACCATACTCCTAAGAGTAAAGGAGGGATTCGGCAACACGTATCTCGGCAAAGGACTGACCATGGCAGTGACCGATGCAGCCACAGGCGATACCATCATGATACCGGGAGCCGACGGGAAGCCGGTGCCGGCAGTATTTGACGCCTCGAAACGATATGTGGGACAGCACTGGTCTACCGGAATTTATCCTGTGGACGTAAAAGTGCCGCGCGCCAAAGGGCGCTATATCATAATGGTGTCGTATCCGGAGTATGAAACGGAGGAGGTACCTCTGGTCATAGAGCATATCGGCTCCCGCGAGAATGAACGCAAGCTGCCCGACGTGACGCTCTATAAGGCGCGCTCCCGCAAGCTTGACGAAGTGACCGTCACCGCCTCCAAAGTGAAATTCTACCACAAGGGGGACACGCTCGTATACAACGCCGATGCTTTCAGCCTCGCCCACGGCTCGATGCTCGACGCGCTCGTGGAGCAACTGCCGGGCGTGGAGATACGCGAAGGAGGACAGATCTACGTCAACGGCAAATGAGAGCCTGATGCTCAACGGCAAGAACTTCTTCAGAGGCAACAATCAGCTGATGCTCAACAATCTCGGAGCATATACGGTGAAGGACATCGCCGTCTACGACAAATACGGCGAGACAAGCCGTCTGGCAGGGCGACAGCTCGAAAACGACAAGCAGTATGTGATGGACGTCAGGCTCAAGAAGGAATACGCCCAGGGCTACATACTCAATCTGGAGGCCGGAGGAGGCACATCGTCGCGCTATATGGGGCGCATGTTCGGCATGTGGTTCACCAACCGGTCGCGTCTGACACTCTTAGGCGCCGTCAACAATGTCAACGACAACCGTCAGCCGGGCAAGACCAGTTCCTGGACCATGACACGCACTCCGGGCGACTTCCGCACAAAGACCGGAGGTCTCGACTACATGCTCAGCGCGGAGGACGGCAAATGGGAGGTCAGCGGCAATACTACCGTGGAACACACGCGAGCGCTCAACACCTCCACTACCGACCGCACCAACTTCCTCTCCGGAGGCGACACCTACGAGCGGATCATGAGCCGGCAACTCGGCCACGACCTGAAAATCAGCACTTCCAACGGATTCAACCTTAAGCCGGAGGGAAAATACCTCCATATCGGCCAGAGCCTGAACTACCGCAAGGACGACCAGCGGGGAGGATCATTCTCGGCGGCATTCAACCGGGAGTTCGAGGAGTCGACCCGCAAGGTGCTCGAATATATCTACTCCGGCCAGACCGGATCGTTTGCCGACCATGTGATCAACACTGTGCTCAACGAAAACCTCCACCGCGGCCATACGCTCGACGCAGGAGGCAATATCTCGGGAAACATGAAGATGCCCTATTCGCCCGATCTTTTAGGGTTCTTTGCCTATGGCAACTATAAGGAAAAGAGATATGACGACTTCAGACTCTATGACATCAACTTCGCCGAGACAGGATCCTCAACCGTCGACAACCAGTATATCCGCAACCGTCCCGACCGCGAGCATGAATTAAATGCCGGCGTCACTTACAATTATCTCTATTCACCCGAAGGATCGCTGGAGGTAAAGCCTTGCTGGACCTACAGGCACTCGCGCCGCAACTCGGCGCTCTATCGGCTCGACCGCCTCGCCGACGCCGGCATATTCGGGAATCTGCCCGCCGACTATGAGGCCGCCCTCGATCCCGACCAGTCTAACGTCAGCCACGAATACTCCAACACGGCCCAGGCAATATTCTTCTGGACACACAACAAGAAGCTCCCTGAATCGAAGCAGCTGATGCTGACAGTCTCCGGAGCCGTCAAGGTCGACTGGCGTCACCTCGATTACCGACAGGGAGCGACAAACAGCGCCATCTCGCGACGCGACACGGAGATAGAGATCGGACAGGCCGGAGCGACATACATGGCCGGAACGAATACTTTCAAGCTCCTCTATAACCGCCACATCGACTACGTGCCGCTCAACAGGCTCGTGGACATCACCGACAGCCGCGACCCGATGAACATATTCCAGGGCGCTACGTCGCTCAAAAACGCTGCTACCAACGGCGTGAATTTCCAGTGGATGAAAATGGTCTGGGGGCGTCACCGCTGGTCGGAAAACGTCAACCTGAATTTCCGCTGGATCGACAACGCACTCGTCAGGGGCTACAGCTACGACCCCGCCACAGGCGTGCGCACCTACAGAATGTACAATGCCTCAGGCAACTGGCTGGCCATGGCATCGCACGGCTTCAACAAGAATTTCGGTCCGACCGACCAGTTTTCAGTCGGAGCCAACACCGACGCCACCTACGGCAAGTCAGCCGACATGGTGGGCTACGGTGAAGCCGCAGTCGAGCGCACCTGGGTGAAGAATCTCACTCTCGGCCAAGGCCTGAAACTGACATATAGGAAAGGCCGCAACTACATCACCCTCAACGGACGCGTCGACTGGCGCGACACGCGCGGCAACCGTGACGGATTCAACAAATTCTCCGCCACGACACTGCAGTACGGGCTCACCGGACTCGTCAACCTGCCCAAATCCATCACATTCTCCTCTGATCTCACGGCCTACACGCGCCGCGGATATGCCGATCCGTCGCTCAACACCACCGATGTGGTGTGGAACGCACGGATCAGCTATGCGCTGCCCGGCGGCAAATGGGTGATAATGCTCGACGGCTTCGATCTGCTCCATCAGCTCAGCAACGTCAGCTACAACGCCAACGCACAGGGACGCACCGAAACCTGGACCAACGTGCTCCCCCGCTACGCCATGCTCCACGTGCAGTACCGCCTCAATATCCAGCCCAAGAAGCGCTGACTCTATGGATGACGAACGCTATTTCACGGAATTTTTCGAAACGCTCGAAGCTAAAACCCGCAGCTGGATTCAATCAATCGGGCGCCATACGCATCTGGGGCCATACGACCTGTCATCGGGACTCGGCAACTACATCTACTACATGCATATGCCTCTCAGAGATGCCTACTGCGGCATGCGCAACGCCCTGCTCCCGGATACGCGGGAAGCGCTGCGGCCGGCCGCTGGATGCGGCGCCGCAGCGCTTCCTTTATGCATTGAATCAAGTTTCAGCCGATCACTTCACGTCGAGCATCTCCACCTCGAAGATGAGGGTCGATCCGGCGGGAATGCTGCCGGCTTCGCTGTCGCCATAGCCGAGCTCGGCAGGGATATACAGCACGTATTTCGAGCCTTTGTTCATCATCTTCAGGCCCTCGGCAAATCCCTTGATCACTTGGGTGACGGGTAAGTCGGCCGGCTCGCCGCGGTCAACGGAGCTTTCGAACACAGTGCCGTCGATCAGTTTGCCGGTGTAGTGCACCTTGACAGTGCTCTCATCGGTAGGCATGGCGCCCTTACCCTGCTTGATCACCTTGTAGGCCAGACCCGACTCGGTGGTCTTGATCTCGGGGTCGGCGGCTATCTGCTCCTTGACGTAGGCTGCTCCCTTGGCCTCGTTGTCCTTGGCGGTGCCGGCGGCAGCCTTACGCTTGGCCTCTTCGGCGCGCATCTGGCGCTGACGCATGAGATCCTGGGCGCGGTTCATGAGCATCTGGAACTGTCCTACCTCCATCTGCACGGCTGTGGGGCTGAGCGTGTCGGTCTTCAGCGCCTTGGCAAACTCGGCATATACGGTGGCGCGGTCGATGTCGATCGAGTCCTGTGCCAGATAGTTGAGATGCTGCGCCATGTTCATGCCCATATAGATGCCCTGCAGGTAGTCGGCATCGGCGGTGTCGGTCATGATCATCTGCTTGAATCCGCGCAGGAATGCGTCGCGGTCAAACTTCTTCTGCTGCTCGGCCGTCATTGAGTTCTTGAAATGGTCGGCTACCATGAGGCCCTGCGAGCGGCCCATATAGTAGGCCAGAGAGTCGTTGAAACTCTCGGGTGCGGCGCTCGACGACTTTCCGCAGCCGGCAGCGCCGATCATCATTGCGGCGAGGCCGCAAGCGATAACGATCTTTTTCATAACAGTGGATAGATTATAGTTTTGTAAATATTGTTCATTGACGGTGCAGCACATCTATGAGCTTCACCTCGAATATGATCACTGCTCCGGGCGGGATGACGTCGCCCACGCCGGTCGACCCGTAGGCGAGCGCCGGCGGGATAAAGAGGCGGTAAGTGCCCCCCTTGCGCATCTTGCGGAGCCCCTCGGCCATGCCGTCGACCACACCGTTGAGCGGTAGCTCGATAGGGGTGTCGGCTCCGGTGGAATCGAATTCACGTCCGTCGGTAAAGGTGCCGGTATACGTCACCAGCGCCGTGTCGTCGGCACCCGGACTTTCGCCCGTGCCCGGCTCAACGATCTCGAAGAGCAGTCCCGACGGTGTGCGCTCCACTCCGCTGCGGGCGGCTACTTCGTCGAGAAAAGCCTGCTGCTCCTCTGCCGACGGAGCCTGCGGACGCACCTCCACGTCGATCAGCGACGTGATGTAGGCTTCGGCGTCGAGCGGAGCCATAAGAGGCTTGCCTCCGCCGAAAATGCGGGCGAGAGCGGTCGTCAGACGGCGCGAGTCGACGTCGAGGCCGAGACCGCGGAGCGTACGCAGGCGCGAGGCGAGCTGCACTCCCTCATAATAGCCCTGCACGTAGGTCTCGTTGATGCTGTCGCGCAATCCCTTGCGGAAACCGTCGGTATAAACTCTGAGCCTCTCGCTGTCGGCCGACATGCCGGGCGACGTCAGCGGAGTCAGATAATGGCTCCACATCGAGGCGAAAGCTTCGGCCACAGAGTCGGCGCGCTCCTGGGCCACGCCGGCAAAGGCGGCCAGCGACATCAGCAGTGCGAGCGCATATCGCCGCCTGAAGGGGATCATTTGCCCTCTACCTTGATGAGTTCCACATCAAATATCAGAGTGGAGTCGGGGCCGATGACCGGACCGGCGCCGTTGGGACCGTAGGCGAGCTGCGAGGGGATGAAGAGGCGCCACTTCGAGCCGGCCTTCATCATCTGCAGGGCCTCAACCCAGCCCGGTATCACCTGGCTGACGCCGAACGTGGCGGGCGCGCCGCGCTCCACGGAGCTGTCGAACACCGTGCCGTCGATAAGCTTGCCGGTATAATGTACGGTGACCGAATCCTGGGCCGTAGGCATCGGGCCGTCGCCCTCCTTGACGATCTCATACTGCAGCCCGGTAGCGGTGGTCTTCACCTCGGGACGCTTGGCGTTCTCGGCCAGGAAAGCCTCGCCGGCCTCGCGGTTGATCTTGCCCTTCTCGGCTGCCTCGGCCTGCTGACGCTCCTCCATGGCAGTGAAATAGCGGCGTATCTCCTCCTTGGCCTCGTCGTAGGTCATGCGGGGTTTCTCGCCGGAATATACGGCGGCAACGCCATCGGCGAAATCCTTGAAGTCGATCTTGTCGATGCCGCTGCTGCGGAAATTGTTGCCCATGCTCAGACCGAGAGCATAGCTGATGCGGTCTAATTCTTTGTTTTCCATCATGATGGTGATTAAATGTTGTTGTTTTTTGACATGTCGGGAGCTTTGGCGGCACAAAGGTAGGGGAAAATCCGCTGACCTTGACTATATTTTAACAAAAAAATCTTAACGCCGGCCGCCATATCCTCAAAGAGACAACAACTTCCCCTTCGCCATAGTTTAATTAAGATTATATCGTTGCTTTTTATCTGACAGAATTAAATACCTAGCGGAGGGCGGGGGTTGGCGGATTGCGGAAAAATTAGTAATTTAGCGGCTAATTTAGGGCAATAATGCCCGCAACGCTTCATACATACCGCTACAGACTCAAATGGCTGACAACAAAAAACTCAAGATAGGCATCACGCAGGGCGATATCAACGGTATCGGCTACGAGGTGATCATGAAGGCTCTGGAGGACGAGGCGATCCTCGAACTGTGCACTCCGGTGATCTACGGATCGGCCAAGATAGCAGCTTTCTACCGCAAGGCGCTCGAACTGCCGGCGCTGCCGCTCAACCAGGTGCAGCAGGCGTCGGAGGCCCGCGACGAGCACTACAACATAATCAACGTGGTCGGAGAAGACACCAAGGTTGAACCGGGACAGGCAACGCGCACGGCCGGCGAGGCCGCCATGACGGCTCTCGAGCGCGCCGTGGCCGATCTCAAGGCCGGCGATATCGACGTGCTCGTCACCGCGCCGATCAACAAGCACGAGATGCAGAGCGACACGTTCCGGTTCCCCGGCCATACGGAGTATCTGGAGTCGTCGCTCGGCGAGCCGGGCGAGAAGGCGCTGATGGTGATGTGCTCCGAGGCTCCGGCGCTGCGCGTGGCTCTGCTGACCACCCACACCCCGATGGCTCGCGTGGCGCAAACTGTCACCCAGGAGGCGGTGGAGGAGAAGATCAAGGCTCTCGACTCGTCGCTGCGCCGCGATTTCGGCATCGTGCGCCCCCGCATAGCCGTGCTTGCCCTCAATCCCCATGCGGGCGAGCAGGGAATGCTCGGCACTGAGGAGCAGACGGCCATCATCCCGGCCATCGAGAGCGTGCGCAAAGAGCGCATCGAGGCGTTCGGCCCGTATGCTGCCGACGGCTTCTTCGGCAACGGCCTCTTCAGCCGCTTCGACGGAGTGCTGGCGATGTATCACGACCAGGGACTCGCTCCATTCAAGACCATCGCGATGGACCGCGGAGTCAACCTGACGGCCGGACTCCCCTACGTGCGCACATCGCCCGACCACGGCACGGCCTACGACATAGCCGGCAAGGGAGAGGCATCGGCCGACTCGATGCGCGAGGCCATATACCGCGCCATCGACACCTACCGCTGCCGCGCCGCCTACGACGAGGCTCACGCCAACCCGCTCCGCCGCCAGTATGTGGAGAAGAACAAGAAAGACAACGTGGTGCTCGACCTCACCAAGACCGACGACAAATAATCCCTCGCCGTCAGGCCTTTTTGGCCGGATGGGAAATAATGAGTAACTTAGCGCGCTGTTTTGGCCACATATCGCTTACAATGATCAATAAGTGTTTAATCCCCGCCGCCGTCACGGCCACGTCGCGACGCCCCATAAAGCCAGCCGCACGATGAACTACGGTATCATCGCCGCCGGCAAAGGCGAGCGGCTCGCCACCGAAGGGATCCTACTCCCCAAGCCGCTGGTAGCGCCCGACGGCGAGCCGCTGATCGACCGCCTCATGCGCATAATGTCACTCCCGCGCGGAGCGGCCGCCATGACGTGCCTGAGCATCATCGTCCGCGAGCAGGAGATAGCCGGCCATGTGCAGACCGCGTGCGAACATACGGGCATCGGCCAGCTGACGCGCGTCATCGTCAAGGCCACCGCCGACTCCATGCTGAGCTTCGCCGAGGTGACGGCCGGATTCGACAGCGATTTTATAGTCACGACGGTCGACACCGTCTTCGCCTCCGACGAGCTGGTGCGGCTGGCCGAAGCCTTCGCCTCCCGCACCGATGCCGACGGCTATATGGGAGTTACCGGCTATGCCGACGACGAGAAACCACTGTGGGTCAGCACAGGCGACGACGGGATGATCACCGCCTTCACCGACGCGCGGCAGCCCGGTTCGCGCTACGTCTCGGCCGGAGTGTATTGCCTGCCGGCCAAAGCCCTGAGGTGCCTGGCCGAATGCCGCGCCGCAGGCATCACGCGCATGCGCCATTTCCAGCGCGCGCTCCTCGAGAGCGGCATGAAGCTGCGCGCATGGCCGATGGGAAAGGTGGTCGACGTGGACCACGCCTCCGACATCGCCCTGGCGCGCGAGATAATCAAATCAGACTACGACGACATTCATCATGGCAGAGATTAAGATAGCGGCTGTGAAGCGCGCCGGGGTCTATTCCCCCAACCATATAGGCAACGACACCGCCATACTCAACATCGTGGCCGAGCAGCTGCGCAAACGCGGATGCGAAGTCAGCGTCTACTCCGAGGAGCAGCTGTGCGCGGGAGCCGTCGGCGAGCCGGTGGTGATCAACATGTGCCGCGAGCAGGCATCGATAAAGACGCTCCAGCGCATGGAGGACCAGGGCAGGCTCGTCATCAACTCGGGCTACGGCATCGAGAACTGCACGCGCGAGCGGATGACCCGCATACTCGTGGGCTCCGGCATCCCCTTCCCCGAAAGCATCACCGTAGGCACCGACGAGGCCGTGCGCCAGCGCCTCCACGACGCCGGCATGCACAAATGCTGGATAAAGCGCGGCGACTACTACACGATGCACAAGGAGGACGTCAGCTACGTCAGACATCCCGAGGAGGCTCAGGAGGTGCTTCAGGAATATTTCCTGCGGGGCATCAAGCGGGCCGTCATATCGCGCCATCTCGAAGGCGACCTCATAAAGTTCTACGGCATCGCCGGCACGGATTTCTTCTACTGGTTCTATCCGTTTATCAATGACCATTCGAAGTATGGTTACGAGCGCGTCAACGGCTGTGCCCGGGGCACAGAGTTCGACATGTCGCGCCTGCGCAGCCTCTGCAACCGCTCGGCCGAGATCCTCGACGTGATGATCTACGGCGGCGACTGCGTGGTGGCACCCGACGGTGAGATACGCATCATCGACTTCAACGACTGGCCCTCGTTCGCCCCCTGCCGCGCCGAGGCAGCCCCCCATATAGCCCGCGCCATCATGGCGGCCATACGGCAGTTTACCGAATCAAAACGCTCCGACCGATGAAACGCCACCCCAAGGACAACCGGCCCGAAGGCTCCACCCGCCAGTTCCCCCTGCTGCCGCGCCTTATCGCCACGTCGCTCGGCGCAGGCTTTCTCCCCGTCGCTCCCGGCACGTGGGGCGCCATAGCCGGCGTCATACTCTGGATGCCGCTCTACCTGTGGGCGTCGGCCGGCGTCACTTTCTGGGTCACCCTCGGCGCCATCGTCGTGCTGACCGTTCTCGGCACATGGGCCAGCGGCGTGGCCGAACGCTACTGGGGCAAGGATCCGGTGGTGGCCTGCGTCGACGAGACCGTAGGCCAGTGGGTGTCGATGCTCCCCATCACCCCTCTCTGCCCCTGGTGGGAGATACTGCTCTCGCTACTCCTCTTCAGACTCTTCGACATCTACAAGCCGCTCGGCATCAGAGCCACCGAGAAGCTTCCGGGCGGATGGGGCATGATGGCCGACGACATCCTCGCCGGCATCTACTCAATGCTTATAATATTTGCAATAAACCTCCTCATAAAATAATGACACAGATCAAGGACAGATCGAAAAAGGTGGCCGACAAGGTGCTGCGCAGCGATTCGCTCGTATTCACCTTTCTTCGCTCCATAGTGTCGTCGCAGGCCGCATCGTGGTCCGACATGATCGTGCGCATGGTGATGTTCGCTTTTGTCTTCCAGGCCGTCGACCCCTTCTACCGCAGCAACCTGTCGGTGGCTTGCGGCGCGCTCGTGGGCGGCATCGTCAACTGCACCATCAACTACCGCTTCACTTTCCACGCCGCCGGCCAGAGCGTCAAGGCGGTCACAGTGAAATACGCCCTCGTATGGACCGGCAGCCTGCTGCTCAATATGTACGGCACCACCTTCACCTGCGAGGCCCTCTCACGATGGCAATTCCTGATCAATCTCGGATTCACCCCCGACGGCATCTTCGCCGCATCCACCCTGGCGGTATCGCTGCTCGTGTCGTGGTTCTGGAACTTCGCGCTGCAGCGCTACTTCGTCTACCGCCAGTCGGCATTCGATCCGTGGGCCATCAGGATAGTCGACCTGTTCACATTACGTCATAAAAAGCAAAACTGAACAAAACTTCATACCGGAACAACCAAAGATGGACATAAAAGCTACATCAAAACAGACCCGCGACGCGCTCCAGCTGGGCATCTACCGGGTGATAAACCCCTTCGTAAAGCTTCTGATCCGCATGGGCGTAACCCCTAACACAGTGACCACCATAGGATTTCTCGGCAACCTGGCGGCTGCCGTAGTGATCGTCATAGCGGGATACGGAGCAGCCCGCACCGGCACGGTCGACTGGTCGCTCGTCACATGGGCCGGAGCGCTCATCATCGGATTCTCGCTCTTCGACATGCTCGACGGACAGGTGGCGCGCCTCGGCGGCATGTCGTCGACATTCGGCGCAATGTATGACTCCGTGCTCGACCGCTACTGCGAGCTCGCCACTCTCGGCGGAGTGGCCTACTATCTGATCCAGACCGGCAGCTTCGCCGGAGCCGTGATAGCGTTCGTGGCCCTCACCGGCAGCATAATGGTGAGCTATGTCAGAGCACGCGCCGAAGGCCTCGGACTGGAGTGCAAGATAGGATTCATGCAGCGTCCGGAGCGAGTGGTGGTGACAAGCGTGGCTACGCTCGCCACCGGCATCACCGGCCAGATATCAGGCTACCAGCCCGGCGCCGACGGCTTCAACCCCGACATGATACTGGTCATCGCCATGACCGTCATCGCCATCTTCGCCAACCTCACGGCGATAGCACGCATCAACCACTGCCGCAAACTTCTCGCCGGACGCAAATGACACGCATCTCCGACCGACTGCCCTCCCTCGCCGAATCGGCCACGTGCGTCGCAGCCCTGTGCCTGTGGCTCTCAGTCACGGCCCTCGGCATCGGCTTCCGACCGGAACACACCGTCATGGCCGTGGCTATCGCCGCCCTATTCTTTGCCGCGCCGGCCACGCGCCGCCTCACCGTGGCGCTCATACCGTTCTTCCTCTTCGGCATATCCTACGACTGGATGAACCTTCTCCCCAACTACGAAGTCAATCCGGTCGACGTCCGCGGCCTTTACCAGACGGAGCTCTCGCTCTTCGGCATCGCGGGGCTCACGCCCAACGAATGGTGGGCGCTCCACACCTGCCGCGCGGCCGACTTCATGGCGGGAGTGTTCTATCTCTGCTGGGTACCCCTGCCGGTCATCTTCGGCCTGTGGCTCTACTTCACCGGCCGGCGCGGGCTCTACCTCCACTTCGCGATGGTTTTCCTGCTGACCAATCTGATCGGATTCACATTCTACTACATCCACCCGGCCGCCCCGCCATGGTATGTGGCGCTCCACGGATTCGAGGCTGTGCCGGGCACTCCCGGATCAGTGGCCGGACTCGGCGCCTTCGACGAGATGACCGGACTCGGCATCTTCAACGGCCTCTACGCCCGCAACAGCAACGTCTTCGCCGCCATGCCCTCGCTCCACTCGGCCTATACGCTCACCGCCCTCCTCTACGCCCTGCGCGGCCGCGGCATAAGCCTGGCCTGGCGTCTGACCCTCGCGGTGGTGACCCTCGGCATATGGTGGACTGCCGTCTACACCTCCCATCACTACATACTCGACGTGGCCGGAGGCATAGCCTGCGCCCTCGCCGGATACCTCATTTTTGAATTCGCGCTGATGAAGTGGCCCGCTTTCGCCCGCTTCACGCGCCGCTATACCGACTATATCTCCAATGGACAAAAACACTGATACGACACCCGCCGCCGGAGCCGCCGCAGAGCACGAAGTGCGCCCCGACGTGCTCAACTACGACGACATACGCCAGATGGCGCCCCGCCTCGACGGACACGAGAAACTGGTCAACTGGCTGCTTCATTTCCTGTCAGTCGACAAGGTCAACGATATCCACCGCCGCTTCTGCGACACTCCCGGCCCTGAATTCGTGCGCCGCATGCTCTTCGACGGCTTCCGCATAAAGCTGCGCATCGACGGCGAGGAGGTGCTCGACAACCTGCCCGAAGGCCCCTTCATCACCGTCAGCAATCATCCCTTCGGAGCCCTCGACGGCATCATGCTCATCTACCTCATATCGTCGCGCCGCCCGAAATACAGAGTGATGGTCAACATGATCCTCAACAAGATCTCGGCCATGCGCCCCAACTTCATAGCCGTCGACGCCTGGGCGCAGAAAGACCCCGCCAAGCGCGCCGTCAGCGTCAACGGCATCCGTCAGGCCATGCGTCAGCTCGCCGAGGGGGAGCCGCTCGGATTCTTCCCCGCCGGAGCCATGAGCAAGGTCG
The DNA here is from genome assembly GCA_938039795.1 of uncultured Muribaculaceae bacterium. GTDB lineage: Bacteria > Bacteroidota > Bacteroidia > Bacteroidales > Muribaculaceae > Paramuribaculum. The sequence continues at coordinate 14,306 of CALHWU010000137.1, forward strand.
ACTGGCACGGACATCTCGTCGACCGTCCCTGGCAGAAATCGATACTGCAGCTCATCTACAAGGCCAAGGTGCCCGTCATACCGATATATTTCCACGGCTCCAACTCGTGGTGGTTCAATATCCTGGGCCACATATGCTGGCCGGCGCGCTCGCTGCGCCTCCCGGCCGAGGTGTTCCGCAAGACCGGCAAGACGATGCACATCAGCGTCGGCCGCCCCATCACGCTCGCCGACCAGGAGCCTTACCGCAAGGACTTCGAGACCCTCGGGGCCTATCTGCGCGAACAGACCTATAAACTCCGCGATCTCAAGTGATGGCTGAAAAGAAAGAGTCGGCCTACCGCCAGAGCCTCAAGTCGCTCGACACCGAGGAGGGGATCGATCTGGCATTCTACCGCCCGATCGGCTACATGTGGGCGCGCCTGGCCGCTCGCCTCGGCATAACGCCCAACGCTATCACCATCGCGTCGATATTTCTCGGCATCGGAGCCGGCATATGCTTCTATTTCGACTCCATGGCCGTCAACGTGGCCGGAATGCTTCTCCTGATCTGGGCCAACTCCTTCGACAGCGCCGACGGGCAGCTCGCGCGGATGACCCGCCAGTATTCACGCATCGGCCGGATACTCGACGGCGTCAGCGGCGATCTCTGGTTCGCGGCCATCTATATAGCCATATGCCTGCGCGAGAATGTCACCTCGGCCTTCTTCATGGCCCATCCGTGGCTCATATGGGTGATTGCTGCGGTGACGGGCATTTGCCATGCAAAGCAGGCCGCCATGGCCGACTATTACCGCCAGTTTCACCTCTACTTCCTCAAGGGGGAGACAGGCAGCGAGCTCGACCGGGCCTTCACCCTCAAGCGGCGCCTCGCCACGCTGAGCTGGCGCCATGATTTCTGGCAGAAGCTTACTCTCGCCTTCTATACAAGCTACACGATGCAGCAGGAGGCCACATCCCCTGCCATGCAGCAGCTGCGGCGCGCCATTGCAGCCCGCTACCCCGACGGCACTCCCCTCCCCGAGAGCCTGCGCCAGGCATTCCGCCGGGCGAGCCTGCCGCTGATGAAATACACCAACATCCTGTCGTTCAACTGGCGCACCATCGCCCTCTTCACGGCGCTATTCCTGACGATGCCATGGCTCTACTTCGTATTTGAGCTCACGGTGCTCAACGCGCTGCTCGTCATGATGGTAGTGCGCCACGAGCGCATATGCCGGCGCTTTGCCCGGCGCATCGAGCAGGGCGAATTCGACGGATAAACCGACACGCATCCCCTACCATGGATATAAAAGGAGTGATATTCGACTATGGCGGCACAATCGACAGCCGAGGCGACCACTGGAGCGAGATCATCCGCGACGGATGGCTCCGCGCAGGAGCCACATTCAGCCGCGAGGCGTTCCGCGAGGCCTATGTGGCCACGGAGCGCTACTTAGCCACCCATCCGGTGGTGAGTCCCGACTTCGACTTCATGCGGCTCATGCAGGCCAAGACAGCCACAGAGGCCCGTTTTCTCCGCGACGGCGGCAACTGCGCCACCGACGCGATGGCCGACGAGGCGGCCCGTTACTGCTATGACCGCGCGCGGGAATGCGTCGAAGAGTCGCGCCCCGTCATCGAGGCCGTGACCGCAAAGGTTCCGGCTGTGCTTGTCAGCAATTTCTACGGCAATATCGGGGCCGTGCTCGCCGATTTCGGCCTCGACCATCTGTTCCGTGCCGTCATTGAGAGCGCGGTGGTGGGTGTAAGGAAGCCGGATCCACGCATTTTCATGCTGGGAGTCGACGCCCTGGGGCTGCCCCCCCGGGAGGTGCTCGTGGTAGGCGACAGCCTGAAAAAAGACATTCTCCCCGCAGAGTCCGTCGGCTGCCCGACGGCATGGCTGAAAGGAAAAGGCTGGACGCCGGAAGAGGATCTCGCCACCCATCCCTCGCAGATAGGCCGCCTCGCCGATATACTCGGGATGATCTGACAGCGAGGAGAGGATCGGAGCTATCGGAGCTATCAGAGCTGTCAGAGCTATCAGAGCTATCAGAACTATCAGAGCTATCAGAGCTATCAGAACTGTCAGCCAATTCCGACTCGTCCGACCTGTCCGCCCCGTCCGACGCCCCTTCTGCTCATTTAGGGCTATTAACTTTCATTTGCATTCTCCCTGCATCGAATTTATGTATTTAACATTATTTTATTGTTAATGTAGCAGGTTTGTTATCTTTAACGAATCAAATTGAAGATAACTGTTGAAATTGTTTCACAATTGAAAAATATAGGGTAATTTTACGCTCGTTTTTCGGCCCTCGCCTGAACGAGCGCCCATTAAAGAAATTTTAACAACTATATAACCAATCTAATTAAATTATGAGCAAATCAAATGTCAAGCCTGCCGAAGGTAAGCTCGGAGTCCTCGTGGTAGGTCTCGGCGCAGTCTCCTCCACCTTCATGACCGGCGTACTCATGGCCCGCAAAGGCCTTGCAAAACCTGTCGGTTCGATGACGCAGTACGACAAAATCCGCGTAGGAAAAGGTGCTGACAAGAAATATCTGAAATACAACGAAATCGTGCCCATCGCCGACCTCAACGACATCGTGTTCGGAGCATGGGACGTATATCCCGCCAACGCCTACGAGAGCGCCATCAACTGCGAGGTACTCAAGGAGAAGGACATCAACCCCGTGAAGGACGAGCTCGAAAAGATCGTCCCCATGAAGGCCGCCTTCGACCACAACTACGCAAAGCGCCTCGACGGCGACAACGTGAAGCAGGCCAAGGACCGCTGGGACATGACCGAGCAGATCCGCGAGGATATCCGCAGCTTCAAGAAAGAGAACGGCGTTGACCGCGTCGTTGTGCTCTGGGCTGCCTCGACCGAGGTTTACGTCCCGGTCGACGAGAAAGTGCACGGCACTCTCGCAGCACTTGAGGCCGCAATGAAAGCCGACGACAAGGAGCATATCGCTCCCTCGATGTGCTACGCCTACGCAGCTCTCAAGGAGGGCGCACCCTTCATCATGGGCGCACCCAACACCACCGTCGACATCCCCGCCATGTGGGAACTCTCCGAGCAGACCGGCATGCCTATCGCAGGCAAGGACTTCAAGACCGGCCAGACCCTCGTGAAGAGCGGATTCGCCCCCATCATCGGCACCCGCTGCCTCGGCCTCAACGGATGGTTCTCGACCAACATCCTCGGCAACCGCGACGGCCTCGTGCTCGACGAGCCCGCCAACTTCCGCACCAAAGAGGTCAGCAAACTCTCGACCCTCGAAAGCATTCTCGTGCCTGAAAACCAGCCCGATCTCTACGGCCACGGCAACGACGAAGACACCCAGTATTACCACAAGGTGCGCATCAACTACTATCCCCCGCGCAACGACAACAAAGAGGGATGGGACAACATCGACATCTTCGGATGGATGGGCTATCCCATGCAGATCAAGATCAACTTCCTCTGCCGCGACTCTATTCTCGCAGCTCCCCTCTGCCTCGACCTCGTGCTTCTCAGCGACCTCGCCGCACGCAACGGCCGCTACGGCATCCAGCGCTTCCTGAGCTTCTTCCTCAAGAGCCCGATGCACGACTACACCAAAGGCGAAGTGCCCGTCAACCACCTCTTCCAGCAGTATGTAATGCTGAAGAACGCCATCCGCGAGATGGGCGGCTATCCCGCCGACGAGGCCATCGACTGATCACCACAGACTATTTGAATTGTTGTACATAGCATTTTGTTTGGGAAGCCCGGAGATTGCGAAATCTCCGGGCTTTATCATTTCCCGGGCTCAAAACAGTGTTGCGCATCTCGGGGGAATTGCGTAACTTTGCGGCGCCTTTCGGCTCAAATAGCAGTCTCCGGAAGGTTCACGCACATTTACAAAGCTTACAGAAAGCTTGCAGGGAAGAGGCGCCAGCGCGCCGGCCATAGCGCGCCCTGCACCGTGGAAAAATTTGATTGCTTGCAACCACTTAAAAAAATGCTAAAAAGACCCATGAACTATCTTTTTACATCGGAATCAGTTTCCGAAGGGCATCCCGACAAGGTTGCCGACCAGATTTCCGACGCCGTTGTCGACGGAATGCTCGCTTTTGACCCCTCGTCGAAGGTGGCCTGCGAAACGCTTGTGACCACAGGCCAGGTTGTCATCGCCGGCGAAGTGAAATCCAACGCCCATATCGACATCGCCCGCGAGGCCCGCGAGGTGATCAAATCAATCGGCTATAACCACTCGGCGCTGAAATTCGACGGCGAGTCGTGCGGCATCCTCATGGCCGTGCACGAGCAGAGCGCCGACATCAACCGCGGCGTTGAGCGCGCAGTTGAAGAAG
>CALHWU010000138.1 GCA_938039795.1 uncultured Muribaculaceae bacterium
CTTCTCCCTTTCAAGATGTTGGACTCACTGATTTATAGTTTAGCGGACAGTAATAGTTCTCAATAAAAAAACATCCGGCTCATGACGGTAAGCGGATCATGAGCCGGAATACTTATATATAAGTATATAAGTTGGACAAGCTTGCTGTTATGGTTTCAGCTGTGGAAATTCTGCCGGCCGAAGCGGCAGGGGTGTCGTTTCGGCCGGCAGAGATATTACTTGTCGATGGGGGTCGCATTGCGTTCGAGTACGGCTGCGTCGAGGCTGGCGATGGTGGCGAGGTTGATGATGTCGCGCACTCCTGCGTTGACGCTGATGAAGTGCACCGGCTTGTTCAGACCCATCTGTATCGGGCCGATGGCATCGCCGAGCCCCATCTCAAGCATGGTGCGGAAGGCTGTAGTGGCGGCGCTGAGATTCGGGAATATCAGTGCGTTGACATCCTGTCCGTTGAGCTTGTTGAAGGGGAAGGTGGTGTCGCGCAGATCGCGGTTGAGGGCGTAGTTGAGGCCCATCTCGCCGTCGATGGCGAGCTCGGGATAGAGACGCTGCATGCGCTCTACTGCGGCGCGCACTGTCAGGCACTCCTCCTCGTGGCCAGAGCCGAAGTTGCTGTACGACACCATGGCGATCACTGGCTCATGGGAGAAGTATTCCACAGAGTTGCGGGTCAGGCGTGCGATGTCGACGAGCGTGTCCTCGTCGACGGTCTTGTTGACCTGCGTGTCGGCGATGAAGAATGTGCCGCGCTTGGTGTTGATGATGTGCAGGGTGGCGAAGTGATTATAGCTCGGACGGATGCCGATCACCTCGCGGGCTATCTTGCCTACGGAATGGGCGGCGGAGTAGGTGCCGGCGAGGAAGGCGTCGGCGTCGCCGGTCTCCACCATCATCATGCCGAAGTAGTTGCGGTCATACATTTTTTCGAGCGCCTCGGCCTCGGTGATGCCTTCGCGCTGACGCTTGCGGGCGAACTGCTCGGCATAGCGCTGTCGGCGGTCGGCCTCGCGGTCATGGCGCAGATTGACGATCTCTATGCCTGTCAGGTCGAGGCCGAGACGTGAGGCGCGTTTCTCTATCATCTCCTCGTTGCCGAGCAGCACAGGTATCAGAACGCCCTCCTTGTAGGCCATGACGGCGGCCTTGAGCATGTTGTCAGTATTGGCCTCGCCGAATACCACGCGCTTCGGATGGCGCTTGGCCTCGTTGTAGAGCCTGTGGGTGATCTTGTTGTCGTAGCCCATCAGGCGGCGCAGCCGCTCACAGTAGCCCTCCCAGTCGGTTATGGGACGGCGCGCCACCCCGCTTTCCATGGCTCCGCGCGCTACGGCGGGTGCCACTCTGGTGAGCAGGCGCGGGTCGAGGGGTTTGGGCAGTATGTAGTCGCGGCCGAATTTCAGGTCGGTCATGTTATAGGCGGCGTTGACTACGGTGGGCACAGGCTCCTTGGCCAGGGCGGCAATGGCTCTCACGGCGGCGAGCTTCATGGTCTCGTTGATGACGGTCGCGCCGCTGTCGAGGGCTCCGCGGAATATGTAGGGGAACCCGAGCACGTTGTTGATCTGGTTGGGATAATCGCTTCGTCCGGTGGCGAAGATGAGGTCGGGTCGGGAGGCCATGGCTTTTTCGAACGAGATCTCGGGATCGGGATTGGCGAGGGCGAATACGATCGGATGCTCGGCCATCGACTGCACCATCTCGGTGGTGACGACATCCTTCACCGAGAGGCCGAGGAACACGTCGGCGCCCTTCATCGCCTCGGCAAGGGTGGTGATGGGGCGCGAGGTGGCGAACTCGGTTTTCTGCGGGTTGAGGTCCTTGCGCTCGGTGGTGATGACCCCCTTGCTGTCGCACATCACTATGTTCTCTTTTCTGACTCCCAGGGCTATGTAGAGCTTTGTGCATGAAACGGCTGCCGCGCCGGCGCCGTTGACCACCAGCCTTACATCCTCAATGTGTTTGCCCTGTATCTCCAGGGCGTTGAGCAGGCCGGCAGCGGATATGATGGCCGTGCCGTGCTGGTCGTCGTGCATCACGGGTATATCACACTCCTCTTTGAGACGCTGCTCAATCTCGAAGCATTCAGGAGCTTTGATGTCCTCAAGATTGATGCCTCCAAATGTGGGGGAGATCGCTTTGACGATGTCGATGAAGCGCTTCGGATCCTTTTCGTTGACCTCTATGTCGAAGCAGTCGATGCCGGCGAAGATCTTGAAGAGGAGCGCCTTGCCCTCCATCACCGGCTTGCCGGCGAGCGGGCCTATGTCGCCGAGGCCGAGCACGGCGGTGCCGTTTGAGATTACGGCCACGAGATTGCCCTTGTCGGTGTATTCATACACGGCCGAGGGATCGGCCTCTATCTCTTTGCATGGGTATGCCACGCCCGGCGAATAGGCCAGTGCGAGGTCGTGCTGTGTGCTGTAAGGTTTTGTGGGAATCACTTCAATTTTTCCCGGCTTGCCCTGACGGTGATATTCGAGGGCCGCTTCTTTTGTGACTGTCGACATCAGTATGCTATGTGTTGATTATGTGAATGTTTCCTTTTCTTCTGGCATGCAAGGAGCCCCGGCAGTTGTTTTTGCTCCGCCGGGGCTTCATGCGGAGATTTCTGCAAATTTACAAAAATAACCGCTGGGGTGTATGTTTGGTTGTCGGTTTATTCCTCAAAAAACGCGTTTAGGGTAAATATTACCGTGATTATGACATATATGAATGGCTCAGAATCTTATTTTCACGATCGCTGGATTGGCATCCTCCACGCCGGTCAGCTCGCTCATCGACTCGTCGAGTATAACGAAGTAGAAGCCGTCGCCGTCGCTGTATTGAAGCGGCATGGTCAGTACCTCCTTGCCGTCATAGTCCATCGTGATGCCTTCGCCTCCGGAGCGCGGATCGACGGTCCGCGAGAAGAGCAGACGGCCGTCGGTGAGGTCGACGATCTGCAGATGTATCTTGTCCTCAAACATATATCCGAGCATAATCTGCTCGGCCGAGGGGATGAATCCCACTCTTATGGTATTTCTGCGGGCAGCTTCCCAGGCGTCGAGATTGGAGTATTTGCGTGGATCCGGTATGGCATATTTGCCCGGATTTATCACGGCATATGGTTTGAGGATCTTCTTGGCGGGATCTATTCTGTAAAGGGTGTCGTTGAAGTTATACTGGATTACGGCTACATTTTTGCCGGTCATCACGTCGGCTCCCATGCCTATGGTCGAGTTTCCGAGATGGGCTACGAGG
>CALHWU010000139.1 GCA_938039795.1 uncultured Muribaculaceae bacterium
TCGACGGTTTCTCCGGCCAGACATTTCATGACGTGGATATCCGCCCGGGCGATTCGATAGCGGTTCTGGCCGATGCTTTTCCCGAGAGGAAAGAGATCAGCGGAAGCATCGTTTTCACCGTCAACGGAGCCGTGACCTCGCTCCCGATTGCCGGGGAGACACTTGAGCCGCTGACGCTGCGCGACCTGACCGTTACCGCCGATACGCGCATTGAGGCCGGATCGCTTGTAAGGGTCTTCGGCTGTCTCGACGTCGAGGCAGGCGCGACGCTTGTGGTGGAAGAGGGTGCTACCCTCTGTTTTCACGACGGAGCGTCGCTCCGCGTGGGTGGGAAGCTGATTGTGCAGGGCGCTCCCGGGCGGCAGGTAAAGCTTTGCGGCGACCGCCTCGGCAACGTCGTCACCACTATTCCGTTCGACCTCATTCCCGGACAGTGGGAGGGCATTATTGCGGATGGCGGAGAGGTAGAGATGACGTGCGCCGATCTGCTCAATCCGGTCACCGGACTGTCGTGCGGCGGGGGAACGCAGGCGAGGCTCGACAACTGCCGGCTGACGAACGCTTCACGCCGTGTAGTCGATGCCGCGGCGACGGAGCTGGTGGCGGTGGGATGCGAGTTCTCATCCTCGCCCGAAGGGGTGGTGACGCTCAGCGGGGGCACGGCCGATATAAGCCGATGCACGCTGGCCGACAATTACCTGTTCGCTTCGTCGACGGGCCCGCTTCTGCAGCTGGCCGATGGCGCTGTGGCGAGGGTGAGCGAGTCGATATTCTACGGAGTGTGTCCCGATCTGAATCCTTCGGCTCCTGACGGTTCTTCGTTCGTCCGATGTACGTTCAGAAGCAACGGCTCTGACGATGCCATTTTCGTAGGATGTCTGTGGGGCTGTGATCCGCTGTTCGATATCGATGCGGAGACCTACAGCTACGATTACCGCCTGAAGGAGGGGAGTCCGGCCGAAGCCATCGTATGCCCGGTGCGCACTGACCGCTACGGAGTCAGCGGCACTTTCCCGGGAGCCTATAACCGATGATCTTTCATCCGATCAGAATTCGCTGAACGACAGCGGCAGCAGCGAGCTGACGGAGGGGAGCAGGTATATCTCGGAGGGGGAGTCGAGAATGACCCGTACAGGGTGTCCCGCAAGCTTTTCATATTCAAGAAGCGCCTGGCGGCATGCCCCGCAGGGAGGAGTAGGCTGCGGCGTAGGCTTACCGTCGGTGCCCACAGCCGATATCGCTATGGCCTCGAATGCTGCCTCGGGATGTGATGAGTGGGCGTAATATGCGGCCGTGCGCTCGGCGCATGTCCCTGAAGGGTAAGCTGCATTCTCCTGATTGGAACCCTCTATGACAGTGCCGTCCGACAGGCGTATGGCCGCCCCGACATGGAAATGGCTGTAGGGCGCGTAAGCGCGCGAGGTGGCTCTGCGCGCGGCGTCGACGAGCTCCCGGTCGGAAGCGGGAAGCTCGTCGTATGATGCGCGCCGGCGCTCCACGATGATGGGATCGTCGGTCATAGCTTCAGCGATTTGAGCCGTTCTCCACCTTCGGGATCATCGGCGATAGAGCGGTAGTAGCGGTCGTCGTAGCCGGGGAAAAGCGGATAGACCGGCATCCCGTCGGCAGTGCGCTCAAACTGTCCGTCTTTCTCGCGTTTCACGTTGCCGTCGAGATATTTCACCAGCAGATAGTCGCCGAGCTGCTTGTAGCGTTTCGTATAGTCGCGGGCCCACTTGGCTGTGTGGCCGGTGAGGGCGGCCGATGCCTGCGCCTCCGGCATGGCGGCCACTGCCTGACGCATGGCGGCTACCTCCGAGGCGATGGAGTCCTCGATCTCGTTCTGCACGCGGCGGATGTCGGGAATCATCTGCGAATAGCGGTTGTAGGCCTGGTTGGCTACATAATTGTTGACCCAGAATGCGGCGTCCCACGATATGTTGTACATGTCGCCGTTGCCTACGGCGAATTCATGGGGCACGTCGGTCACGCTGTTGTAGACCGGCACGTAGACGCATGTGTTGGCGTCGTCGACACCGAACCACAGTATGCCGCGCATCGCTGCCGGAGCCTTCGAGTCCATCTGGCTGACGAAGGAGAAGCCTGTCTGCTGTGTGGCGATGGCGCGCTCATGGGTGTATTCGGTGCTGTCGACCTCATAGGTCAGCGGACGCCAGCGGTAGGGTACCTTGTAGGGGCCGGCTCCGACGTCGAGCGTCATGTCCATGGGCGTGCCTTCGAAATGGTCGCGCATCATGGCCTGCATCTGGCGTACGTCGACCTTCTGCTGCGGTCTGATCCACAGGGGGAGCGGATCGCCCTGGCCGCGGAGCACCCAGTCGAGATAGGGAGCGGCTTCGGCGGGATTGAAGCGATTGTAGAATGACCATACGCGTCCGTCGCATCCGCGGAGGGCGCCTCCGTCGGTCACGGCATATGCGCGCGAGAAGCTGAAGTCCTCGTCTTTGCCGTCGAAATAGCCCTGGCTGCGGGCGAAGCTGATGACGTCGGGGGAATAGAGTGTCTCCGGATCGTCAAGCGGGAACTGATGGATGCGCGAGTGGTTGGCATGGCCTGAAATGCAGTCGTCGGGCACTCGTCGCGCCACCCATACGGCGCCTTTGTCAGCCTTGCCTTTGCCGATCATCTCCATGATCCAGACCTCGTCGGCGTCGGCTATTGAGAATGACTCGCCTTCGGAGGCGTAGCCGTAGGTGCCGACCAGATCGGTCATGACCTTAAGCGCCTCGCGGGCAGTGCGCGCCCGCTGCAGGGTGATGTAGATAAGCGATCCGTAGTCGATAAGTCCGGTTCCGGCGAGCTCGTGGCGTCCTCCCCAGGTGCTTTCGGAGATGGTGAGTCCGTGCTCGTTCATGTTGCCGAGCGTGCGGTATGTATGTGCCGCCTCGGGTATCTCGCCGAGATGGCGGCCGGTATCCCATTCGGTCACCTGCCGCTTGGATCCGGGGGCGTGGTCGGCTGCCGGCTGATGGTAAAGTTCTCCGTAGAGTGTATGGCTGTCGGCGGCGTAAGTGATCATTACACTGCCGTCGGCTGTGGCTTTCTTGCCTGCGATAAGGCTTGTGCAGGCGTCGGCTGCCGGCAATCCGATGGCCGCCGCAGCGATTAATGCGAGTAGTTTTCGATTGTTTATCATCTGATGGTAGTTAATGTGCTAAATATTGCATGGAGCCTCGTGGGCGGTTATACTCGGAGACTGTAGACGGTAGATCTTTCATACCGGGGGAAAATTTCGATATGTGGCATGGAGATCTTTCCTGCCGCAATGTCGGGATGCCGGAGCAGTGAGCTGGAGATGGCTTCAAGAGCCTTGTCGGGCGTATTGTTGTCCTCACTCAGATGGCAAAGAAACACGTTCCGGAGATTGCCGCTCGCGATCGACGACAGGAACGAGGCCGTCACCTGGTTGTCGAGGTGGCCGTCGTCAGCTTCGATTCTCGCTTTCAGATAGGCCGGGTATCGTCCGTTTCGAAGCATTTCGGCGTCGTAGTTGGCCTCGATGATGATATGGTTGGCGCGACGCATGTAATGGTCGACGCGTTCGGTGATCGATCCTAAATCAGTGGCTACGGCCACGTTCTGCGATCCGGATTCAAGAAAGAATCCGGCATTGTCGGAGCCGTCGTGGCTGACGTTGAAAGCCGTGATGCGGAATCCGGCCAGTTCAAACGGAAACTCCTTGTAGACAGGCCGGTGATAGTCGCTGAGGCGGCGTGAAATGTTATGGCGGCGCAATATGCCGTTGAGCGTGCGCGGTGTGCAGTATACTCCCATCCATGAGTGCTTTCTGACGAGAGAATATACATAGCGTATATGGTCGCTGTGATCGTGGGTGATCAGTATGCCTTTGATGTCTTCAATCGAAAGTCCTATCGTTTCCAGCCCTTTTGTGACAGTCGGCACGTCGACTCCTGCGTCGATAAGTATCCCTCCGCTGCGTGTGCCGAGGTAGGAGCAGTTGCCGCTGCTGCCGCTTCCGAAGCTTACGAGAAGTAGCGAGCCGCGCTCTACGGGGTAATCCTTGATAGGTTCGTCAATCGGATTGAAACGTTCGGGTCGCGATGTGGCGCGCCGTTCGGATTCCTGCACCACAAAGTCGACGATGGAAGGGTGTACCGGCAGTTCGTCACCGAAAATTCCACCGTCGGAGGTCGGCGGATCAGCTATGTCGAATAATCCTGGCTGTCGCAGCGAGCTTGGCTGGAATCTGTTTTTTTTTGACATCGGGCTGTGTGTTCGATAAAGGTTTCTCAATTTTGCCGGAAAAGCAGGAATATCGACGGTATCCTGTCGATATCGGCCGGCTCTGCGGCCCATCGGGCGAGAGTCTTTGTGACGATCCTCTGTCGCTGACCGGTGATGTCGGCAGCCACGCACAGCAGCATGTCGGCCGGAAGCGTGGCGATGAGTTCGCGTATCAGGCGGTTGTTGCGGTAGGGAGTCTCGATGAATATCTGTGTCTGACGTTCACGGTCAATACGGCGCTGCATTTCCTTCAGACGGGATGCGCGTGCCTGCGGTTCGACAGGAAGATAACCGGCAAATGCGAATGTCTGGCCGTTGAATCCAGACGCCATGAGGGCGAGCAGGATACTTGACGGTCCCACAAGCGGACACACCCGGTAGCCGCGCCGCTGCGCTTCAGCCACCGCTTCCGATCCAGGGTCGGCCACGGCCGGACATCCTGCCTCGGAAACGACAGCCATATCCTCCCCGCGTTCCATCGGCGCGAGCATGGCTGCGACATCGGCGCTGCACGTATGCTCGTCGAGCACATCGAAAGTCAGCGAGTCAATATCAATCGATCGGTCGCAACGCTTCAGAAAGCGACGTGCCGAACGGATATTCTCCACAATGAAATGGCGCACCGAGCGGGCTATCTCGATATTGACCGGCGGCATCACTTCGGCTGGATCGACGTCGGACAGCGGTACCGGCAGCAGATACAGTGTGGGCTGCCGGTCGGCGGATCCGGCAGCGCTGCCGGCGCATGCTGATGATGAGAGCGATGAATTCATTAATGCAAAGTTACTAATTTTTGCGCAAACAGTCAGCGTTTCTTGACCTAAAGCCATTGTAAAAAGTATGATCTTTTCATGGAAGCGGCTTATTTCATGCATTGGTGAAAAATGTGTAACTTTGCAGCCGTTATGTTGAGATATTTTTTGACAGCATTGTCGGCGGCAGCAATATTTGCTGTTACGCAAGCCAGAGAAACAGGCCCGACGTCGGCACTGATGCCCATGCCGGCGAGTGTGGTATCGACGAAAGGCGCGACTCTCAGAGCTGTGGCTTCGCCGCAGATAGTGTCGTCGCTTCCGTCGCGACATAGACTGCTGGATCTTTACGGAGATATCATGACGGAGCATTTCGGCGAAGGCAATGGTGTGAAAACTCGCCTGGAAGTCGATCCCTCGATGTCAGGCAAGGAACATTACCGGCTGGAGGTCAATCCGTCAGGCCTGCATCTGACCGGAGCATCGGAAGAGGCGCTTTTCCGGGGAATGCAGACTCTTGACCAGATTCTCTGGGGTGATGTCGCTGCGACGGCCCGCGGCGAGATCTCTCCGGTTGTGATCGACGACGCTCCGGCTTTTCCGCGCCGAGCGCTTATGCTTGATCCTGCCCGGCATTTTATCCCTGTAAAGGATGTGAAGCGTTTCATTGATATCATGGCACGCTATAAATTCAATGTACTTCAGCTACACCTTACTGATGATGAAGGGTGGAGAGTGGAGATCGCGGGCCATCCAGAACTGACAGCCGGCTCGGATCAGTATTATTCGGAATCGGATATCAGGGAGATAATAGGCTATGCCGCCGACCGGTATATAGAGATCGTCCCGGAGACCGATATCCCTGGCCATACGAGGGCGCTGCTATCGGCACATCCTGAACTTGGATGTCATATAGCCGACAGTGCGGCTCTTGCAGCAGTTCCGGGAGCCGGAGTGATGGCATGCGCAGCCAATGATTCGGTTTATTCCCTATATGATGATATAATAGGCTGCTTAGCCTCCATGTTTCCGTCGCCATATATTCATCTCGGTGGCGACGAGGCCGCAATTGAGCGAAATTGGGCTTTGTGCGGCGATTGCCGCCGCATGATGTCGGAACGCGGATACACCGAGGCCGCTTCTCTTATGAACGACTTCTTCGGCAGGATGCTGTCGTCGGTCAGATCGCGCGGCAAGAAGGCCATACTCTGGTGCGAACTCGACAATATATATATGCCTGCCGAAAAATACCTGATGGACTATCCCTCCGATGTGACACTCGTCACATGGCGCAACGGGCTGACACCCAAATGTATGGAGCTTACAGCGGCCAATGGCAACCCGCTCATCATGGCCCCGGGTGAGCATGCTTATCTCGATTATCCCCAGATGAAGGGTGATCTTCCGGAGCACAACAACTGGGGAATGCCTGTCACAACGCTGCAACGGTCGTACTCGATAGACATGCCGGCCAACGGCAATGTGGAGGGCGTCATGGGCACACTCTGGGGAGAAGCGATCGCCGATGTCGACAGAGCGTTTTATATGGCCTATCCTCGTGCAATGGCACTGGCGGAGGCCGGATGGACATTGCCGGAACGCCGTTCGTGGGACTCATTCCGTAGCCGCCTTCCGGGCGCTCTGAGTAAGCTGATGCAGTTAGGGGTGTCTTTCAGGGTGCCCTTTGAAGTGTTTGGCGATTAAGATGTATTGACTGAAATGATAGATCAACAACTGTTTCTGTTGCCCGGTTCGACGCTATGCTACGTGCTTTTGGCGGTAGCTCTGATCGCGGCAGTATATGTGCTTGTTGTGACGACGCCCCGTCTCAACCGCATCGTCAGGGCCAGTCTTCTGAAGCAGGAGTCTGACTACAGCGATGTGTCGGGCCTGCGCAATCCTCCGGTGACGGTAGTGGTCATTTCTCACAGCGATACACGTCATCTGAAGCAGCTGCTGACCGATATCCTTTCGCAGGACTATGATGCCCCTTATGAGGTAGTGGTGGTTAATGACGACAGCCATTCCCATGCCGATGACATTGTGCGCGAACTGCAGCTTGTCCACAGCAATCTTTTTATTACTTTCCTGCCTGACGGTACACGCAGTCTCAGCAGGCGCAAGCTTGCTGTCACTCTTGGAGTCAAGGCTGCCCATTATGACTGCCTGCTGCTGACTGTAGGCAATTGCGCCGTACAGTCGCCTCTGTGGCTGAAAACCATGGCCCGGCATTTTTCTGACCCGTCGGTGGAGGTGGTGATAGGGTATGCCCGTCTGTGTGGGAATGACGGAAGTGCTGATAGCGGACGCGGACGAAGATTGCGCACGTTTGACCGCGTGCGTTCGGCACTTGTATGGATAAGCGCCGCGTTGGGAGGGCGTCCAGTAAGGGGCACAGCCTGTAATCTCGCCTATCGTAGGTCGTTGTTCTTTGATCATAAGGGCTTTTCATCGGCTCTGCATCTCAATTATGGCGACGACGATCTGTTTGTCAGCGAGATCGCGACGTCCGACAACTGCGTGGCGGAGATCTCACCCGATGCAGTGGTGTGCCGTCGCGAGTCCGACTCCGCATATGCCCATCGTACGGAGAGTATCCGGCGTGAATTCACTTCGTCGATGTTGCGCCGCGCTCCTTTCAGGCTCATGGGGAGTGTCAGCGTGGGCATGTGGGTGTGGCTTCTGGCCTCTGTGGCATCCATAGCCGAGGGATTCCCGTCCATCGTGCCTCTGTGCGTGGCATTGCTGATCGGAGCCGGACTCACGGTTACGCTGTCGCTCCGGTGGCGTAAGGCGTGTATGGCGCTCGAAGGGCGGCCGCAGGGCGGCTCAGTGGTGTTTTGCCTGCTGCTTCAGCCGTGGCGCACTATCAGGCGGCGGATTGCAGCGCACCGCAGGCGCCGGAGCAACTTCACGTGGGGCTGAACTTGGTCAGACACCCCTTAATGAGGTAGAAAAGTGACGTTTATTGCAAAAAATCATGCGATTTGTTGCATGGGAATGAAAAAAAAGTGCGATATTTGCACTTGCAAATTGAAGACAAGCTCATGCTTGCCGGCAAACAGTTGCTTATCAATGTATTATCAAAAAATATAGAATTATGACAAAAGCCGACATCGTTAGCGAGATCTCGAAAACCACAGGTATCGACAAAGCCAGCGTTCTCGAGACCGTAGAGAAGTTCATGGAAGTTGTGAAAGAGAACCTGGCTCATGGCGACAACGTCTACCTCCGTGGCTTCGGCAGCTTCATCGTGAAGACCCGTTCGGAGAAGACCGCACGCAACATCTCCAAGAACACCACAATCATCATCCCCGAGCACAAGATCCCGGCTTTCAAGCCCGCCAAAGTGTTCATGGAAGATGTCAAGAACGCTAAGTGATACAGCCTGTCAACATCACTGAGTCAACAATATACCACCAACTTAAATATCGCATAAAATGCCAAGCGGAAAGAAAAGAAAAGGCCACAAGATGGCCACTCACAAGCGCAAGAAACGTCTGAAGAAGAACCGTCACAAGAAGAAGTGAGTCACACCTGCTGCGCGCTACCATAGCAGGCAGCCGGCCACTCATCGATTCTTCCGCTTCTACCAGACGGCGCGGAAATCGAACAGCGAAGGACAAACTTCTCCGGGTCCGGTTCGGCGGGTCCAGAAAGTTTGCCCTTTGTTTTTTATTACACCGGAGGATTAAAGCATACCCCCGGAATTTCACAGTATAATATCAAGAAAATGAAAAGCGAACTCATTGTCGACGTGCAGCCTAAAGAAGTGTCGATCGCACTGCTTGAGGATTCAAGGCTTGTCTCGCTCCAGAAGGAATCGAGAAATATAGCCTATGCAGTCGGCGACATCTACCTGGCCAAGGTGAAGAAACTGATGCCAGGTCTGAATGCCGCCTTCGTCAACGTCGGGTATGAGAAAGACGCTTTCCTCCATTATTTAGATTTGGGTCCTCAATTTAACTCACTCGAAAAGTTTGTAAAGCAGACTTTAAG
>CALHWU010000140.1 GCA_938039795.1 uncultured Muribaculaceae bacterium
CCAAGGCTATCTGCATGGACTTCGGGGTCGCAGAGCGTTTTGGCGGTACTTGCAATCTCCGCTTTGACGATACCAATCCTGTAAAAGAGGACGTGGAATATGTAGATGCTATACGAGAGGATATCCACTGGCTCGGATTTGACTGGGGCAACCGTGAGTATTATGCAAGCGATTATTTCCCCCAGCTCTTTGATCTCGCATGCCGCATGATCAGGGAGGGCAAGGCTTATGTCGACGATCAGAGCTCGGAAGAGATAGCGCGTCAGAAGGGCACTCCCACCGAGCCCGGACAGGAGAGTCCTTTCCGCAGCCGTACTCCTGAAGAGAATCTCGATCTTTTCATGCGCATGAATGCGGGAGAATTCGACGAGGGATCGCGTGTGCTGCGTGCCAAGATAGATATGGCCTCGCCCAACATGCATTTCCGTGATCCGATAATGTATCGCATCATCAAGACGCCCCATCACCGTACAGGCGACAAATGGAAAGTATATCCCATGTATGACTTCGCCCATGGTCAGAGCGACTATTTCGAAGGGGTCACCCATTCGATATGCACACTGGAATTTGTAGTACACCGGCCGCTTTACGAATATTTTGTCAAGGAGCTCGCCGACGAATCATACTGCCCGCGACAGATCGAGTTCAACCGTCTCAACCTGACTTATACCGTCATGTCGAAACGCAAGCTTCTGCAGCTTGTCAAGGAAGGCCTGGTCGACGGCTGGGACGATCCACGCATGCCGACCATCTCCGGTATGCGCAGAAGAGGATATACTCCTCGGTCGATCCGTAATTTTATCGACAAGATCGGCTACACCAAATATGAGGCCCTCAACAGTGTGTCGCTTCTTGAGCATGCCGTACGCGATGATCTCAACGCCATCGCCACGCGCGGCATGGCCGTCATCAATCCCGTAAAGCTGATCATCACCAATTATCCCGAAGATAAAGAGGAGATGCTCTCGATGGACAACAATCCCGAGCAGCCCGACAGCGGCACGCACTCTATGCCTTTCAGCCGTGAGCTTTATATAGAGCGTGAAGACTTCATGGAAAATCCCCCGAAGAAATTCTTCCGTCTTGCTCCCGATCAGGAAGTGCGTCTCAAGGGAGGATATATCATAAAATGCACAGGAGTCAAAAAAGCCGATGACGGTACGATCGAGGAGATCTACTGCACGTATGACCCTGACACCCGCAGCGGTCTGCCCGGGAGCATGCGTAAGGTGAAGGGTACGCTTCACTGGGTATCTGCACGCCACGCGGTGGATGCTACGGTGAAACTCTATGACCGGCTGTTCAATGTGGAAAATCCGGCGGCTGAAACCGAGCGCGACTTCCGCGAACTGCTCAATCCCGACTCGCTCATCACTGTGGAAGGTGTGAAGATAGAGCCCTTCCTTGCGGAGAATGCACGCCCGGGAGAGCATTTCCAGTTCCAGCGTATCGGGTATTTCACCCCCGACCGCTCGTCGGCGAGCGGCCATCTGGTATTCAACCGGACAATCGCTCTTAAAGACAGTTGGGAAAAGGAACAGAAAAAGTGACAGCCTGGTGAGCAGACTTGACGACGCACATAATAGCTACAACGACGAACTGAAGCGGCTTTATGACCGTTTCAGAGAGGAAGCGGGGCATCCCGACGCCTATTTCGACGAGGACGATCTTATCGAGATCTTCGATTATGCCTCCGATATGGCCGACGATGCCACGCGCCTCGAAGTGCTGATGGCGGGGGCGCGTCTATATCCTTCGAGCGAGCCTCTGATGCAGCGTAAGGCATGTCTGGTGTTGGACACCTCGGGCGATGAGGCGGCGCGGCGCGCGCTGGCGCCCGTATCTGATTCTGTAATCGGACGGCTTCTGGCGCTTCGTATCGACAAGCCTCCTCATGAGGAGGCCCGCAACAGACTCGAAGGCATTATCGCCGTCGCAACAGACTTTGAGGACGAATGGATCATCCAGCTCGTGCAGACGGCGTCGGAAATCGGCGAGTTCGCGTGGCTGGTGGAATCGAAGGACCGCATCATGCGTCTGACGGATTATCCGCAGACTTTCCTTTACGAAATGGTTGAAGCGGCGCGTCTCAACTTCGATTATGAGGTGGCGGCCGCATGTGCCGAACAGCTTACTGATCTTGAGCCTTTCAACGGAGAGTTCTGGGAAAGTCTTGCCGATATCCAGATTACGAATTCAAAATTTACGGAAGGACTGAATGCCGCCGACTATGCGCTGGCTATAAATCCTGGCTCAGTGAAGGCCTTGATGCTTAAGGCACAGGCGCTATATGAACTCAACCGGCCCACCGACGATGTCGTCAGGTGGCTTGACAATGCCATAGATGTCGATCCTGACGATCCGGCGCCATCGCATTATAAGGCTCTCGTGCTTTATGCGGCAGGGTTCAATTCCATGGCTGTAGACACTCTCGAAGCATTCCGCCACCGTCATCCCCATGACTTTCCGACTTTGGAATACCTCAACACAATTACCGACGGAGCTATCGGCTCCGACGCCCTGATGGCGGTGATGGAAGAAGAGGATGCCAGCGATGACGACTGGAATGCCAAAGCAGAAGAGCTTATCAGGGCCGGACGTCATGGAGCCGCCGTCAACCTGCTTGTGTCGAGCTTCCGTCTGCATCATACCCCTCCGGTATCTTTGATGTTCGTCGAGCTGTACGTTTGCCGCCGCTATAAGGAACTCCAGGATTTCATTGATCTTTCTTCTATTGCCGGCTGGAACCTGCGGCTGCCTGAACGTCTGGCCTATCTGCTGTCGCTTCTGCGCACCGGCGCTGACTCTCAGAAAGTGCTTGCCGTGATTTCGCAGACTGAGGCACTGCTTGAAGCGGATGCCTCCGACGAGCGCCGCATTCAGGCTTCCCCGCTGGAGATCGCCGGCTACAGAGCCGTGACCTCTGCGGTCCGTCGGGCCGTTCTCGCGGGCCAGCAGGTCGATCTTGACGCCATAGATCCATTTCCGGCGGTAAAATAATTTTTGCGGCATCCGACAAAATCGGTCTGCACGTGTTATAAATATTGAACCATAAAATCATCAGTAATGAAAAAATATTTGGCTGAAGGAATCGGTACAATGTTCCTCGTGTTGATGGCTTGCGGCAGTGCCGTGCTTGCAGGTCCGAAGATCGGCGTCCTCGGCATAGGATTGTGTTTCGGCCTTGTGCTGATATGTCTCTGTTATTGCATCGGCAACATTTCCGGCTGTCATGTGAATCCGGCTGTGTCGTTCGCCATGTTCGTCTCAGGCAAGCTCTCCGGCCGTGATCTGTGTGGCTACGTGGTGGCCCAGCTGCTTGGAGCGGCTGTCGGAGCCGGTTTTCTCTACTGGTTTGTCAACATGGACATGGGCTTCGATTTTGGAGGCGTCACCGGCAACAATATTCTGGCGGCCAACGTGCTTCAGCCCGGAGCAACCTCAGGAATGGCTCTCTTGATGGAGATCCTGTTCACATTTTTCTTTGTCCTGACAATACTTGGCGTCACAGATGAGAAGCATGGTTTCGGACGTTTCGCAGGTATCGCCATCGGTATCGCTCTCGGACTTGTAAATATCGTCGGCATCCCTGTCGACAACTGTTCGGTCAACCCTGCCAGAAGCTTCGGTCCGGCACTTTTCTCGCCCGACGCCTGGGGCGATTTCTGGATTATGGTAGTAGGCCCGCTTGTAGGAGCTCTGATTGCTGTCCTTGCATGGAAGGCTATCTCCGGTGCACGCACTGCGATCGAATGACATACAGGCGCCTTAAGGCGCACAGGCATTAGAAGCTATGGCGGCGATCTCGGCCGCCATAGCTTTTATGTGGTCAGACAGGATTGTAATTATTATCAGTATTCCGGCCGGATAGCGGAGAGGGAGAGAATGTAAATCGGGCGTGGATGTCGGTGAAATTCAAACACTCTCTAAAAAATGAGGCGAAATTGATTTCTTTTTCCTAATTTTGCCGGACGATTTAACGAATGAAGTGTTACAGCTCTCAGATATGGTCAAGAATCTCGTCATTGTAGAGTCGCCGGCAAAGGCGAAAACTATCGGAAAGTTTCTCGGTCCCGATTATACGGTGATGTCGAGCTACGGTCACATACGCGACCTCGCTCCAAATAATCTGGGCATAGATACCGACAATGGTTTTCAGCCCGAATATGTCATACCCGACGAAAAGCGGCAGCTTGTGCGCGACCTGCGCAAAGCGGCCTCACAGGCGTCGATGGTGTGGCTCGCTTCCGATGAAGACCGCGAAGGAGAAGCCATATCGTGGCATCTTTACGAAGTCCTCGGACTTAAGCCGGAGAATACACGGCGCATAGTATTCCATGAGATCACAAAGGACGCCATACTCCATGCAATAGCCCATCCGCGCGAGATCGACCTCAATCTTGTCGACGCGCAGCAGGCAAGACGTGTGCTTGACCGTATAGTCGGTTTCGAATTGTCGCCTGTTTTGTGGCGCAAGATCCGTCCGGCCCTTTCGGCCGGAAGAGTGCAGTCGGTAGCTGTCAGGCTCATTGTGGAGCGTGAGGAGGAGATCAAGGCCTTCAGGCCCGAACCTTATTTCCGTGTCACCGGCCGGTTTGCAACCCAGGCAGGCACTCTCGACGGGGAATATTGCCGCCGTCTGCCGGCGGAGAATGAGGCAGAACGGCTGCTTGACGAGTGCTCTAAAGCGTCGTTCGCTATTTCCGACATAAATGTAAAACCGCTGCGAAAAAGTCCGGCTCCGCCGTTCACTACTTCCACGCTTCAACAGGAAGCATCGCGGAAGCTCGGCTTCTCGGTGAGCAAGACGATGATGGTGGCCCAGCATCTGTATGAAGCAGGACACATTACGTATATGCGTACCGATTCGCTTAACCTCTCCACTCTGGCTCTCAATTCGATAGCAAAAGTGGTAGGCGACACGATGGGAGCCGAATACTTAAAGCGACGCACCTATCATACATCATCCAAGGGCGCTCAGGAGGCGCATGAAGCCATCAGGCCTACATATGCCGAGAGGCAGGCGATATCGGGCAATGCCGACGAACAGCGTCTTTATTCGCTTATATGGAAACGTACCGTCGCATCGCAGATGGCCGACGCCCAACTTGAAAAGACCACCGTGGAGATCGGCGCTCCGGGAGTCGACGGGCATTTCACAGCCTCGGGCGAGGTGATAAAATTCGACGGATTTCTCCGTCTGTATATCGAAGGTACCGACGACGACAACGACGTGGCTGCTCCAGGCTCGACGCTTCTGCTCCCTGTGAAAAAAGGGGAGGCGTTGACGCCGGTCTCCATTGAGGCAGTCCAGCGGTTCACGCAGGCGCCACCGCGGTATACTGAAGCCTCTCTGGTCAAGAAAATGGAAGAGCTGGGCATCGGTAGGCCCTCCACATATGCTCCCACCATATCCACTATTCAGCAGCGTGAGTATATTGTCAAGGGCGACCGTCCGGGCGAACCGAGGGATTTCGTGGTGTTGAGCATGGCTGACGGCAAGCTGAGCCGCACTGTCAGAACCGAGAATACCGGTTCGGATCGCGGCAAGCTTATCCCCACGGATACAGGTACGATAGTCAATGAATTCCTGACCAATTACTTCCCTAATGTCCTCGACTATAACTTTACTGCCAGGGTCGAGGAGCGTTTCGACAAGATAGCCGAAGGCGACGCGCAGTGGAGCCATGAGATCGGAGAGTTTTACGACGTGTTTCATCCCGAGGTGAAACAGGCTTCCGACATGAGGCTCGAACACCGTGTCGGAGAGAGATTGCTTGGCAAGGATCCGGCATCCGGGCGCAGCGTGTATGTTAAGATCGGGCGTTTCGGTCCGGTCGTTCAGATCGGTGACAGCACAGATGAAGAGAAGCCGCAGTTTGCATCGCTCCGCAAGGATCAGTCGGTGCTCGACATTACTCTGGAAGAAGCCCTGAAGCTGTTCGAGCTGCCTCGCGTGCTGGGTTCGTATGAGGATGCCGAGGTGAGTGTCGGTATGGGGCGTTTCGGGCCCTACGTGAAGCATGCCGGCAAATTCGTCAGCATACCGAAGGATGTGGCTCCGCTTGATGTCACTCTCGATCAGGCGATAGCCCTTATTGAGGAGAAGCGTCAGGCTGAGATCAAGAAGACAGTGAAGGAATTTTCAGAAGATCCCGACGTGAAGATACTCAACGGCCGCTATGGAGTATATATCCATGCCGGAGGCAATAACTATAAGATTCCGAAGACGGTGACCGATCCGGCCTCACTTACGATAGAGCAGGTAAGAGAGATAATGGCCAAGCAGGACGCCGCGCCAAAACGCTCGACACGACGCACAGCAACCACTCGACGCAAATGAACAGCAGACCACGCAATTTCAAGCCCGGAGCCGAACGCACAGCGTTTGTACCCGACCGTATAGAGACTTATCAGGTAAAAGAGGAGTGCGGCCTGCTCGATTTCCTGCTGGCGTCCATGCCGCAGAGGAAACGCACCAATGTCAAGGAACTCCTCAAGCATCGTCAGGTAGCTGTGGGAGCGCTACCGGTGACACAATTTGACCATCCGCTCACACCGGGCGATGAGATCCGGGTCAACCTGACGCGCGAATTCAGGGTCTTCTATCACCGCAGGATGAAGCTCGTTTATGAGGACGATGACATCATTGTGGTCAACAAAGGCTATGGACTTCTTTCCATAGGCAACGACAAGGTGCGCGAGGGTACGGCCTACTCTATCCTCCGGGAATACGTGAAGTGGGGCGATCCGCGCAACAAGATATTCATCGTCCATCGTCTAGACCGCGACACATCCGGACTGATGGTGTTCGCCAAAAACGAGAAAGCGAAGGAAACCCTGCAGCACAACTGGAACAATATGGTGCTGGAGCGTCGATACCTCGCTGTCACCGAGGGTACTCCCGACCCATCGACCGGTATCCGCAGAAGTTATCTTGCAGAAAACTCCGTCCACGAAGTCTACTCCACCGACAAGCCAGAGGAAGGTAAACTCGCTGTCACCAGATATACAACGCTCAAATCCTCCAATCCATACGCGATGCTTCAGGTGGAGCTTGATACCGGCCGCAAGAACCAGATCCGTGTCCATATGGCCGAACTCGGTTGCCCCATCAGCGGCGACCGCCGGTATGGCGGTCACAGCAACGTCATCCACCGGCTGGCGCTGCATGCCCAGACCCTGCGCTTTGTCCATCCGGTGACACGGCGCGAAATGGCATTTTCCACTCCTGTCCCGTCATCGTTCGAGCGGCTTCTCTCATGCCATAAGCCGCTGCCGAAGGATCCCGCGCCCTTCTGCGAGGAGGAGTATGACGAATGATCATTGAAACAGACCATAAATCTCATAATAATACACCAATATGAAAAGACTACAGAAAGCTGCCTTGGCTACGGCAGCAATCATGTCAGCCACAGCATGCCTCAACGGCTGCAAGCAAGCCTCTTCTACGGCTTCGGAAGTAGCAACCGACTCTACGTCACAGATCGTTGTGGCCTATGTCACCGGCTGGAGCAGCTGTGTGCCCGATCCGAGCCAGATGACCCACATCAACTATGCGTTTGGCAAGGTGGCTCCGAGTTTTGACTCGGTCACCGTGCAGAACCCCGCACGTCTCGATTCCATCGTAGCCCTGCGGCAGATCAATCCCGATCTGAAGATCATGCTCTCCGTCGGCGGATGGGGTGCCGGCAACTTCAGTGAGATGGCCGCCGACTCAGCTCTCCGTGCGAAATTCGCCGAAGATTGTCTTGCCAAGGTAGAACGTTACGGACTCGACGGCATAGATATCGACTGGGAATACCCGTGCAGCGACCAAGCCGAGATTGACTGTGACTCGAGCGATAAACAGAACTACACAAAGCTCCTGCAAGCTCTGCGCGACGCCCTTGGCATGAACCGCA
>CALHWU010000141.1 GCA_938039795.1 uncultured Muribaculaceae bacterium
CAGTGCACGGTACATTCTTACCGTCGGCACTGAAAACGGATGTCATTCCGATTTTCTTTCCTAATAATCCTGGCATTTCTCTTTGTTTTTAATCGTTGCTTTTCGTTGAATGTCTCTGAATCTCTCGTGAGGTCATCACACCTTGATCTCAACCTCCACGCCGCTCGGAAGCTCAAGCTTCATCAGCGCGTCGACGGTCTTGGCTGTCGAATTGTAGATGTCGATCAGACGCTTGAACGAAGAGAGCTGGAACTGCTCGCGGCTCTTCTTGTTGACAAACGTCGAGCGGTTGACAGTGAAGATCCGCTTGTGGGTAGGCAGGGGTATCGGGCCGCTTATCACAGCGCCGGTAGCCTTTACGGTCTTCACGATCTTCTCAGCCGACTTGTCGACCAGATTGTGATCGTAAGATTTCAGTTTGATTCTGATTTTCTGGCTCATATTGTTGTTTGGAATGAATGATTTTTTACTTGAGCAAATCCACGCGGCCCTGGCACTCGGTCAGAACGTTCTTGGCGATCGAGCTGCTTACCTCGCTGTAGTGAGAGAAAGTCATGGTCGATGTGGCGCGGCCCGATGTGATCGTACGCAGAGCGGTCACGTAGCCGAACATCTCGGCAAGCGGAGCCTTGGCCTTCACCACGCGCGCGCCGCTGCGGCTTGTCTCCATGCCTTCCACCTGACCGCGGCGCTTGTTGAGGTCGGAGATCACGTCGCCCATGTTCTCCTCCGGAGTTACTACCTCGATCTTCATGATCGGCTCCAGAAGCACCGGGCCTGCCTTTTCCGAAGCCTTCTTGAAGGCCTGGATGGCGCAGAGCTCAAACGACAGCTGGTCGGAGTCGACCGGATGGAACGAACCGTCGATCACGGTCACCTTCAGGTGCTCAACGGGATATCCGGCGAGAACGCCGTTCTTCATCGCGTTGGTAAAGCCCTTCTGGATGCTCGGGATGAATTCCTTGGGTATGTTGCCGCCCTTCACCTCGTCGACAAACTGGAGGTTGCCCTCGAAGCCCTCGTCGACAGGCTCCACACGTACGATGATATCGGCGAATTTACCACGGCCGCCGGTCTGCTTCTTGAACACCTCGCGAAGCTCAACAGGCTTGGTGATGGCCTCTTTGTAGGTAACCTGCGGACGGCCCTGGTTGCACTCTACCTTGAACTCGCGGCGCAGACGGTCGATGATGATGTCGAGGTGAAGCTCACCCATGCCGCTGATCACGGTCTGGCCGGTCTCCTCGTTGGTCTGCACGCGGAATGTCGGATCCTCCTCGGCCAGCTTCTGCAGGCCAACGCCCAGCTTGTCGAGGTCTTTCTGAGTCTTGGGCTCTACGGCGATACCGATCACGGGATCGGGGAAGTCCATAGCCTCAAGCACGATCGGGTGGTTCTCGTCGCACAGCGTGTCGCCGGTGCGGATATCCTTGAAGCCCACGCCTGCGCCTATATCGCCGCAGCCGATCATCTCTTTAGCGTTCTGCTTGTTGGAGTGCATCTGGAACAGACGGCTTACGCGCTCCTTCTTGCCCGAGCGGGCGTTGAGCACGTAGCTGCCGGCAACGACGTCGCCGCTGTAGACACGGAAGAATGTCAGACGGCCCACATAGGGGTCGGTAGCGATCTTGAACGCCAGAGCGCACATCGGAGCGTCGCTCGAAGGCTCGCGGGTCTCCATCTCGTCGGGATTGCCGGGATTGTGACCCTCGACAGCGCCTGCGTCGAGAGGCGACGGCAGGTAAGCGCAGACTGCGTCGAGCAGCGGCTGCACGCCCTTGTTCTTGAACGACGAGCCGCAGATCATCGGCACGATCTCCATAGCCAGAGTGCCCTTGCGCAGAGCGCGGCGTATCTCGTCCTCGGTGATCGTGGAGGGATCGTCGAAATATTTCTCCATGAGAGCGTCGTCAAACTCGGCGATCTTCTCAAGCATCTTGTCGTGGTATTCCTGAGCCTCGTCCATGAGGTTGGCGGGGATCTCGTCCACCTCATACTCGGCGCCCATGGTCTCGTCATGCCAGAAGATAGCCTTCATGCCGATAAGATCCACGACGCCCTTGAATGTCTCCTCGGCGCCGATAGGTATCTGTATCGGGCAGGGGTTTGCGCCGAGCACATCCTTGAGCTGGCGGCATACCTCGAAGAAGTTCGCACCCGAGCGATCCATCTTGTTGACGTAGCCGATACGGGGCACATTGTACTTGTCGGCCTGGCGCCATACGGTCTCCGACTGGGGCTCTACGCCGCCTACGGCGCAGAATGTAGCGACAGCGCCGTCGAGCACACGCAGCGAGCGCTCCACCTCCACAGTGAAGTCCACGTGTCCCGGAGTGTCGATAAGATTGATCTTGTATTTTTCGTCGGCGTATTTCCAGAAAGCCGTTGTGGCGGCCGAAGTGATGGTGATGCCACGCTCCTGTTCCTGCTCCATCCAGTCCATGGTGGCGCCGCCGTCGTGCACCTCACCTATCTTGTGAGTCAGACCCGTGTAGAAAAGTATACGCTCCGAAGTCGTCGTCTTGCCGGCGTCGATGTGAGCCATGATACCAATATTGCGGGTATACTTCAGTTGTTCGTCAGATTTTGCCATTGATCAAATATTGTGTCGTTTTCGATGTATTGTTGGTCACGCACGCCGCTTATCAGAAACGGAAGTGGGCGAAAGCGCGGTTGGCCTCGGCCATCTTGTGCATGTCCTCCTTGCGCTTGAATGCGCCGCCCTGCTCGTTGTAGGCGTCGACGATCTCAGCGGCCAGCTTGTCGGCCATCGTCTTGCCGCCGCGCTTGCGGGCGTAAGATATAAGGTTCTTCATGGATATCGACTCCTTGCGATCGGGACGGATCTCCGTGGGCACCTGGAATGTGGCGCCACCTACGCGGCGGCTCTTCACCTCCACCTGGGGAGTTACGTTTTCCAGAGCTTTCTTCCAGACTTCGAGGGCTGTCTTCTCCTCGTTGGGGAGCTTGCTCTTCACAGTCTCGAGAGCGCTGTAGAATATCGTGTAAGCGGTGTTCTTCTTGCCGTCATACATCAGATGATTCACAAATTTCGACACGCGAACGTCGTTAAACACCGGATCGGGCAATACAATCCGCTTTTTGGGCTTTGCTTTTCTCATTTTTAATTTAAGTGTTGTTTTTGTTTGCTTGGTTGCTGCATCTTTCTTCTTCAACTGACAGCGCCCTCCGGCGCCCGTTTACTCAACCTTGAATTAGCCTTCCAGTAAATCAAAAACGAAGTTAAAAACTTTGTTTTTCCTCCCCGCACACCGGGGAAGTCCGTAAGAATCGGCTTATTCCTGCGCAGTTTATTTCTTAGCGGCTTTCGGACGCTTTGCGCCGTATTTGCTGCGACGCTGCGTGCGGTCCTTCACACCGCTTGTGTCGAGCGTACCGCGAACGATATGGTAGCGCACACCGGGAAGATCCTTCACACGGCCGCCGCGCACCAGCACGATCGAGTGCTCCTGCAGGTTGTGTCCCTCGCCGGGAATGTAGCTGTTCACCTCCTTGCCGTTGGTCAGTCTCACACGGGCCACCTTACGCATAGCCGAGTTAGGCTTCTTGGGAGTAGTGGTGTATACGCGCACGCACACACCGCGACGCTGCGGACAGGAGTCCAGGGCCGGAGACTTGCTCTTATCCTGGAGGGCAACACGTCCTTTTCTTACTAATTGCTGAATCGTTGGCATCTTAGTCTTTTACTTTTTTTTAACTTTTCGTTTATTACTGATTTCTTTTCGTTTCTTCCGAATAGGCTTTTCCGCACTCCGCATGATCAGCCCGACACACTGCCTGACAGACAGTTACAGCCGAGTTTACACACTTTGTCCATTAAAGCGATGCAAAATTACTCACTAATTTTCTAATACGCAAACAATTCGCACTTTTTCTCGCAGTTTTATCCGTTTTTCGTTTTATTTCAGTTTCCGACAAAAAAACATTCCGGATACAACATTTTTTCACCTTTGCCGAGGCTTGCATCGTAACTTTTTTGTAACTTCGCGCTATATTATTCAACGCTATACAGCTGGAGTCATGCTCAACATCATACTGAGAGACGTACCGGAAGTCCGCGAAAACCTTCTTCCACTGACATTTACCCGGCCGGTAGCCGATCTTCGGCTCGGCATCCTCACTCTGCGCCAGAAGTGGGAGAGAAGCCTCCCGGCGGTCTATTCATATCTCACGCCCGAATACCTCGCGGTCAAATATCCCGCCATCTCCTCGCCCGACGGCGACAGCTATATCGTCTCGGCCCACTTCTTTCCGACTCCGGGAGTGGTGGAAGGCGTGGAACGCCTGAAAAAAGGGCAGGCGCTGATGTTCCATGACGAGGAGATCGCCCGGCGCTGTCCGCTCGAAGAGCGTCCGTCGGAGTTTATACAGCTCGACGAAATACCTCTGCGCCTGATGCATCCCTACGATATTTTTCTCCTCAACGCCACGGCGCTCGACTACGACTTCACGCTTCTCACCGCCGGCCGGCAGTCGGCCGAACCTTCCCGCTCCAACACCATCATTGGCGATCCGTCGCGTCTCTTCATAGAGTCCGGAGCCATCATGGAAGGGGCTACGGTCAACGTAAAGACGGGCCCGGTATATCTCGCAGCCGGTTCGGAAATCATGGAAGGGACATGCATACGTGGCGGACTTGCTCTTTGCGAGGGAGCACAGATCAAGATGGGAGCCAAAATCTACGGAGCCACCACCGTAGGCCCGCATGCCAAGGTAGGAGGCGAGGTGGCCAACACCGTAATAATCGGCTACTCCAACAAAGCTCACGACGGATTTCTCGGCAACGCAGTCATAGGCGAATGGTGCAACCTCGCGGCCGGATGCGTGGCGTCAAACCTCAAAAACGACTACACCGAGATAAAACTATGGAACTATCCGGCCCGACGCTTCCAGCGCACCGGACTGCAGTTCTGCGGCGTCATCATGGGCGACCACTCCAAGACCGGAGCCAACACGATGATCAATACAGCCACTGTTTTCGGAGCCGGCGTCAATTTCCATGGCTCGGGATATCCCCGCAATTTCGTGCCCTCCTTCACCGAAGGATCCACTGCCGCCATGACCGAAGTGCAGTTCGACAAATTCATAGATACCGCGCGCCGGGTAATGGCACGCCGCAACGTCAGCCTCACACCTGTCGACATCGACATCTACCGGCACCTATATGAGCTGACCGACACCTACCGCTGAACCGCGACGGCTACGCATCGAACAGATTCAGAACACCGACTACAGCTCGATCCTCTGACGGCGTCCGCGCTGGGTGACACTTTTCTTCAGCTTTATCAGTCGGCTGTAGGCCGATCGCACTCTGAGCCACAGCGGCGAAGTGACAGTGGCAATATCCGTAGTCATGGTATCTGTCATGGTGATCTCCTCCATCCTCTCGCCGAACTGCTCGGGGTATATCACGATCATATTGTTGCTTGCAAAATACTTCTGCAGGAATTCAGGGAGCGTGTCGAGGTATCCGGCATGCGACACCGAAGCCTTGCGGGCGTTGACCACTACAAAGAGGTCGTCGTCGAGCACACGGTTTGAAAGCACCAGGAAATCATCCCAGTCCTCCACCTTGCGGTATTCCGACCTAATCTCATACTGTCCGCGACGTATCACTGCTTCTATGAACCGCCGCGTAGTTCCGTCGCAGCAGAATATCAGGCGGCATCCGAGCTGCGAGGCAAGATTGCACAGCGAAGTGACCCAAGCGGAGAAACCTGTCTCATACTGGGCGTTGGCAGGCACGGCCACCACGATTCTCGCGATCGTATTGACCGGGATGAAAAACCGCGATATGACGAGCATCTTATTGGTGGCTCTCAACAGATTGGGCAGCTTGTCGCCAAAAAACGAGTCGATTATTGTCGTGCGCCGGTGCAGACCGATTATCACCCTGTCGATGTCGCGCTCCTCTATCGTGTTGACCACGCCTGTCACGAAATTGAGGTCATAACGGTCGATGGCATCTATCGTCACGTCGACACTGGCGGCAGCCTTTTCAGCTGTGTCGAGCGATACTCTGCCGAGCGACCTCGATGCGGCCGAATTGTCATTCCGCACATGCAGCGCATAGACCTTGCCCCCCGACCTTCGCTTATCGCGCATCAGCATGGCCAGATCCACAAGCTCGCGGGCGGTCACAGGGTTTGCCACAGGAATAAGCACATTCTCCCGCCATTTTCCCTGTTCCTGGGCCCGCGCGGCGTCACTCTCGTTCTCCTCAAGTGCCATCACTTTCAGGCGGCTTGCGGCCCTCGAAGTGCCGATCGACGAAACGGTACAAGTCACGAGTATCATGATCACTGTCCCGTTGAGTATCACTTCGTCAAACAGCCCCATGCCGTAGCCGATCATTACCACAGCGAGCGCTACCGCCGTATGGGCATTGCTCAACTGGTACATCATCGACCGCTCCGTACTGTTCATGCCGAACGTTTTCTGGGTAGCGGCAGCCGCGAGCCATTTCGTACCCATGGCTACAGCCGACATCACACCGGCGGCATAAAGAGTCGACCATCCGCGCATCACCACCCCGACATTTATCAGCATGCCCACGCCGATCAGAAAGTATGGGATGAAAATGGCATTACCCACGAACTCTATGCGCGACATCAGCGGAGACCGGGCAGGAATATAGCGGTTGAGCACCAGTCCGGCGAAAAAAGCACCGAACACCCCCTCTATGCCCGCCCATATGGCGAGCTGAGCGGCTGTGAACATCATCGCCAGCACGTAGACATACTGCAGTATGCTGTCGTTCCACCGCTTGAAAAACCAGCGTGTAATCCGCGGATATGCATAGGTCAGCACTATACAGTAGACGGCCAGAAGACCGAGAAGCTTCAGAGTGCCTCCTATCCGGAACTCGCCGTCGTGAAACGTCCCGACCACCCCGGCAAGCACTATCAGAGAGCCAAGCACCGTGAAGATCGTGCCGGCTATTGCTATCACTACCGGCGCCGAACGGGTCAGGCCGAAACGCGATACGATAGGATAAGCTATCAGCGTGTGAGCCGAGAACATCGAGGCCATCAGCACAGCCGTCAGCGCGTCAAGGCCGAGCAGCAGACCCGACGCCACGGCGCCGAGCGCAAGCGGTATGGCAAAAGTGTAAAGCCCGAAGACCACCCCCTTGCGGAGATTCTTCTTCAGGTGATACATGTCGATCTCTATGCCCGCCAGAAACATCAGGTAGAACAGCCCCACCTGCCCGAACACCTCGAAACTCATGTCGCGGGCCAGGAGGTTGAACCCGTACGGCCCCACTGTCACCCCCGCCACAATAAGTCCGATCACCTGCGGGATGCGCAGTTTGTTGAGCACGATCGGAGTGACGAGAATTATCAGCAGCACCGCCAGAAATATAGGGACTGGCGATGTCAGCAGAGGCGTCGAGGAGTGTATGGCCGGGACGAGCGCCATAATTCCGGTCAGGCTCCGAATTTCTTGCCGTGAGCCAGCAGATACTGGGCGATCTGCACAGCATTGAGAGCTGCGCCCTTCTTGATCTGGTCGCCTACGATCCAGAACGACAGGCCACGTTCGTTGGCCAGGTCCTCGCGAATACGGCCCACGTAGACCGGATCGCATCCGGCCGTGTAGAGCGGCATCGGATACTTCTTGTTGGCAGGATCGTCGATCACCACCACGCCTTCGGCGGCCGCAAAAGCCTTGCGGGCCTCGTCGACGCCTATCCTGCGGTCTGTCTCGACCCATACGGCCTCCGAATGGGCGCGCATCACCGGCACACGCACGCACATGGCGCTCACCGACAACTCCGGCTCATGCATGATCTTGCGTGTCTCGTTGAACATCTTCATCTCCTCCTTCGTGTAGCCGTTGTCGGTAAACACGTCGATATGCGGTATCACGTTGTAGGCAAGCTGATAGGCAAACTTGCTGACCGTCGGCTCCTCGCCGCGTCCGAGCTGGGCGTACTGCTCCACAAGCTCATCCATCGCCGCAGCTCCGGCGCCGCTCGCGGCCTGATATGTGGCCACATGCACGCGCCTGATCTTCGACAGATCGTTGATAGGCTTGAGAGCGACCACCATCTGTATTGTCGTGCAGTTGGGGTTGGCGATTATGCCTCGGGGAGTATCGAAAGCGTCCTGACCGTTGACCTCGGGCACTACCAGAGGCACATCCTCGTCCATGCGGAAAGCGCTCGAGTTGTCGATCATCAGAGCGCCGTGCTTCGTGATGGTTTCGGCAAACTCTTTCGAGGTTCCCGCTCCGGCCGAAGTGAAGGCGATGTCGACCCCCTTGAAGTCGTCGTTATGGCAAAGCTCCTTCACGGTGATCTCCTTGCCGCGGAAAGCATACTTGCGGCCCGCGCTACGGCTTGAGCCGAAAAGAAGCAGCTCGTCGATGGGGAAATTCTGCTCTTCGAGCACTCTGAGAAACTCCTGGCCTACGGCGCCGGAGGCGCCAACTATTGCAACTCTCATTTCCTGTCTGTGTGATATTGTTGAAATACTTGTGTGAATGCTTGTGAAATATTGCCGCAAAGTTACGAAATATTACCATATTTCTGCCGACATATCCTGCCAATATCCCGCAGCAGTCACTTTTTAGCCTCACTTTTCAATCATCTTGATCCGGGAGTGGATTTGTTGACGACGGCATCGGCATCAATAAGCTTCTCCACACTCCGCTTCTGTTTGCCCCATTGCAGATTGTAGGAGACGGAAACATAGGGCATCCGTAGGTCCACGCGCATATGCTTCACGTTGGAGTTATAGCGGTTGAGTTGTCGTGCACCCTGGTCATATTTGCCGAACGGCATCAGCATGCCGACGCCAAACTGCCATTTACGCCAGTTATACGATAGATCTATTATCGACAGATCCTCATTCCACGATATCCTTTCACCGAAAAGAGTTCGTGCCGACTTTTCATACTGCGCCGAAAGGACAAAGCCATGATGGGACAGCATCAGCCGTACATTTCCGCTCCAGTTGTGGTTGTAAAGGCGGTAACCCGCTCCCCTCATGCGTTCGGCACGATATGCGATGCTGCCTGCCGCCGTGAGCCATTCGGGAATTATTTCCACCTGCGGCGAGAGATCAAACACTATATTCTGAAATCCACGGCTGTTTTCGAACGTGGTGATCAGGCGGTCCCCGTCCCAATACAGGAAGGGAGCTATCGCATCAGGCGACGTGAGCGCACGGATACCGAAGGTGCCGTCGACACGCGGCAGACTGAAACTGTAGCGTAAACTCAGCATGTACGACTTCGACGTTTTGAGATCCGGATTTCCGATCTGCCATTGGAAGCCGTCGGTCTGCTGAGGCGCTATGTTGGTTTCGGACAGCGAAGGCGCCGTCTGCCATGATGAGAATCCGAGGCGCAGCCGATGGTTTGAACTGATCGAATATGTAAGCGCGACCTGCGGACGGAAGTGCCAAGAGCTCTGTCCCTGATCGGATTCACGGAAATGGAATGCGGTGTATTGGGCACCCATGCCGGCCGTAAATGTGAAATTACTGATGCGCCGGTAATATTCGGCAAAGAAATAGGCTTTGTCCTGCTTCTGATGAAACACACTGTTGTCGAGACTCCGGTACGCGGCGCGGTTACGGTTGGCCTTGTAGGAGGCCCCGACGGTCAGACGCGCCTTGTTCCATTGCTTAATGTAGTCAGCTTCGACTGCATATGCCTGATTACGGTCGACGATGCGGGTGGAGACATCCGTGAGCTGATTCTCCGTGCCCTGCAGCCATTCTTTATAATCCGAGAAGGAATGTCCGTTGTAATATGAAGCGCCGAAATCTACCACGAGCGTCTGCTTATGCGGGAAATGATGTTCGTAATAAGCCGAGAGCGAAGGCATGGTCCCTTGCGATCCGCTGGCGTTATCAAGCCGGATGTCGCTCCCCGAGTCACTGAGCCGTAGAATGCCCTGGAATTTTTCCCTTGAGGATATGTTTCTATATCCCTGCAACGACACGTAAAACACCGTTGTATCAGGTCTGATATGGCTGTATGTGAGCCATGCGAATGCCTTACTGTCATCGGCCGCGCCGCTGATGGGCTCCTCGATACGCGTCAGTGAATGTCCGTCAGAATATGTGAATGTCTCGTTGTAGTCGCGGTGTCCTTTAATATCATCGGTCATTTTGTAAGAGGATCCGAGACTCCACTGCGATTTGCCCATGTTCAGTTTCACATCGGCGGAATAATTGCCGAACCGCGCGTTCAGAGCCGGTCGGGCGCTGAACATCAACGACCCGCCCGCCGAAGGATTGGCCACTATTATATTAAGCACATATGCAGCACCATTGTAGCGCAGGCCTGGATTATCAATCCATTCCACACGCTTTATCGACTCCGGCAAGAGCGAACGCACCTGTTCCATGGTCGCCTCACGGCCGTTTATGCGTACCTGCACAGGCTGCCCGCTTGCAGTGATCGTGCCCATCATGTCATTGACCGTGAGCGTGGGGATCATCAGATTGTTGAGCAACTGCATGCCGTTTCGGGCGTTTCCGACAGCGCTTTCCGACGGGTAGAGCACATCCATGTCAGGCTTGCGGATCATCCTGGGTGCCTGGATGACGATTTCGTCGAGAGTACGTTCCGCGACGGTATCGGCTGATTCCTGCGAAAGTACTGCGGCGGGAAGCAGAAGCGCCGTCACCGCCATCATGATTTTTCTAAAGATTGTCGTTCTCATATTGCGATATGTTTTATTGATTTCACATCGCAAAATTAGAGCTGAACCGATCTTAACGCCAAATGCAAAACTCTTAATGGCGCGCCGCTAATGCCCTGGATATCAACAGCAGCCACACTCAAAAGTCTTAATGACGGCCTGCGGACTCTAAATGGATCTTAATCGTCAGCTTCCTGACGCAGGAAAGCCACTATGTCCTCCTTCTCGGGAACCCCGAGTTTCTTCCTTACGGATGATTTGCGCACGTAGATAGTAGCGGCAGTCTGTCCGGTGATGACACTGATCTCCTTGGTCGAGAATCCGGCCACCATCAGAGCTATGATCTGCTCCTCTCTGTCGGTGAGCACACTTCCATGGCGCTTGTGCAATCCGGAGTAAAAACCGTTATAGAGATTATCGACAATACCATAGACATTCTCCCAGTTGACGAGCGAGCCGTCTTTGCCGTTTTCCACCGAAGATAATTTGCGGAGCATCTCACGGTTCTGCTGAGTGGGCGTCTCGGCGACCATTTTGATTATGCCGAGCTGTTGGAGCATGGCTCTGCGCAAGGTATCGTTTGTCGACGTGTCTTTCGGAGTAGTTTTCGACTCATCGACCAATTTTTGCAATATCTCATTGCGTTCCAGCATCTCCAGAGCCTTGCGTTTCTTGTTTCTTGCATACCCTGTCAACGCTCCTGTCATGAGCAGGGCGGCAAGCACCGTGATTATCAGCAACGCTCTCTCCCGGTCACTCTTTGCCTTGAGGATCAGGCGCTGATTTTCGATTTCAAGGGCGCTTTGCTCTGATTCCTCCTGCAGATACTGCGTGCGTAGAAGATTATTTCTTTGACGATTATTGATCGACGCTATCTGAATCAGTTTTAATCTGCCGGTATTCTGAAAGTCAAACATGGTATTGAGGAAGTAGGAAAAACTATTATAATACCCCTTTTCTGCCTCTGATATACCTCCGGCACAACTATCGGCCATGCCCAGTTCCTGAATCGCAAGATCCCGGTTGCCCATATCGAAAAGAGCCAGTGATTTCCATAAATGGATATAGTGCTCTACTGAACTTCCCGGCTCCTTCTGCAGAAATCTGTCAGCTAACTCCAGACACTCGGAATAATTGCCCTGTTCTTCGAGCACTCCCAGCTTCTCATATTCATAGTCAAATATCTTTATGGCTGATTTAGAACGTACAGCCTGATCAACAAGCTCGTTAAGGACAATAAGCGCCGAATCATTTTGTCCGTCAAACAGATAATCACTGTAAAGCCAATATCTGTACAGTTGCTTCCATGCCGAATCCCGGTCAATTGAAATCAACCTCTTTATGACGGGTCGGTTTCCGGTCTCGTCAAAAAGCTTCGTGCTCCAATAGGCTCTTTTGCGCAAAGGGTATATGGCTACACTGTCAGGCAGCCCGGTGAGATCTGACAATGAATCCAGTCGCCCGATTGCATTTCTGTCGCCACAGATCCAGTAGTCGTATAGCGCCGACAATGTTGCGCTTCTTACAGCTCGGTTTATATCCTTATCCCGGTAATAATCGGCTGAGTATCTGATTAACGAATCTGAGATTCTGAGATCTCCGAGATTATCGTGTATTGAAGCCTTTATCAGATAAAACTGAGCTTTCAGCGAGTCAACCCTCATTTCGGACGGATCGATAATATCTATCAGCGCCAGTGCGCTGTCGGGATACTCATCAGCTATACTTTCGGCGTCAGAAAGTATTTGCACATACCTTTGTGATCGGGAACATGATGCTCCGATACTCGCCATGATTATCCCGGCGAGCAACAGAAGCGCCGAAAATCTGTATGCTGGTTTTCTTGTCTCCATTTTCAATGTAGAATCCTTATCACCTCCGAAGAATCCTGAGCAGCTCCATGCACATGCGCGAATTGTGGTAAGGACACTTCCAGAATCCGGCCTTGTCGTCCTTGCGGTTGACGCTGCCGTCGGGCATCACGCTCCAGTGCCATTCGCCCTGCGTATGGTCGACCAGACGGCTGTCGATATACCGCCACGTCTGCAGCGCTTTGTCGAGCTGGCCCGACATGCCGTGACGGTCGGCGAGCCACGCCTGACCGACCACACTCGGCCTGCACCCACCAGTGCTTCTCGTTGTCGTAGGAGCCGGAGGCATGCCGCTCGTAGACCATCG
Organism: uncultured Muribaculaceae bacterium; assembly: GCA_938039795.1. Lineage (GTDB taxonomy): Bacteria > Bacteroidota > Bacteroidia > Bacteroidales > Muribaculaceae > Paramuribaculum. The sequence goes on from CALHWU010000141.1 coordinate 12,860, forward strand.
ATCCGTCGTGACACCTTCCCTGCAGACCCGCCTCGGCAATCCGCCGCGTATGGCGCATGGCCCTTTCGAGACGCACCGGATCGCCGAGCGTCTCCGCTGCCTCAAGCAGCAGCCATGAGGCCTCGATATCGTGGCCGAACGACTGCTCGCCGTCCTGGCGTCGCCAGTCAGCGTCGAAAAAGAGGCCGAGATGATGGCTCTCGTGATCCTCGATGCGGTCGAAAAATATATCGAGCAGGCTGCCTACGGCCTCCTCCAGAGCCGGAGTGCGTGAAGCTTTGAGCAGTCCGGTATAACCTTCGAGGATATGCAGGTGGGTGTTCATCGTCTTGCAGGCATTGGCATCCTTGTCGCTGAGCCTCATGTCGGCAATCGGCTCCCAGCTGCGCGTCGTCGCCTCGATATAGCCTCCGAGCCTGCGGTCGCGGCTGTGACGCTCTATGCAGTCAAACAGTTCCATCGCCCTTTCGAGGACAGCGCCCTCGCCGGTCGCCCGGTAAAATTCGGCATAGGCATAGATCGCGAAAGCTATCGCATAGAACTGCTTCCGGTCATCGGCCGGTGTTCCATCGGACTTTACCGACCAGTATACACCGCCCTCCTCCGGGTCGATGAAGTGCGCCTCGAAATATCTGTAAGCCTTGCGGGCCGCTTCAAGATACCGGTCATCGCCCGTCTGACGCCAGGCAGCCGCGAATGTCCAGAGGATACGCGCGTTGAGCACGGCGCCACGGTCGGCCTCGGGGTGAAGCACGTCGTTGCCGTCGCGCCGCCCGTAGAAGCCGCTCTCAGGATCGGCCATCCATTCAAGCCAGTAAGGGAGGATGTTGTCGCGCAGGCAACCCTCAAGTTCGGCCGCCCACGCATTTTTCATCTCAGATGTCATAACCGACGGGGAACCGTTCAGACGAGATTGGCGAAATCCTCCATATCGTCCTTGCGCGGACCATCGGCCGGCTTCATTCTCATCGTCTTCAGATCGGCCATGATCTGATCCATACGTTCGCTTGTCAGCGGATAGATCCAGAGAAGCAGGAATGCCACCAGAGCCAGACCGGCCGGAATAAGGCTCATCATCGCCATAATGCCGTCAAGAGCTATCTGCGGCTGCACGGCGCCGGGAGCTGTGTCATATCCGAAACCGCTGAGCAGCCACATGACTGCCGCACCGCCGAAGGCGCTTCCGAATTTCTGGGCCATCGAGGCCGACGAGAATATCAGGCCTGTTGAAGCCGAGCCGTTGGTCAGCTCCGAATAGTTGGCTACATCGGCATACATGCTCCATACCAGAGGCGACACTACGCCGAGAGCCACTGCAAACACCACCTGCAGCCCGACCATCGCCCAGATACCGCCGGTTGTGGCAGGGCAGAACCAGAAAACTACGCTCGTGGCTATGATAACCAGCAGCGACACCATGAATGTGGATTTTTTGCCCCATTTCGACGACAGAGGCACTGCCAGAGGCACGCTGACCATGTTGACAAGCTCGCCGATACACAGGAATACGCCCGCCGTCAGAGCGAATGTCAGTATCTTGACGTCGTGCGATCCGCCTATGATGTTGGCAAACAGATAGGCCACCGCCGATCCGCGGATGATATTGTAGAAATTATTGAAGATGGCCACACCATTCATGATCCACCAGGGCTTGTTGGTCAGCAGCGTGCGGAAATCCTTGCCGACCGACGCCTTCGACCTCGAATCGACCACCTCGCGTGTCAGCAGGAAGCACAGCACGAACAACACGCAGCACACTCCGCCTATCACCGTCATGGCAAGCGTCCAGGCCCTGGAACCGCACTCCTCTATCGGAGTGCTGGCGCCCGTGCCGTTAAACAGGCCGCAGAGCGGCTCCCATGCAAGCAGGGCCATAAAGCTTCCCGCATAGGCGAAAAACATACGGTAAGACGAGAACACCGTCTTCTCCTGCGAGCTTGTGGTCACCACATCGAGCATAGCGCCGTAAGGCACGTTGATGGCTGTGTAGCACGTCATCATGAGTATATAGGTGAAATAAGCCCAGAACAGCTTGAAGCCATAGCCGGTGTCGGGGGTGGTGAACAGCATCACTCCGCACACCGCGAACGGAATCGCTATCCATAGCAGATACGGACGGTATTTGCCCCAGCGAGTGTGGGTGCGGTCGCAGATAATGCCCATCATCGGATCGCTGACGGCATCCCACACACGGGTGACAAGCATCAGCATGCCTGCGTCGATAAGGCTGAGCCCGAAGATATTGCTGTAGAAGAAAGGAAGGAAGAAACTGAATATCTTCCAGAACATCGACGACGCCATATCGCCGAAACCATAACCGATTTTTTCAGAAAGTCGTGCCATGATAATGATTCAAGATAGCGTGATAATGGTATAGCAGAAAAATGCTTGATTTTTATGGGTAGTAGAGAGGAAGAGCCGGCGCCGGGAAGACATGACTCCCGCCGCCGGCCTATAGGTTCAGTCCACTTTGGCCACAGCCTCCCTGATACGGGCGCAGATCGAAGCCATCTCCTCGCCCGGCAGCTGCTGCTTGTGGCGGAAGTCCATGTCGGCCTCGGTCGTGATGGG
>CALHWU010000142.1 GCA_938039795.1 uncultured Muribaculaceae bacterium
GATCGGAGGCGTGCTTTATGGTGACGGTGCGCACGCCTGCTTCCACAGCCGAGATCGAACCGTCGATTTTCGGTATCATTCCCTTGCTGACTATGCCGCTTGAACGCAGATAGGAGTAGCTTTCAGGGGTTATGGAGCGGATGACCGAACGGGGATCGTTGATGTCGCGCATCACTCCGGGCATCTCGAAGCAGTAGACGAGATGCGTCTCGGCGACGCGCGCGCAGGCTTTGGCCAGACATGAGGCTACGGAGTCGGCGTTGCAGTTGAGAAGCTGTCCCTCACCGTCCGACATGATGGCGCTGAACACCGGGGTGATTCCCGATTCGAGGAGCCACGATAGTGTAAGGATGTCGACTCCCATCGGATCAAGATCGCCTACGAAACCGAAGTCCACGCCGTCGCGCGGAGGCCTCCGTGTGGCTCTGACAAGTCCGGCGTCGGCGCCGCAGAATCCGGCGGCATTGCAGCCGAGGCTCTGCAGCAGCGCCACGATGCGCTTGTTGACCAGACCGGAATATACCATTGTCACGACGTCGAGAGTGGCGGCGTCGGTGACGCGGCGTCCGTCGATCATGGTTGTGGGTATGCCGAGCGCCTGGCTCATGCGGGTGGCCTCCTTTCCGCCTCCATGCACGAGGATGCGGCGTCCCTGGAGCCGGGCGAAGTCGGCGGCGAAGCGGCGGAGAGCCTCGGGGTCGTCGACGACGTTGCCTCCGATCTTTACGATTGTGATATTCTTGAGAGTCACAGCGATTGAAGCATGCGTTTTAATACTGTCTGTGCGGAGATCTCGCGGTTGGCGGCCTCGGGAATGACGAGCGACCGGTCTGACTCGATGACGTCGTCGGTGACTATCATGTTGCGGCGCACCGGCAGGCAATGCATGAAGAAGGCGTTGTCGGTGAGCTCCATCGAGCGGGTGTCGACAGTCCATGCGCGGTCGGTCGAGAGGATCTTGCCGTAATTGGGATCAGCATAGGCCGACCAGTTTTTGGCATAGATGAAGTCGGCTCCGCTGAAAGCCTTCTCGCGATCATACTCGATAGTGGCTCCGGCTGTGAACTCCGGGGCGAGCTCGTAGCCGTGGGGGTGAGTGATGACGACGTCATAACCTGCAGCCACGGTCCACTGCGCGAATGAGTTGGGGACAGCCTGGGGGAGCGCTCTCGGATGCGGGGCCCAGGTCAGCACTACTTTAGGGCGCTTCCTGGTCTTGTGCTCCTCGATGGTGATGAGGTCGGCGAATGCCTGCAGCGGATGGCCCGTGGCGGCCTCCATGCTGAATACGGGGCGTCCGGAATATCGGATGAACTGATTGATGACCTTTTCCTCGTAGTCGGCTTTCTTGTCGGTCAGCGATGCGAATGCGCGCACGCCGATGATGTCGGCGTAGCATCCCATGACGGGAATCGCTTCGAGCAGATGTTCCGGCTTGTCGCCGTCCATTACGACGCCGCGCTCCGTCTCAAGCTTCCATGCGCCCTGATTGATGTCGAGCACTATGACGTTCATGCCGAGGTTGAGGGCCGCTTTCTGCGTGGACAGACGGGTGCGCAGGCTTGAGTTGAAAAACACCATCATGAGGGTGCGGTTGCGCCCGAGCGATGTGTATGCGAAACGGTCGGCTTTGATGGCCCTCGCTTCGGCTATGGCTTCGCTGACTGGGCCGATGTCGGCCACTGAGGTAAATGTCTTCATAAGTATAAGTCCGGTTGATTGCTTGTGTAAGTCAGGCAGTAAGTCAGGAGGCTATGAGCGAGCGGAATTCGTCGATGAACCGCTGGGCTTCCTCCATCGGGAGCGAGAGAGCGGGGAGCAGACGCACTGTGTGGGCTCCGGCGCCTCCGGTGAATATATGCCGCTCGAAGAGCAGGCGTTTGCGGAGTTCGGCGGCGTCGCCTTCGATCTCGACACCGATCATCAGTCCGCGGCCGCGCACCTCCTTGAGCTGCGGCATGCGGTGGAGCTCCGACAGCAGATAGTCGCCTACCCGGGCCGCGTTTTCCACCAGATGCTCCTCCTCGATGACGTCGAGCACAGCGAGAGCTGCAGCACAGGCCAGATGATTGCCTCCGAAAGTGGTGCCGAGCATCCCCTTGCGGGCTTCGAACCGGGGCGATATCAGCACGGCCCCCATCGGGAAACCATTGGCGATTCCCTTGGCGCACGTGATGAGGTCGGGGCGTATGCCCGAAGGCTGATGGGCGAAGAATGAGCCTGTGCGGCCATATCCGCTCTGTATCTCGTCGAGTATCAGCATTGTGCCGGTCTCTTCGGTGGCCTGCCGGAGCTGTCGCAGAAATTCGGGCGACGGCTCATGGATGCCTGACACGCCTTGAATGCCCTCTATTATCACAGCGGCATACTGGCGGCTGGAGAGTTCGCGGCGCACGGCCTCAATATCGCCGAGCGGCACGAAGGTGACGTGGTCGGTGGCGTTGAAGGGCGATACGATCTTCGGATTGTCGGTGGCTGCCACGGCTCCCGACGTGCGTCCGTGGAAAGCCTGCGAGAAAGCGAGCAGCCGCGCGCGTCCGGTCTGGAACGAGGCGAGCTTTATGGCGTTTTCGTTGGCTTCGGCGCCGGAATTGCAGAGAAAGAGCGAGTAGTCGTCATAGCCGGAGACTTCGCCGAGGCGCTCGGCAAGCCGTGTCTGGAGGGAATTGCCTACGGAATTGGAATAGAATCCGAGCCTGATTGCCTGCGAGGCGATGGCCTCCACGTAGCGTGGATGGGCGTGGCCGATGGATATGACGGCGTGGCCTCCGTAGAGGTCGAGATACTCCGTGCCGTCGGCGGTATATACGTGCGAGCCCTGTCCTCTGACAGGCTCGATGTCGTAGAGCGAATATACGTCGAAAAGTTTCATGCTGCTGATTAGAAGGCTGATGGTTTGAGCCGCAGTCCGGCGGTTTCGTCGAATCCGGCCATGAGGTTCATGTTCTGCACGGCCTGCCCTGAGGCTCCTTTGAGAAGATTGTCGATGGCGCAGGTGACAAGCAGGCGCCCCTCGACGGCCGCTATGCCTATGACGGCCTTGTTGGTGTTTACGGCCTGTTTTAGGTCGACCTCGCCGGGCGCTACTACGGTGAATGGCGCGTCGCGGTAGTAGTCGGAATACAGTCTGCGTGCGTCGGCCTCGGTCATGCCGGAGTGGATCCACGTCATGGTGTAGATGCCGCGGGCGAAGTCGCCGCGCACGGGCACGAAGTCGATCTCCCCGTCCCATCCGGGCTGCAGTGATGCCAGAGAGCGGTGGATCTCCGCAAGATGCTGATGCGTGAACGGCTTGTAGACCGACAGATTGTCGCTCCGCCAGCTGAAATGGGTTGTGGCACCGGGTTTAACTCCGGCCCCGGTGGATCCGGTAACGCCGGTCACGCTGACGCGCTCCGGAAGCAGGCCGGCCGATGCTAGCGGCAGCATCGAGAGCTGCAGGGCGGTGGCGAAGCATCCCGGATTGGCCACGAGCCGCGCCGAGCGGATGCGGTCGCGCTGCAGCTCGGGGAGCCCGTAGACATATCCTGCCGATTCGTCGCGGAAGTCCTGCGCGAGATCCACTACGCGGAGTGATTCAGGCAGAGCGTGCTCGGCCCAGAACTGGGTGCTTTTGCCGTGTCCCTGGCAGAGAAACAGTATGTCGACGGCGCTGAGGTCGAAGTCGGCTGCGAAGCACAGGTCGGTGTCGCCCAGCAGCCCCTCGTGGACGGAGCTGACGGGCTGTCCGGCGTGGCTGGTGGAGTGAATGAATCCGATCTCCACTTCGGGGTGGTTGATGAGCAGGCGTGTGAGCTCTCCGGCTGTATACCCGGCCCCGCCTATGATTCCCGCTTTCATTCGTCCTTGCCGTTGCGGCGCTGTACGTTGTGATAGATCTTCATCTGGTTGCCCAGTATCTTGGTGAAGCCTTTGACGTCGTCGGCGCTCCATGCCTTGTTGACCTCGCCGTATTCGCCGAAATCGGTCTTCATGAGGTCAAACGGCGAGTCAACTCCTACCAGCGTGTAGGAATATGGGCGCAGGCGGATGGTGACCGTTCCGCTGACGTTGCGCTGCGATGATGCAAGCATGGCTTCGATGTCGCGCATTACCGGCTCCAGGTACTGTGCTTCGTGGAGGAACATACCGTACCACGTGCCCACCTGGTCTTTCCAGTATTGCTGCCACTTGGTGAGAGTGTGCTTCTCGAGCATCTTGTGGGCTGCGATGATGAGTATCGGGCCGGCGGCCTCGAATCCGACGCGTCCCTTGATGCCGATTATGGTGTCGCCGATATGCATGTCTCTGCCGATGCCGAATCGCGACCCTATTCGCTCAACCTCGCGAATTGCCTCGACCTTGTCTGAGAATTCCCGACCGTTGACAGCGGAAATTTCCCCCTCGTTGAATGAGATGGTTAGTTCTTCAGGCTCGGTGGCTGTGATTTGCGAGGGGTAAGCCTCTTCCGGAAGGGTCCGGTCGGAATGAAGGGTTTCCTTTCCGCCTATCGAAGTGCCCCAAAGCCCTTTGTTAATAGAGTATTCAAGCTTTTTGAAATCAGCCTCATAACCGTGTTTCTTGAGATAATCAATCTCATACTCGCGGGTGAGAACCATATCGCGGGTGGGAGTAATGATTTCGATTTCGGGA
>CALHWU010000143.1 GCA_938039795.1 uncultured Muribaculaceae bacterium
TAAGCTTGAGAGAAACGGCTGCGCCGGCCAATGCCGCCGGGCCGGAGAGGCGACGTGGGAGCGATCCCCCGCGCCCTCCTGCCCGCTGTGGCGTAAAGAGTATACATGCGCCACGGCATCATCATAAAAAACAAGGGGGGCGTATTGTAGAAAAGTCACAAAAAAGCTACCTTTGTCAAAATGCATGATTGCAAACCAATAGCAAAACGGAATATGACAATAATTCTTTTCTCGGCTGCCATCGCAGCCGCGTTGGGCGCCGGCGGTTTCGCCGGCTGTACGTCGCAGAATGCGGCCGACGTCAATGAAATTTTCCCTGCGGTAGAGGATGTCAGGTGGGAAGTTTTGTCGGACGATCTGGAAATATTCGGTGCGCAGGATATGTCGGTCGACGACAGGTATGTCTACGTTTTGGGCAAGCCGGTCGGAGGCGAGGTGATGATTTTTGAAAAGGCTCATCCTGAAAAAGCCCCGCATATTATGGTGCGGAGGGGGCAGGGACCGGGAGAGGTGGTCAACGCATCCGGCGTCGAGAGGGGCAAGGATCCGGGCGAATTTCTTGTCTTTGATGTCGAGACCGGGAGGCTTTTGGTAAAACTCGAAAGGCATAATCTCAGCTCGTTGGCTTTCAGTCATGACGGTTCGCGCATAATCACGGGTACCGGCGGAGACGACGTGAAGATCAGATGTCTGGGTCAAGACAGGTATCTCGTGCAGGGAAACGATCTGCGCACTCAGCCTCTATCGGGCAGATATTTCATAGTATCCGGCGATACCATAGAGTGTCGTTATGACAACTATCCGCTTGATGAGGATCTGTGGGATCTACAGCTGCTTCACGGGCATCTCGCCGTCAGTCCTGACGGACGGAATTTCGCCACAGGAAATGTTTTCGGAGGATTAGTCGAGTTTTTCCATATCAATGACACTTCAATTACGGCAACCGGAGCGGTAGATCTCTTCCCGACACTCGTGAGCAAACAGGGTTGGGTATATAAGCCTGATGATAATGCCCTTGTGGGCTTTGTCAGTATGACGGCTGACGATCAATCGGTCTATGGAGCGTTTTATGGTACGCCGATGGATTCCATCACCGCGGGACACATCGCCCAATGGGACTGGAGCGGGAAGCCTGTGAGGCTTTTCAATACTGACAAACGGATCCATCAGATAGCTGTGGATCCTACCGACAGCCACACAATCTATGGAATAATCTCGGATGAGGATAAAGCGGGCGAACAAAGCATAAAACTGGCTAAGATTGTTCTGTAAATCATCCTTGATGAATTTTTCTATCGGGGCCTCTCCCGGCGGCTCATCTACGAAGAGGCCGAGCGCGGTCGCACCTATCCCCCACCAAGGCGTGGCTACGCCCGCCATGGCGGGGATAACAGAAGTGACGTGGTCTCCGACCACTCCCGATGGCGATGCGATAGCGAGGGTATGGAATGATGCTCCATGCGTGAGGCGGCTGATCTCGCGCCCTCCGGGGCTCGGCCGAACGGGGAGGGCCTGATGCTGTCCGGGGTCTACGCTGCGCTCCGAACCCCGGCTAACAATGCTCCGCCCGCTCCGCGGCTCCGATGGTGGCAACCCATCCGTACGGGGACGGCGGCTGCACCGGGGATACAGCCCTACGCATGGATGATAGCTTCTCCGGGAGGACGATGGTGGTAAACCGGACGGGGCGGGACGGCGGCTGCACCGGAGGTACAGCCCTACAACCTGAGGGGGCGAACCGCGAATTGAACAGCATAGACCGAGGGAGAAAGGAAGAAGGGGAAGAAACGGGAAGGAGGCGGAAGAGGTCGGAGACCTCGTGACCTCGGTTAACCCCGCCATGGCGCGCGGAGCGATGCCTTGGTGGGGATAGAGGACAGGCAGGGACGGCTTCTTCGTAGAAGAGCCGCAGGGAGAGGCCTACCCGGAACGGGACGGCGGCTGCACCGGGGGTACAGCCCTACAACATGGATGATAGCTTCTCCGGGAGGACGATGGTGGTAAACCGGACGTGGCGAGGAGGCGGCTGCACCGGGGGTACAGCCCTACGCATGGATGATAGCCCTACGCATGGATGATACCATCTGAGCGGATTCGAGAGCGATAATGAAGCGGATTTGCGAAATTGGCGGAGAATGAGTAACTTTGCGGTAAGGCCTGCGGCAGCGGGCCAAAGACCGAAAAACAACAATAAGTAAAATCAATACCATTTCCCGTTATGACCATCAGTAAGTCAATCCTGACAGCCCTGGCGGTGGCAGCGATGCTGCCCGCGTGGGGACAGGACACATTCGACCTCCAGTCGCAGCGCAAGGAGGTGCAGAATTATCTCGCCGTGCCGGGCAAGAAGCTCGACCACAAGGGGATAATCATCAATCCGACGCCACAGAGCATCGAAGTGAGCAACGCCGGCACAGTCAATTTCGCCGACGGCTTCAAGCTCAAAGGTGACGACCGCTACCAGGCCGACCTGCTCAAGGCGTCGATACCCACATCGTGGCAGGGCACGCCGCTGACCATCGTCACCGGCGCCAAAGCCGCCAGGAAGCAGGGCGTCGAGGCAAAGGAGGGCGCCTACAAGCTCACCGTCGACAAGCGCGGAGTGACTATCACGGGCTATGACGACAAGGGCGCGTTCTACGGCATACAGACTCTGCGGCAGCTCGTGGAGAGCCCGATCGCGGCCAACCATACGCTGCCCTATCTGACGGTGACCGACTTCCCCGACCTGCCCCACCGCGGAGTGGTGGAGGGCTTCTACGGCACGCCGTGGAGCCACGAGGTGCGCCTGTCGCTCATCGACTTCTACGGCCGCAACAAGATGAACGACTATCTCTACGGCCCCAAGGATGATCCCTATCACAGCTCGCCCTACTGGCGCCAGCCTTATCCCGAGAAGGAAGCGAAGCAGATCCACGAGCTTGTGGAGGCCTGCAAGGCCAACCGCGTGAACTTCGTGTGGGCGATCCATCCGGGAAAGGATATCCGCTGGGACAAGGCCGACTACGACAGCCTCGTCGGCAAGCTCGACATGATGTATGACCTCGGGGTAAGATCGTTCGCTCTCTTCTTCGACGACATCGAGGGTATCGGCACCGACTCCAACCGCCAGGCCGAGCTTGTCAACGATCTGACGCGCGACTTCGTGGAGAAGAAAGGGGATGTCACCAACCTCATGATATGCCCCACCGACTACTCGCAGCTCTGGGCCAATCCCGGTCCGAAGGGGCAGCTGGCCATCTACGGCGAGAAACTCAACCCGAAAGCCGAGGTGTTCTGGACCGGCGCGGTGGTGTGCAGCGACCTGACGCCCGAAACCCTTGAGTTCATCGACACGCGCATCAAGCGTCCGGCCCTCTACTGGTGGAACTACCCTGTGACCGACTATGCCCGCAACTATCTGCTGCAGGGCCCGGTATACGGCCTTGACACCTCTCTGACCGCTGCCCAGACCTCGGGCATCGAGAGCAACCCGATGGAGCACGGCGAGGCTTCGAAGCTCGCGCTCTACGGCGTGGCCGACTATGCCTGGAACGTTGCCGACTACAACCCGATCGACAACTGGGAGCGCGGCCTCGCGGAGCTCGCCCCCGAGCAGGCCGAGGCCTACCGCCAGTTTGCCATCCACTCGGCCGACACCGAGACCGGCTACCGCCGCGACGAGTCGTGGGAGACGGTGACATTCCCCTACAACAGCTACACTCCGGCCCAGTTTGACGCGCTCCGCAAGGAGTTCAAGGCCATCGAGGCTGTCGAGGGCAAGATGGACAAGATCGGCAACAAGGCTCTGCTCAAGGAGCTGAAGCCGTGGCTGACGGAATTCACCAAACTCGGCCAGCGCGGCAACCGCACGCTCGACCTCATCAAGATCTACGAGAGCGGCGACGCAGCCGCATTCTGGGACGCCTATCTCGCAAATCTCATGAGCGACGAGGAGAAGGCGGCCTACATAGCCCACAAATCAGGCTCGATGAAGCTCCAGCCGTTCTATCAGAACGCCATGGACGGCATGCTCGAAGCCTTCTACACCAAGCAGGCGGGCGAAGTGCCGGCGATGTACAAGGGCGTGGGCACCTACCGCAGCCTCGCCTCATCGCAGGCAAAGGCGATGCTCGACAACGACTCGACTACCTACTACCACTCGGGCAACGCCCAGAAAGCCGGACACTGGGCCGGTCTTGACCTGGGCGCTGTGCGCAAAGTCGAAGAAGTGAACATACTTCAGGGCCGCAATTCGACAGACGACGTGGACTATTTCGACAACGTGATACTCGAGGCATCGGTTGACGGCAAAGAGTGGAAAGCACTCACCGACTCGATGCAGCGCACCTACAGGATCCACTGGCAGGGCGAGCCCGTCGACGCACGCTACGTGCGCATCCGCAAGCTACACTCGCCGAAGTCCAACTGGCTCGCGATCCGCACATTCGACGTCAATCCGCTGACTTCGGAGCGCCTCGGCATCAATCTTGAGGCTTGCTGCCCCAAGGCCGTCAGAGCGTTTGACAACGATCCCTCGACCGAATACGTCCTCAAAGGCGCGATGACCTTCGACCGCAAGCCCGGCACCAAGAGCCTGACGCTGATGCTCGGCAATCCGGGCGCAGGCTGCACGCTCGTACAGCTCGACAGCACGGGCGCCGTGGTGCGCACCACCCCGATCAGCCGTCAGCTCGTCACCGTGCCTCTGGAGGCGAACACTTCCCGTGTGAAGCTCCTCGGCCCGTGCACCGTCTACGAAATCATATCCAACAAATGATATACGCACAACTTCCCGCAGAGGGCGACCATACCGGCCGCCCTCTGCCTTTTTATCTCGCCATGGAGGAGTGGCTCGCCCGGCGCCCGGGCCACGAGAGCTATTTCTTCATGTGGCAGGTCGACCCTACGGTGATCTGCGGTCGACATCAGGATGTGGAGCTGGAGACCGACCTCGGCTTCTGCCGCAGCCACGGCATCAGGGTAGTGCGCCGCAAAAGCGGAGGGGGATGCGTCTATGCCGACCGCAACAACATAATGATGAGCTACATCACCCCGTCGGCTGACGTGGTGACGACTTTCGCCGAATACACCTCGGGCGTGGCGGCCATGCTCCGCTCGATAGGCCTCGACGCCACGGCCGACACCTCGCGCAACGACATAATGATCTCGGGCCGCAAGGTGTCGGGCAACGCATTCTATCATCTGCCGGGCCGCAGCATAGTCCACGGCACGATGCTCTATGACGCCGACCTTGCCACCATGACGGGGGCTATCACCCCCTCGCGTGCCAAGCTGCAGTCGAAGGGAGTGAAGTCGGTGGAGAGCCGCATCACGACCGTCCGCGAACACTCTACGATCGGACTGGAGGAGTTCAAGAGATCGGTAAGAGACAGCCTCTGCGGCGACCGGACGCTCGTGCTGACCCAAGCCGACGTGGCCGGAATAGAAACGATGGAACAGGAGTATTACGCCCCTGAATGGCTTTTCCGTCGCCGCGGACGCCGCGACGCCGGACGCCGCATCGAAGGGGTCGGCGAGATCCGCCCCGGAATCATAACGGGAGCCGACGGACTGATAGAGCGAGTGGAGCTGTCGGGCGATTTCTTCGCCCTGACCGACCCGGAGACTGCGCTGCTCGGATGCCTGACCGGCATCAAGCCGACGCCCGATGCCATCGCAGCCGCTCTCGAAGGCGCTGACACGGCGGCGTGCATCCCCGGCCTGACCGCTGCCGAGCTGACAGCCATCATCTGCGAGAGCCTGCCGCAGAGCCGTGGGAGCGAGTCATAATGAACCGGCCGATATAAAAAGGCAACGAGGAGATGTTTTCACAACGTCTCCTCGCTTAGATAATAAACCAATCATTATCACATTTCTTGCAATGGAAAAAGTAATTTTGCTATGTACCAATAAAACGCCGGGCGTTGTGGATTGTTCGGCGACATAGCGAAAAAAGTTATGATTAGACTTTTTTAATTGCATTGTGCATAGTTTTTGCCCAATAAAATTCGTAACTTTGCAGTGAGCCGGCGGCATGATGTCCCTCGGCCTGCAACCCTCAAACCGTAAAGACAACATGGAAAAGAAAAAGACTGCCACAAAAAAAGATAAAGAGGCCGTTGACCCCAAGAAAGCGCGCCTCGAAGCCCTCGCTGCCGCGATGCAGAAGATCGAGAAGGACTACGGCAAAGGAGCCGTCATGAAACTCGGCGACGACAACATCGAGGACGTGGAGGTGATCCCCACCGGCTCTGTTAGCCTCAACTATGCTCTGGGCGTCGGCGGCTTCCCCCGCGGCCGCATCATCGAGATCTACGGCCCCGAGTCGTCGGGCAAGACCACCCTCGCCATCCACGCCATAGCCGAGGCGCAGAAGCTCGGAGGCATAGCCGCAATCATCGACGCGGAGCATGCATTCGACCGCTTCTATGCCGAAAAACTGGGCGTTGACGTCAACAACCTGCTGATCTCGCAGCCCGACAACGGCGAGCAGGCCCTTGAGATCGCCGAGCAGCTGATCCGCTCGTCGGCCATCGACATACTGGTGGTGGACTCCGTTGCCGCCCTGACTCCCAAGAGCGAGATCGAAGGCGACATGGGCGACCGCAACGTAGGCCTCCAGGCACGCCTGATGTCGCAGGCCATGCGCAAGCTGACCGGCACCATCTCCCGCACCAACACCACCTGCATCTTCATCAACCAGCTTCGCGAGAAGATCGGCGTGATGTTCGGCCCGTCGGAGACCACCACAGGCGGCAACGCCCTGAAATTCTACGCTTCGGTGCGCATAGATATCCGTGCGAGCACTTCCATCAAGGATGGCGATAACGTTCTTGGCAAGCACACCAAGGTGAAAGTGACCAAAAACAAGGTAGCACCCCCCTTCAAGCGCGCCGAGTTCGACATAATGTTCGGCGAAGGGATCTCGCGCAGCGGCGAGCTGGTGGATCTGGGAGTGGAATACGGCATCATCCAGAAGAGCGGCTCATGGTTCAGCTACGACGACTCACGCCTTGCGCAGGGCCGCGACGCCGCCAAGAAGGTGCTTCAGGACAATCCCGAACTCGCCGATGAGATCGAGGCCAAGATCATGGAGGCCCTACGCGAGAGCGACGGCGCCCCCCGCAAAAAGAGCGCGACAAAATCGGGCAAGGCATCGGAAAGCACCGAGTCATCCAAATCCGACTCATCCAAGCCTGAGACGGACGAAGAAATTGACGATCTCGACGATCTCGACTTCGACGGCGACATGGACGAGGAGTTCCGCATCGACGAAGAATAATCAATATCATCCTATAATAAAATCCCCTTGCCGAGCAGCCCGGCAAGGGGATTTTTTGTAAGGGGGGATCGGAGAAATCGGAAGTATCGGAACTCTCGGATCCTCCGGGGAACTTTGGACTATTTCAGAGGGGCAGATACTGACGGAGGGCGTCGACGTAGCTTTCGAAAGCGGCACGGCCGAGCGGAGTAATCCGGCAGAGGGTACGGGTGCGCTTGCCGGCAAAGCCTTTCTCAACGGTGATGTAGCCTGCGGCTGAGAGGCGGTCGAGCTGTACGCTGAGGTTGCCGACTGTCGACTCGGTCTTTTCGCGCAGATATACGAAGTCGGCTTCCTCGACGCTCATCAGTATCGACATGACCGCGAGGCGCAACTGCGAGTGCAACAGAGGATCGAGCTCCTTCATTTACGGCGCATTTTATAATTGAGAATATGGCCCGGCACAATCATCATGCACACGAATCCGAGCATGAACAGAGGCAGAAACCAGTCGGCGTACAAATGAACACGACCGACCACGCAGCAGAGCGTCATAATGCCGAGAAACAGTCCTATTCCTCCTCCGGCGACGAGGCTCTTCTCCTTCACGACAATGCCCTGGACTATCTCGGCGAAGGCCGCGACGATGAATGAATACACCAGCATGGCGGCCCAGCAGTTGACGGCGAAACAATAGGCCGCGACAAGACAGAGCACTATCAGCACCATTTCCGAGAGGCCGAAGAGCGTCCATAGCCGGTCAGTGATCATGTCGGAATAAGTGGTGACGCCTTTGCGGAGCTTTTCCCTGCGGTCCATAAGCGGAGTGGCTATACCGCCTACGAATGGAATGGCGAACCAGAGCCAGTTCCATGCGGGATTGTGGGTGATTTCAAACATTACCCATACGAGGACAGTGACAGCTACTACGAGGTAGCCCCAGAGGAGCATGATGTTGCCGCTGCCGATGTAGCGCTCCTTGGTGCGGTTGATCATCAAGGTGATCAGTTCGATGCTCTCGATTTCAGTCAGTTTTTTGTCTTCCATCTTTTTACAAGTTAACGATTAGATAAATCAGTTTATGGAGTAAACCATATTTTGAAAAAATAAGAGAGCTTTGCGCGCGATTATGCTCTCGAATCCGATGCAAAGATAAATCGGTTTATTAAATAAACCAAATTTTTGAGGGAAAATTTTTGAAAAAAATAATGGGTAGCTATTTTAGCTATTATAGCTATCTTAGCTACCATAGCTACCTTAGCTAATCTAAGATAATCAGGCGGAAGTCAGGCGGAGGGGGCATCTTCGGCTTTGGCCGGGGCGATGCGTATGAGTTCGAGGCGAGTGGCGGTGCGGCGCACGATGGTGAACTGAAGGCCTTCGATCTCTATCTGCTCTCCCTGGGCAGGGATGGCGCCTACGGAGTGGAGGATATAGCCGGCTAGGGTCTGGTAGTCGTCATCCTCGGGTATGTCGACGTGGCATGTCTCGCGCAGGGTCTCAATCTCTATGCGGCCGCTGCATTCATATACTCCAGGCTCGATCTCGCGGGCCATGGGGCGCGAGGTGTCGTGCTCGTCCTGTATGTCGCCGAATATCTCTTCGACAAGGTCTTCGAGAGTGACAAGTCCTGCTGTGCCGCCGAATTCGTCGACCACCACAGCCATCGAGCGCTTCTCGGCGAGCAGGCGCTGCATGAGCTTCTTGGCGAGGAGTGTCTCCGGAGCGAAAACCACAGGCTTTACGGCCTTGCGCCAGTCGTTCTCGGGGTTGAAGAGCTCGCTGACGTGGATATATCCCTTGACATTGTCGATATCCTCGTCGTAGACCACTATCTTGCTGCGTCCGGAGGATGTGAAGAGGGCGCTGAGCTCGTCGCGCGTGGTGGTGGAGAAGTCGACGGCCACTATCTCATTGCGCGGCTGCATGCAGTCGCGGATGTGGGTTGTGGAAAAGTCGAGGGCGTTGTGGAAAATCTTCACCTCATTCTCCACCGGTGTCTTCTGCGGATTGACGTCGTCGATCGTGCGGTCGAGATAGGAATTGAGCTCGCCCACTGACAGCATGCCTGTCTGTGGGGAGTCACTCCTGAAGCCGCACAGCTTCATAAGTGTGCGCGATAGCCACGATGTGAAAGCCGATATGGGCCAGAGGAGAAGGTAGAAGAGATATATCGGCAATGCGAAAATGCGCAGCGACGTGTTGGGATTGATACGGAATATGGCCTTTGGGAAAAACTCTCCGGTGATGAGAATGACGCCGGTGGAAATGAGCGTAGACAGGATCAGGACTACGGCCTGGTTGAGATTGTAATGGGCGAGCCAGCACTTCTCGATGAAGAATGCGGCTCCCATGCCGTAGACCACAAGCATTATATTGTTGCCTACCAGTATGGTGGATATAAAGAAATCCGGATCGGAATAGAAGCGGCTCAGGATATGACTGAAGAGTCCGCCTTTCTTTACGTCGAGCTCCACTCGGACGCGGTCGGAAGTGATATATGCGATCTCGGTGCCGGAAAACAGTCCGGAGAACACAAGAGATACGATGGTGAGTACAAGCCAGGCTACAGGTGTCATTGTTGGTCGTTGAGCTTAATATTACGTGGACGCTGGGGCGCAGGGGTGGTAGGCTGAGGCTGCTGAGGAAGATTTTTGACGGCACGGGCCGGACGTGCGGCGGAGGAATCGGGCGAGGCATGACGCTGGCCGAGACGCTGCGGCTGACGGCGGCGTGAGCCGACGGTGTCGGGCTGAGCTTCGGCGACCGCAGGAGCCGACAGGGAATCAGCCGGAGAAGATCCCGGCGAGAACTGCTCCACCGGGAGAATGGCCGAGACGTCGCGCACCTTGAAATCGGTCATGGAGTTGTTTGACTCGAAACCGTATCCCTCCATGATGCGGTCGGACCGCTCGATACGGATGAACGAGTCGGAATAGACCTTGCCGCGCCTCTGATCCCAGAAAAGCTGCGAGGTAAGGAACCGCTCCGACGCCATATTGGTGACGCGGACATGTCCGTCGAGCCTCCATAGCTGTTTGACCTTAAAATATGTGGCCGAGTCGCAGTCGATGGTAGCCTCGCGGTTGAAGAAATCGTCGAAACGCTCAAGGTGGAGTCCCGAAGGAAAACGCCACCGGCTCTCGCGGGCTTCGTCGTAGACGAGCCAGAGCGGAGTCACGACACGGTAGCGGGTGATGCCGGAGTCGGATATCAGGGTGCTGACATCGGTGGTGGTCATAGTGGCCACAAACTCCGGGTCGACGTTGGCGGTATACTCGCGGTGGTCGTCGCCTCCGCAGGAGACCGCGCACCACGAGCACGCCGCGAGCGCCGCTCCGGCCGCAACAGGCAATATCCGCATCGACGCCCGGGGCATCAGTCGATCTTACGTTTGAAGAACCACATCTCGTTGAAATTGATGCCGAGAGTGATGCTGAAATAGTTTTCTTTCACCATGACCTCCGGATGCGCCTGACGCCGGCGGTACTCGAATCCGAGATTGATGATGCTCTTGGTGGAGTAGGTGGGGAATCCGAATCCGCACGCCAGACCGTATTCACGGACATTGTTGCCGCCGATAGTAATATAATCGCGGTTGAAAAACGCTCCGGCCCTGTAGGTGACCGACTGGAAATAGCTGCCGCGCTCACGCGGACGGAACTGTGCGCCGAGAGCCACCTTCCAGCGGTCGGCATAGACAGTCGGAGGGAAATCAGCCATCTGGGAGAACTTCGCTTTGGCCCAGGGCTGATAGGTGAAGTCGGCTTCGACAAGCAGACGGTTGGCATGGCGGTAGTTGATGCCGACACCCCAGGTGGAGGGCAATGAGAAATTGTGACGCATGCGTATGCTCTGCACCGTGTCGGGGGCCTCGTTGCTCGACAGGTCATATTTTATCAGGCGCGCATGCCCCAGGAGATCCTTGCCGGGCGCAAAAACCAGTCCTACTCCTATATATCGGTCGGTGGCTATCTTCTGCTCATACTGCAGTCCGAGCTGGAACCTAAAATCTCGCACCTGAAACTCCTGCCGGAAAAGCGACGAGAAGCCGCCTGAAGGGTAGATATACACCTCGTTGTTGTTGGTGCCGAAGAGATATGAGAAATTCAGTCCGGCCGACAGACCGCCCCAGATATTGTAGGCGGCTCCGACATAGAACTGGTTGAGACCGCCCGAACCCTGATGGGAGTAGGAACCGTTGTTGATGTCAGATCCGAACGCATATCCCACCGAAGAGAACGGCAACAGTCCGAAGCTCGCTCCGAGACGCTTGCTTATCGGGAACTGCATCGTGACATATTCAAGTCCGCCGCCGTTGTCGCTGAATCTGGCGCCGTCCTGAGTGCGGTTGAAAAACGTCAGATCCACACCCATATCGAAAAGAAAGGTCAGCGAGTCGATCCGCGAATACGACGCCGGGTTCATCACATTGATCGAACGGCCCGAACCGAGCGCGTAGCCCACTCCGCCCATCTGCCGCTGTGCCGACGTGGCATTGTCGCTGAGAGTGCCGAATCCGAAGCGTGAATACGGGCTTGTGGTCTGTGCGCAAAGCGATGCGCATGCTATTGCAGCCGCTGCGATGGCGGCCGCGAGTCTGCTATTTATGTTCATTGTAGGTTATTATTCTGTTGAGTCCGCGGCTGACGAGATCGGTGTCGACAGTCACGTCAAAGTCAATGAGCTTGCTGAGTTCCTGCGCCCACCCTCCCGACAATACGGTGTGGGTGCCGGCCGGGAGATGCGCCCTGTAATAGGAGATGGCACCGACTATGCCGTAGACGGCCCCGAGAATCATGGCCGAGGGAGTGTCGAATCCGAGGAATGTGTCGTAGGCGATGGTGCGGGGCACCTCCACAAGAGGGAGACGCGCCGTGTAGCGGTGGAGCGCGTCGAGACGCATGCGCATTCCCGGCGCGATGTTGCCGCCTACAAAATGCCCGTCGGCAGTGACGGCGTCGTATGTCACAGCCGTGCCGGCGTCGACCACGAGCAGAGGCTGTCCGGCAAAGGAAGCCCACGCTCCCACTGCGGCCGCTATGCGGTCGGTGCCGAGAGTCGACGGGGTGCGGTAGTCGATGGTGATGGGGAGTGGCGTGGAGTTGGTCAGCCGGCTGACGTTATCGGCATATTTGGCGATGATGTCGGTAAGACGGCTCTCCTTTGCCGACACGGAGCAGAGCATGGCGTTGGCCGGACGCCCGTAGGGCGCGAGAAAACGCTTCATATGGGCGCACGTGATGGTCGGCTCCACGATCTGGTCGAGGAGCTCCCCGTCGTCCCAAAGGGCCACCTTGGCGGCCGAATTGCCCTGGTCTATGGTGAGGTTGAGTGACATTTCGCCGCAAAATTAACAATTTCCGCTGAATAATGTCGCTTTATGGGGAAAGTGTGAAGCCGCAGTAACGGCTTTTAACTCTTTTTACCCTTGGACGAAGCCCGGCGCATGGCCCGGGGTATCATCAGAGAGGCATACACTTCCACCGCGCCTCCGGCCAGAGTGAAAGCCATCCAGTCGGTCTGCCACGGGTAGATAAACATGAAGGCAGCCCCCGCACCGAACATTATGGCGGCCCAGAGCTCCAGACGGCAGAGCCTGCGCACCCTCAGATCGTCGGACGGCGACTTGGCGCAGGCACGGCCCGCTATGGCCAGAAGAGCGCCCGAGGCATAAATCCACCGGTAGATGCCGGAGCTGACTTTAAGGAGAGGGAGTGCCGTGGCTGCAAAAACAAGAAGGAGTCCGGCCACGGCGATCCATTGCGCCCAAAGGCGCTGAGATGACGTATTGTTCATTCTACAAGGAATATATCTTCATTGGGACGCTGCATGTGGTATTGCTCGCGGACGATGCGTTCCATCGTCTCGGGATCTGTGCGGAGCCTCTCGTTGAGAGCCTCGTAATATCGCAGCGTGTCGTAATTGGCGGCTATTTCCGCCTGCAGCCTGTCGATCTCCTGCTGATAGCGGTAATTGTCGAGGATGGAATTGTCATTAAAAAAAAGCACATAGACGAGTACTCCCGTCATCAGCACGAAAGGCAGATTGACGTAGCGTCGGGTCCAGCTCCAGAGGTCGCTCAGTCGTTCACTCATAATCGGTCGGAAATCGCTTTTTAATGGGTTACAGGAGATTCACGCCGCAAATTTACATAAAAAAGATGTGACAACGGCCGGGCGTGCGTTAAAAACTGCAATCGCCGCCAAAAGCCTCCCGGCAGCGGGGAAATCGAGGCCGTCGGCCACCTTCGCGACAGATCAGTGACGATCTGCCGACAAAGTGAATGAACTTTAGGTAATTTATTCAATAATTTTTACTTAACTTTGCGGCGCGTTGCAGCGGAAGGCTCCGGCGCACCATGAAACGGGAGAGCATGGCGGATCTTAACGGACAGAAATGAGATCCGGCCACACTCCGACCTTAAAATACTGGAAAAGTAATCAACAAACAGTGCAATCGCAAGCATAAGCATCATGACAGAAGAGACAAACGTGAGGACCCTCGACAAGGTAGTGGTCCGCTTCTCTGGCGACTCCGGCGACGGCATGCAGCTCGTTGGCAACATCTTCACCAACGTGTCGGCCGGGATCGGCAACCAGGTATCCACTTTCCCCGACTATCCGGCGGAGATACGCGCCCCGCAGGGATCGCTCGGCGGAGTGTCGGGCTTTCAGGTAAGCGTAGGCACCGGAGTGCATACTCCGGGCGACCAGTGCGACGTACTTGTAGCCATGAATCCTGCCGCCCTGAAACAGAACTGCAAATATGTCAAGGAGGGTGGAGTGATCATCGTGGACATCGACTCGTTCAAGCAGGCCGATCTCGACAAGGCAAAATTCACTACCGACGATCCGTTCGCCGAGCTGGGCATACGCGCCCAGGTGCTGGAGGTACCCGTCACTACTATGACAAAGGCCGCCCTGGCCGAGAGTGGCCTCGACAACAAGAGCGTGCTCAAATGCCGCAACATCTTCTGCCTCGGACTCGTATGCTGGCTGTTCGACCGCCCGCTGCCGGCAGCCGTGCACTTCCTAAAGAAGAAATTCGCCAAAAAACCGGCCATCTTCGAGGCCAACGAGAAGGTGATCCACGCCGGTTATGACTACGGCTCCAACATACACGCCACCGTGTCGACCTACCGCATAGAGTCGGAACCGGCGCGCAAAGGCATCTACACCGACATCAACGGCAACACCGCCACCGCATGGGGTCTCATCATGGCGTCGGAGAAGAGCGGGCGCCCGCTCTTCCTGGGCAGCTACCCCATCACCCCCGCCACCGACATACTCCAGGAGCTCGCCAAGCGCAAGGATCTCGGCGTCAAAGCCCTCCAGATGGAGGATGAGATAGCCGGTGTGTGCTCCGCCATAGGAGCCGCTTTCGCCGGCGATCTGGCCGTCACCTCCACATCGGGCCCCGGACTTGCGCTCAAGAGCGAGGGCATCGGACTGGCCGTAATCGCCGAGCTGCCGCTGGTGGTCATCGACGTGCAGCGCGGCGGCCCCTCGACCGGCCTCCCCACCAAGACCGAACAGACCGACCTCATGCAGGCGCTTTACGGACGCAACGGCGAGAGCCCTGTAGCCGTAGTGGCTCCTGCCACTCCCACCGACTGCTTCACGATGGCTTTCGAGGCGTGCCGCATCGCCATAGAGCACATGACCCCGGTGATACTGCTGACCGACGCCTTCATCGGCAACGGCTCATCGGCATGGCGCGTGCCCGACGACGATGAGTATCCCGCCATCCGCCCCCACTACATATCGCCCGAAGCCGCTGCCGAGAGCGCATGGCGCCCGTATCACCGCGACGAGAACACAAAGGTGCGCTACTGGGCCATCCCGGGCACGGAAGGTCTCACCCACCGCATAGGCGGACTGGAAAAAGACTACAACACCGGCGCGATATCCAACGACCCGGCCAACCATGAGCGCATGGTCTACACCCGACGCGAAAAGATAGCCCGCATAGCCGACGACATACCCGCTCTCGACGTCATCAGCCAGCCCGGGGCCGACACCCTGCTGGTGGGATGGGGAGGCACTTACGGCCATCTGCGCACGGCCGCGGCCGACCTCGCCAAAGAGGGAGTGGCTGTGGACTTCGCCCATTTCCGCTACATCAATCCTCTGCCGGCCAATACGGGCGAGGTGCTTCGCCGCTACCGCCGCGTGATCGTGGCCGAGCTCAACACCGGCCAGTTTGCCGACTATCTGCAGGCCAAGTATCCCGACGTAGCGATAAGCCGCATCAACAAAGTCCAGGGTCAGCCTTTCATGGTCAGCGAAGTGGCCGAAAAGGTAAGAGCCATCATCGACGACAACCGTTAAACCAATAATCCAGAAGCAATGGACAACACAGCATATACTCCCGCCGACTACAAGAGCGACCAGCCCGTGCGCTGGTGTCCGGGATGCGGCGACCACGCCATACTCAACTCACTCCACAAAGCCATGGCCGCCATCGGCGTGCCGCCCCACCGTACGGCCGTCATATCGGGTATCGGATGCTCTTCCCGACTCCCCTACTATATGAACACCTACGGCTTCCACACAATCCACGGACGAGCGGCCGCCATAGCCACCGGCTTCAAGGTGGCCAATCCGGAGATGACCGTATGGCAGATCTCGGGCGACGGCGACGGCCTCGCCATCGGAGGCAACCACTTTATCCACGCCGTGCGCCGCAACATCGACATCAACATGCTCCTCTTCAACAACAAGATCTACGGCCTCACCAAGGGTCAGTACTCCCCCACGAGCGCCCGCGGATTCGTGTCGAAGACGTCGCCTTACGGCACGACGGAGGATCCGTTCATACCGGCCGAGCTCGTATTCGGCGCGCGCGGCAACTTCTTTGCGCGCAGCATCGACGTGGAGCTCCAGATCTCGCAGGAGGTGCTGACGGCAGCCGCACGCCACCATGGGACAAGCGTGGTGGAGATACTCCAGAACTGCGTGATATACAACAACGGAATACACAACTTCATCACCGACCGCGAGCACCGCGCCGAGCGCACGATCCACCTTGTCGACGGCCAGAAGATGCTCTTCGGCAAGGACAACGAGCGCGGCCTCGTGCGCGACGGCTTCCTGCTCAAGGCCGTGGAGATCGGCAAGGATGGCTACACCATCGACGACGTGCTCGTCCACGACGCCCACTGCAAGAGCAACTTCCTGCACCAGCAGCTCGCCATGATGGACGGCACCGATCTGCCGCTCGCCATCGGCGTGATACGCGACGTGGAGGCTCCGGTCTACAACGACGAGGTTGACCGCCAGGTCGAGGAGGTGCGCGCCGCCCACGGCTTCGACTCGCTCAGATCAATGATTCTCGCCGGCGAGACCTGGGAAGTGAAATGAACCGCCCGCAGGCCCGCAACGTTATAATTATCAGCAACTGAAACCAAAATCAATCAGCAATATGAACATTTTCAAGGTTATGATTCTTGGCACCGCAGCCGTCATGATGGCCAGCGGCTGCACATCCAACAAGAAGTACACCGCTCTTCAGAACCGCTACGACGAGCTCACCAAGGACTACAACGCATCGCAGGTGGCTCTGGCCGAAAGCCGCGCCAACGCCCGCAGCCTGGAGACCCTGCTCGAACAGGCCCGCCGCAACAACGAGGATCTGAAGCGCAACTACGAGCAGATGCAGGGTTCGCTCAACCAGAGCCTCCTGCAGAACCAGCAGGGATCGATCAACATCTCGAAACTCGTCGATGAAATCAACGCTTCCAACCAGTATATCAAGCAGCTCGTGCAGGCCAAGTCGAAAAGCGACTCGCTCAATATGGTGCTGACCAACAACCTGACCCGCTCGCTCTCGCGCGAGGAGCTCAAGGAGGTCGACGTGAAGGTGCTCAAGGGCGTGGTCTATATATCGCTTGCCGACAACATGCTCTTCAAGTCGGGCAGCTATGAGGTGAACGAACGCGCCATGCAGACCCTCTCGAAAATCGCCAAGATCATCAAGGACTACGGCGACTACGACGTGCTTGTCGAAGGCAATACCGACAATGTGCCCATCCACCGCACGAATATCCGCAACAACTGGGATCTCTCGGCTCTGCGAGCATCGTCGATCGTGCAGGTGCTCCAGAACGATTTCGACGTCAATCCCTCGCGTCTCTCGGCTGCCGGCCGCGGCGAATTCAATCCTATCGCCGACAACGACAGCGAGCTTGGCCGCCAGCGCAACCGCCGCACGGAGATCATCGTCACTCCCAAGCTTGACCAGTTCCTCGACCTGATCGACAAAGCTCCGGATACCGACGACTCCGCCGCCAGCGGCAACTGATCAGCGCCATATAAGGCAACATAAATCCAGCCCGCAGTCGTGCCACCATCACGGCTCCGGGCTGGCTTGTCATATATACCACAACCAATCAGAGAATTTCACAGTAAATCCAGTATCACATGAAAAATATAGCAGTGCTGACTACCGCCGCCTTCATATCGGCATCGTCAGTATCGGCCACGACGCCGGCCGATACAGCGGAGCGCGAGAAGATGGACAGTTTCATCAGCAGCCTCATGTCGAAGATGACGCTTGAAGAAAAGATAGGACAGCTCAATCTACCTTCCTCAGGCGACATCATGACGGGCGCCGTCATCGACCACAACACCGAAGCAGCCGTGGCCGAAGGCAAGATCGGAGGCACTTTCAATATCAGGGGGGCCGAGAAAATCCGCGCCCTGCAGCAGCTCGCCGTCGAGAAATCACGCCTCGGCATCCCGCTGCTGATAGGCATGGACGTGATCCACGGCTTCGAGACCGTATTTCCGATACCGCTCGGCATGTCGTGCACCTGGAACATCCCTGCCATAGAAGCGGCTGCACGCACGGCGGCCGTCGAGATGTCGGCGTCGGGCATCAACTGGACGTTCAGCCCGATGGTCGACATCAGCCGCGACCCCCGA
>CALHWU010000144.1 GCA_938039795.1 uncultured Muribaculaceae bacterium
TCCGAGCACGGCGTTATCACCGACCCCTTCTTCCTCTCTCCCGAGCATTTGATTCAGGACGCGGAAAACCTGATGGCGCGCTATCGCATCAGCGGCGTGCCGATCACCCGCGACGGCAAGCTGGTGGGCATTCTGACCAACCGCGACCTCCGCTTCGAGCGCAATCTTGACCGTCCGATCGACGAGGTGATGACTTCGGAAAATCTCGTCACCACCAACCAGTCGACCAACCTTGAGGAAGCCGCACAGATACTCCAGGAGCACAAAATCGAGAAACTGCCGGTAGTCGGATCCGACGGCAAACTGGTTGGACTGGTAACTTACAAAGACATCACCAAAGCCAAGGACAAGCCCAACGCATGCAAAGACTCGCGCGGACGTCTGCGCGTGGCTGCCGGCGTAGGCGTGACCAACGACTCGATGGAGCGCGTCGACGCTCTCGTAGAGGCAGGAGTGGACGCCATCGTGATCGATACGGCTCATGGCCATTCGCGCGGCGTGGTGGGAGTGCTGAAAGCGGTAAAGGAAAAATATCCCCATATCGACGTGGTAGTAGGCAACATCGCCACCGGCGAGGCCGCCAAATATCTGGTGGAGAACGGCGCCGACGGCGTGAAGGTGGGCATCGGTCCGGGTTCGATCTGCACTACGCGTGTGATAGCAGGCGTAGGCGTGCCGCAGCTCTCGGCCGTATATGACGTGGCCAAGGCGCTGAAAGGCACCGGAGTGCCTCTGATCGCCGACGGTGGCATACGCTATTCGGGCGACATCGTCAAGGCCCTCGCAGCTGGCGCCTACAGCGTGATGCTCGGCGGAATGCTTGCCGGCGTCGAGGAGTCGCCGGGCGAGACGATCATCTATAACGGACGTAAATATAAGGCATATCGCGGCATGGGCTCGCTCGAAGCCATGGAGAAGGGATCGAAGGACCGCTACTTTCAGGCCGGAGAGAACGACGTCAAGAAACTCGTGCCGGAAGGCATCGCAGCACGCGTGCCCTACAAGGGTGCGCTCTATGAGGTGACCTACCAGATGCTCGGCGGACTTCGTTCGGGCATGGGCTATTGCGGAGCTCCCGACATAGAGCATCTCCACAACGCCAAGTTCACACGTATCACCAATGCCGGTGTGGCCGAGAGCCATCCCCACGACGTGGCCATTACCAGCGAGGCTCCCAACTACAGCGCCTCACACCAGTGATCAGACTACTGCGCCTGCTTGCAGCAGGAGTCACCATAATGCTTCTGCCGTTGCAGCCCTGCGCTGCAGCGGCAGAACGCTTTCCGAAGCTCACCGTCGGCACTGTGACTGTGGGCGAAGAGGATTTCCGCGAACTGTTCGGCACTGACGCCCACCCCGACTCGCTTTCACTGAGACTCTTCGAGGAATATGCCCTGCGGCTCGCTGCAGCCGCCGAGAGGGGAGCCGATCTGAATCTGACCGACCGATCCGCAGAAGCCGTCATCGCGCGCCAGATGGCCGTCATGACCACCGAGAGCCTTGCGCTCGACAGCCTTGCCACTACCGACACGATCACCCCGACGAGGATGTTTGACCTCTGCCGCGACAGCCTCCGATGGGAAGCTCCGCGGTTCAAGGGATCGATAGTGCTCGCCCTTGACGACTCGCTCGCCAGGAGTGCCGCAGCTATGCTGCGAGAGATGGGCCGGGCCGGCTCAGCAGAGCGTCGCGCCGAGGTAATGCGACGTTTCGGCAAGCAGGTGCGGCTTGTGGATCTGCTCGTGGAGCGCGGAGCAAACTGCTGGGCCGACCATGCCGTATGGGGTGGTCCGCTCCCCTCTCCCACCACTCTGGAGCCATGGATAGCCGCCATTACAGTGGAGGGATACATACTGGATCAACCTGAAGAGCCTTCGGATGTGGCCGACAGGCTAGCGATAATCAACAGCTCACGGCTGAAACGACTTTACATAGAGCGGCTGCGATCACGGTTTGAAATCGAGTATCATTACTGACAGAACGGCGTGGATGGCCGGCACCGGAACGAAACGGCCGGCACCTAACCAACTCATACGACCAAAATCAGGCAAAAAAAGGATCCTGTGACAAAACCCGAAGGGCTGACACAGGATCCTGTTGTTTTTATCGCAAAACAGCGCTTACCGATCAGATGAGCGAGTGGCCGGTCATTTCGGCAGGCTGAGGCAGACCCATGATCTTGAGGATGGTGGGAGCTACGTCGGCCAGACGTCCGTCGGCGACCTTCACGCCGGTCTTGTCGGTGACATAGATACAGGGCACGGGGTTGAGCGAGTGAGCGGTATTGGGAGTGCCGTCGGCATTGATGGCGTTGTCGGCATTGCCGTGGTCGGCGATGATGATCGCCTCGTAGCCGGACTTGACAGCTGCGTCGATAGTGCGGCCTACGCATTCGTCGACAGCCTTGACGGCCTTCTCGATGGCCTCGTATACTCCGGTATGGCCCACCATGTCGCCGTTGGCGTAGTTGACAACGATGAAGTCATATTCTTCGCTGCGGATAGCCTCTACGAGCTTGTCGCACACCTCATAGGCGCTCATCTCGGGCTTCAGGTCGTAGGTGGC
>CALHWU010000145.1 GCA_938039795.1 uncultured Muribaculaceae bacterium
TAAACTATATCCGCCAACAGTATCCCGACCAGTTCATCATTGCTGATGCCAAACGCGGGGATATAGGCAACACTTCACGCATGTATGCCCAGAGTTTTTTCGAACATCTCGGAGTTGATGCCGTGACCGTGGCCCCGTACATGGGCGAGGACAGCGTCACCCCCTTCCTCGGTTACGAGGGCAAATGGGTGGTGCTTCTCGCTTTGACCTCAAACAAAGGCTCACACGATTTTCAGCTGACGGAAGATGCCGATGGCCGGCGTCTCTTCGAGAATGTCATCACGACCGCCAGCAAGTGGGCCGGCCCTGAGGCTCTTATGTATGTGGTAGGCGCCACTCAGGGTCGCATGTTTGAGGACATCCGGCGCGTTGCGCCCGATAACTTCCTGCTTGTACCAGGCGTCGGGGCTCAGGGAGGCAGCCTTGAGGAAGTATGCCGTTATGGCTTGACTTCCGATTGTGGACTTCTTGTCAACTCTTCGCGAGGCATCATCTTTGCATCCAACGGCGTCGATTTTGCGGAAAGAGCGGCCGAAGAAGCAAAAAAACTTCAGATTCAGATGGCCGATGAGCTTAAAAAGTTTTCAGTTTAAGAAAACAATAAGTAAATTTGCCAGCGAATCGCGACCTGACAGATAATCACTGAAACGATACTTTAACAATATAATATTATGACAATCGACAATTTTAATTTCGACGGCAAGAAAGCCATCGTCCGCGTTGACTTCAACGTGCCTCTCGACGAGAACGGCAAGATCACCGACGACACCCGTATCCGCGGCGCCCTCCCCACCCTGAAGAAGATACTCGCTGATGGCGGAAGCCTTATCATCATGAGCCACATGGGCAAGCCCAAAGGCAAAGTCAATCCCAAGTTCTCCCTCTCGCAGATCAAGGACGACGTAGCCAAAGCGCTCGGTCACGAGGTGAAGTTTGCCGACGATTGCGCAAAAGCGTCTGAAGCAGCCAAGGCTCTGAAGCCCGGTGAGGTGCTTCTGCTCGAAAACCTCCGCTTCTACCCTGAAGAGGAGGGCAAGCCCGTCGGAATCGAGAAGACAGATCCCGCTTACGACGCTGCCAAGAAAGAGATGAAAGAGCGTCAGAAAGAGTTCGCCAAGACTCTTGCAAGCTATGCTGACGTATATGTCAACGACGCATTCGGCACAGCACACCGCAAGCATGCTTCGACAGCCGTCATCGCCGACTATTTCGATAAAGACCACAAGATGCTCGGCTACCTCATGGAGAAAGAGGTCAAGGCCGTCGACAATATCCTCAAGGACATACGTCGTCCGTTCACTGCCATAATGGGCGGCTCGAAGGTGTCGACAAAGATAGGCATTATCGAGAACCTCATGGACAAGGTTGACAACCTCATCCTCTGCGGTGGCATGACATATACTTTTGCCAAAGCGATGGGCGGCAAGATCGGCGCCTCCATCTGTGAGGAGGACAAGCTTGACCTCGCTCTCGACATCATGAAGAAAGCGAAGGAAAAGGGTGTGAACCTCGTGCTCGGCACCGACTGCATCGCCGCTGATTCGTTCAGCAACGACGCAAAGACCATGGTATGCCCCTCCAACGATATCCCCGACGGTTGGGAAGGTCTCGATGCCGGCCCCGCTACATGCAAGGCCTCGAGGAAGTCATTGTACCGTCCAAGACCATTCTTTGGAACGGCCCTGCCGGAGTGTTTGAGTTCGACAACTTCACCACCGGTTCGCGTGCAATAGCCGACGCTATCGTGAAAGCCACCAAAAACGGCGCCTTCTCACTCATCGGCGGCGGCGACTCCGTGGCCTGCATCAACAAGTTCGGTCTGGCCGACGAAGTTTCCTATGTTTCTACCGGCGGTGGCGCCCTGCTTGAGGCTATCGAGGGCAAAGTGCTTCCCGGAGTAGCTGCAGTACAGTAATCCCCTGCCGCGGGCCATAGGCCCGGGCAAATAACATAAGACGTGGCAGTCACGAGTGATCCCGTATCCAGTGTCTGCCACGTCTTGCGTTTAGTCGTTCTGTCATATTGCCTGAATAAAACAACAATCGCATCCATCCGGCTTAACGGATAGATGCGAGGCAGGCTGGGTGCGCATAGGGGGACTCGAACCCCCACGTCCGCAGACATTAGATCCTAAGTCTAACGCGGCTACCAATTACGCCATATGCGCTGCTGAAAAGTATCACAAAATTAATCAGTTTTCGCGAAACTCCCAAATTTTTGCCGGAAGAACAATTGTTTTGTACCTTTGTACTATGAATTTCACTCTTCAATCCACATGCCCTGATTCAGCCGCCAGAGCGGGCCGGATTTCGACGGCCCACGGCGAGATACTGACACCTATATTCATGCCGGTCGGCACCGTAGCCTCTGTCAAGGCCGTGCATCAGCGTGATCTTGTTGATGATGTCAAAGCACAGATCATACTGGGCAACACCTACCATCTATATCTGCGCCCCGGCACAGAGATCCTTCGACAGGCAGGAGGACTTCATAAATTCATGGGATGGGAGCGTCCGATATTGACCGACAGCGGCGGCTTTCAGGTGTTTTCCCTGTCAGCCAACCGAAAGCTGAAAGAGGAGGGCGCGTGGTTCAGGTCACACATTGACGGATCACGACATCTTTTCACGCCGGAGAAGGTCGTCGACATACAGAGAGTGATCGGATCAGACATAATGATGGCCCTCGACGAATGCCCTCCCGGCACCGCCGACTATGACTATGCCAGCAAATCGCTTCAGCTCACCCACAGATGGCTCAAAAGAGGGTGGGATCATTTCCGGGCGACCGAGGGGCTCTATGGTTACAGCCAGACATTTTTCCCTATCGTCCAGGGATGCACATATCCTGATCTCAGGCGCGAATCAGCTAAATTCGTCACAGATCTCGGAGCCGAAGGCAATGCCATAGGAGGACTGGCCGTCGGAGAGCCGACAGAGGTGATGTATGACATGATAGAGATCGTCAACGAGATCCTGCCTGTCGACCGTCCGAGGTATCTCATGGGAGTCGGCACCCCTGCCAACATGCTTGAAGCGATCGATCGGGGAGTGGATATGATGGATTGTGTCATGCCTACACGCAACGGACGCAACGGAATGCTCTTTACGATGAACGGCATCCTCAACATGCGCAATCTCAAATGGGCCAATGATTTTTCACCACTTGATCCTGACGGGACAAGTTTCGTAGATCATGCATATTCCCGCGCCTATGTACGTCATCTTTTCGTCAGTCAGGAACTGCTCGCGCTCCAGATCGGAGCCATCCACAATCTCTGCTTCTATCTCCATCTCATGGGAGAAGCCAGGCGTCACATTCTCGAAGGCGACTTCGCCAACTGGAAACGCACTGTCATACCACAACTGACCAACAGACTATGAGATACCTCCGGCTCAAAATTCTCGACCGCTATATAATCGGCAAGTTTCTGGGCACATATGTGTTCGCTATCGTTCTTATACTTGCCATAACGATCATGTTTGACGTTAATGAGAAGCTCGACTCATTTCTCAAAGCTCCTCTCAAGGCTACGATTTTTGAGTATTTCCTCAATTTTCTGCCCTATTTCGCCAACCAGTTCAGTCCGCTCTTCACATTCATTGCCGTCATATTCTTCACCTCCAAGCTGGCCGACAATTCCGAAATCATTGCCATCCTTTCGTCAGGGATGAGCTTCCGGCGGCTGCTCCGGCCCTATATGATATCTGCGGCAGTGATCGCATGCCTTACTTTCGTGCTCAGCGCCTACGTAATCCCGCCGGCCAATGTCAAGCGTATCGACTATACCAATACATATGTCAAGAACAAACGCGTAGACTACGGCTCCAACATACAGCTTCAGGTCAGCGAAGGCGTCATTGCCTATATCAACCGGTTCGACAACAACAACAGCACCGGCTACCGCTTTTCACTTGAAAAATTCGACGACAAGAAGCTCGTGTCGCGACTTACCGCACAGACTGTCCGCTATGACACCCTTCACCGCTGGGTGGCCCGCGACTACATGATCCGCGATTTCAAAGGCACCCGCGAAGAAATACGTCGCGGAAGCCGTCTTGATACCATTATACCTATCGAACCCCGCGATTTTCTCATTTCCAAAAACGATCACGAGACAATGACCACACCGGATCTCTCCGAATACATATCACATCAGAAAATGCGCGGGGTGGCCAATATCAAGGGATTCGAGATAGAATATCATAAACGGTTCGCCATGACGGCGGCGGCATTCATTCTCACTGTCATAGGCATGGCTCTCTCATCCAGAAAAGTGAAAGGAGGGATGGGTATCAATATCGGCATCGGGCTTGTACTCAGTTTCAGCTATATACTGTTTATGACCGTCACATCGAGCTTCGCGATCTCCGGACTTACATCGCCTTTGGTGGCCATGTGGATCCCCAATATTCTCTACAGCATAATAGCGGTGGTGTTGTATCTGAAGGCATCACAATGACTCGAAACGCAATGTGACCGACATGTCTCTGCCGGGCTCAAGCACTACCCTTCCGTTGAAAAATTCCACTCCGCCCTCTTCGCCAACGAAGGGACGGAGTGTCACTTTTCCTGACTCATCTATTTCGGCGATGTGCATGTAATGGTGTCCTTCGGATGTCACCACATCATGAGCCATAACCTTCAGCGGCCCTCTGACAGTCTTAACGGCCATACTTGCCCGAATAATGCTTCTGCCCCGTCGGCATGGATGCCGAGCTGAAATCACTGCGCATCCTGACAAGGCTGATCGAGTCGATAAAAGCCACCTTGTCAGCGCCTCTGTAATGAATGTAACCGTAAACGTCGGTCGCAGTCTTGTCTTTGTCAAGAGCCAGGCGCAGCGATTTCCATCCATCGCCATCCGAACGCAGGGAATTGTAATCCTTGCTGCCGTCCTGATACTGGGCAGCGATCGTCATTTCAATCATATCCTGAGAACCGATCATCTTTGCATTCAGCTCATATACGTCGCCTTTCTCCCAGTTACGGTCGAGAGGCATGTCGAATTCGATCATGTCGCTTGGCATCGTCGGACCAAACTTGCGGAATCTCAATCCGGGCCATACGTCGACAGAATCGCCGTCAAGCACAAGCGAACGCATAGTCGTAGACTCACCCCTGGCACCGGCCATCCTTCTTGTCCTGGCTATGTCATGGTTTATTATATCTATGGCCTGATCATACACCTCGACATACTTCTCCATATTATAGGCATACCAGCGCATCGAGCTGTCGACCTCAGCCTGAC
Organism: uncultured Muribaculaceae bacterium; assembly: GCA_938039795.1. GTDB lineage: Bacteria > Bacteroidota > Bacteroidia > Bacteroidales > Muribaculaceae > Paramuribaculum. The sequence continues at coordinate 5,252 of CALHWU010000145.1, forward strand.
TCACTCCATTGCGAAGATATATAGCCTGACGGAGCACATCCTTGGCTGAATCTGTGCGAAGCTTGTCGCCTGACGTCTCGGCTACGCTTTCAGCGATGTTCATGTCGGCAATGATACGGGCCATCTTTTTTTCAGAAATGACTCCTGACGGACGGGAATTACAGGCTGCGGAGCCAATAAGCACCGCAACGGACACCACAGCTTTCAACAGTCCCTTGCCAATCATTACCGGTGCTCTGTGTCGGCACTCTCCTCTTCAGAATGCTTGCCGGAGAGATGTTTGGTATAGAAGAGGATTATGATCACCATCCCCACGGATATCGCAGCGTCGGCAAGATTAAACACCGGCTGGAAAAAAAGGAAATTCTCTCCACCGACCCACGGCATCCAGTCCGGCCAGTCGAAGCTGAACAGGGGGAAATAAAACATGTCGACGACCTTGCCGTAAAGCAGCGGAGCATAACCGCCCCCGTCAGGGAACATCACGGCTACGGCCGGCGGCATCGGATTATTGAAAATCACGCCGTAGAGCACACAGTCGATGATATTGCCGGCGGCGCCGGCAGTCACCAGCGCAAGACATACGACAAAACCGTAGCCTATATCCGGTCGGCGGCTGAATCTGACGATAATCCAGCCGAGCGCCGCTACAGCCACTATCCGGAAAAGCGTCAGAAACAGCTTTGACCCCATCTGCATGCCGAACGCCATGCCGTCGTTCTCGACAAACACGAGCCTGAACCACTCTGTGATCTTCAACTCCTCGCCAAGATAAAAATGAGTCTTCACCCAGATTTTAATCAACTGGTCGAGCAATATGGTCACTATGATTATAGCTACGGCAGCCTGGCCTTTTGTAATCTTCATCAGCCGATTATTTCTTTCCGTTGATCTTCACATCAATGCAGAGAGTGGCATGAGGCACGGCCATAAGCCTTTCTTTCGGTATGAGCTTGCCGGTCTCACGGCATATGCCGTAAGTCTTGTTCTCTATCCTCACAAGCGCCGCCTGCAGATGCTGTATGAATTTCATCTGCCGCTGGGCCAGACGTCCGGCCTCCTCTTTATTCAGCACGGACGCTCCCTCTTCAAGCACCTTGAAAGTAGGCGACGTGTCGGCCGTATCATTGCCGCCCGAATTAGTCAGGTCGGCACGAAGCATGTCGTAATCACGCTGTGCTTTGGCCAGTTTTCCGAGGATGAGAGTCTTGAACTCCTGCAGTTCCTCATCGCTGTATCTTGTTTTCTCTGACATGGTGAAAAGATTTATTTTGATAAGGTAATTCTTACTTTGACATCAGTACCGTCGATATCGAGGATCTCGGTCATATCATCATCCGTCACAGGGCCTACAAGGAGAGTGTCGGCCAACACCTGACGCGCTACATAGTCGGCATAATTCTTTATAGCATCATCTGTCAGCTGACACGGAGCAAACGTCAGATTTATACGGTCGGTGATCTGGTAATCGCGGCTTTTACGGATATTCTGTATGCGGTTTACTATCTCTCTGGCCACACCTTCCTGGCGAAGCTCCGGAGTGACAGTGATATCGAGAGCCACAGTGACATTTCCCTCGTTGGCCACAAGCCATCCGGGTATGTCTTCCGATATGATCTCAACGTCGGCGACATCGATATGTGCTTCTTCACCCTCGATCATCAGTGAGATGGCTCCTTCACGTTCGAGACGCGATATTTCATGCTGATCAAGCCCCTGGATAGCGGCGGCAACCTGCTTCATCTGCTTGCCGAATTTCGGGCCGAGCTTTTTGAAATCAGGCTTCACTTTCTTTACAAGTATGCTCTGATCATCATCTCCGACAATTTCAAGATCCTTTACATTGACCTCGCCAAGGATCAGCTGCCTCATAGCCTCAAGAGCCTTGCACTGCGATTCGTCGACTGCGGGCACGAGTATCTTCTGCAGAGGCTGGCGCACTTTTATCTCCGCCTTGCGGCGCAATGCGAGTACCATGGATGTCACGGTCTGAGCCAGATGCATTCTCTCCTCAAGATCTTTGTCGATCATCGTCATATCGGCCACGGGGAATAATTCGAGGTGTACCGACCGATCGCATCTCTTCAGGTCACGGTAAAGCCTGTCGGCAAAGAAAGGCGATACCGGCGCCATCAGCTCGGCTACAGTCAGCAGACATTTGTATAGGGTCTGGTAGGCTGCAAGCTTATCTGTATCCATCTCCCCTCCCCAGAACCGTTTGCGGTTGAGACGCACGTACCAGTTGGAGAGATTGTCGCACACAAATTCGCTTATGGCACGGGCTGCCTTTGTAGGCTCATAGTCCTCAAGAGCGTCCTCCACATCCTTTACAAGCGAATTAAGCAGCGACAGTATCCATCGGTCTATTTCCGGAAGCTTATCCATCCCTACGGCCGGCTCATCGCCGGTAAAACCGTCAACATTCGCATAGAGCGCGAAGAACGAGTAGGTGTTGTAAAGAGTTGAGAAGAGTTTTCTCGAAACTTCCTGAACGCCTGCCTCATCGAATTTCAGATTGTCCCAAGGCGATGAGTTTGAGATCATATACCACCGGAGCGGATCGGATCCGAATTTCTCTATGGCTTCGAAAGGATTTACTGCATTGCCAAGACGCTTCGACATCTTGTTGCCATCCTTGTCAAGCACCAGACCGTTTGATATCACAGCCTTGTAGGCGCGATCACCGAACACCATACCGGCTATCGCATGCAGGGTGAAGAACCATCCGCGGGTCTGATCGACACCCTCGGCTATGAAGTCGGCCGGGAACAGATCGCCACGGTCAAAGGCTTCCTTGTTTTCAAACGGATAATGTATCTGTGCGTAAGGCATCGATCCGGAATCGAACCATACGTCGATCAGATCGGTCTCGCGTTTCATCGGTTTGCCGCTCGCACTTACAAGCACTATGTCGTCGACATACGGACGGTGAAGATCGATCAGCTCATAATTCTCCTTGGTGTACACCCCGGGCCTGAAACCGCGATCCTTATAGGGATTCGACTTCATCACTCCGGCGCCGACAGCCTTTTCGATCTCGTCGTAAAGCATTGCGACGCTGTCTATGCACACCTCTTCGCTGCCATCCTCCGTTCGCCATATCGGAAGCGGAGTGCCCCAGTAGCGGCTGCGCGAGAGATTCCAGTCCTGAAGATTTTCAAGCCACTTGCCGAATCGTCCGCTTCCGGTCGACTGAGGCTTCCATTTGATTGTGGTATTTAGCTCCATCAGCTTTTCACGCGCGGCAGTCGTGCGAATAAACCAGCTATCGAGGGGATAGTAAAGCACCGGTTTGTCCGTACGCCAGCAGTGAGGATAGCTGTGGGTATGCTTTTCGATCTTGAAAGCAACGCCCTGCTGCTTGAGCATCATGCATATGGCCACGTCGAGAGTCTCGGCATCGGGAGCCAGGCTGGCATCATACGCATTTTTCACATATCTTCCGGCCCATGGACGGTAAGCGTCCGCATCGACATTGTTTTTTACATACTCGGGATCGATATCCTCTATACGGAAAAAACGGCCTTTCAGATCCACCATCGGGCGCACATTGCCGTCGCGGTCGATAAGCGTAAGCGGAGGCACGCCATTCTGACGCGAAACCCTGAGGTCGTCGGCGCCGAAAGTGCCTGCGATATGCACTATGCCCGTACCGTCATCGGTCGTCACATAATCGCCCGGTATCACCCTGAAAGCGCCCTCGCCTGGATTCATCCACTTGATAAGCTGCTCGTAATGGAGTCCGACAAATGCACTTCCGTCGCAAGATCCCACGATCTCATAAGGGATCACCTTATCACCCTTCGAATACGATTCAAGAGGCTGCCCTGCTCCCTTGGGGTTGAACACCGTGCCGACGAGAGCGTCAGCGCAGATCACCGTCACTTTCTCGCCCGAATAAGGGTTGTATGTGCGGATTATGTCGTAGCGTATCGATGGACCGACGGCAAGCGCCGTGTTCGAGGGAAGAGTCCAGGGAGTGGTAGTCCAGGCAAGGAAATAAGGTTCGCCCCAGCCTTTCATATTATCCGTCGGATCTATGATCCTGAACTGAGCTATACTGGTTGTGTCCTTGACGTCACGATAGCATCCCGGCTGATTAAGCTCATGCGAGCTCAGGCCCGTGCCGGCCGCCGGAGAATAAGGCTGAATGGTATATCCCTTGTAAAGATAACCCTTGTCATACAGCTGACGCAGAAGCCACCATACGGTTTCGATATATCGGTTGTCGTAGGTGATATAGGGGTCGTTCATGTCTACCCAGTAACCCATACGGTTGGTAAGCGTCTCCCACTCGCGGGTATATTTCATTACTTCAGAGCGGCATGCTGCGTTGTAGTCATCGACGCTGATCTTCTTGCCGATATCCTCTTTAGTGATACCAAGGTGCTTTTCGACGCCGAGTTCCACCGGCAGTCCGTGGGTGTCCCATCCGGCCTTGCGCTTTACGTGAAAACCCTTCATGGTCTTGTAGCGGCAGAAAATGTCCTTGATCGTGCGAGCCATCACATGATGTATGCCGGGCATTCCGTTTGCCGACGGAGGCCCCTCGTAAAAGACGAAAGATGGGCATCCTTCGCGCTCCTTTATGCTCTTGCCGAACAGACCCTGGCGGGTCCAGTCATCAAGCATCTCTTTATTTATTCCCGACAGATTAAAACTGTCATATTCCTTGAATTTATTGTCCATCGCGAATCTGTTCTTAAATCAAGATGCAAAGTTACGATTATTTGCTCAACTATCAACCTTTTTACTTTCAGAAAATAATATTGACCGCGGCGGCCACCGACTTGCCGTCGGCGCCTACAGCAGGCAGTGCTGTCACGGTGACACGTGTTTTGTCCCATCCGAACAGGCGCCGCTCTACAGGCAGAAGCAGATATGCCAGACGGGCGGAAACAAATCCTGTGACAGCTCCACCCACGACATCGCCGAACCGATGACGGTGATGATGGATCCTGAGCGCACCTATGCCTGCCGCCCACGCATACGCACCGGCACCCCAGGCCCAGCCATACTCGCTTCTGATGATTTCTGCCCCGGCCGTAGCGCGCGCCATGTGTCCCGACGGGAAAGAATGGTTGTCGCTGCCATCGGGCCTACGCGATCTGATGGTATGCTTCAGCGTCTGGACAAGAATTTCGTCAAGCGCCAACGCTGTGGCCGTGACGGCCAGACGTTCACGGAAAGTATGTTTAGCCTCAACGCCGAAGACCCCTATGGTTGGAGCTGCCAATATCGGCACGAACTGCCCTGCATCATCGACGATATATGTTTTTGCCTCCGCAACCAGAACGCCTGCGGCCAGGACCAAAGCCATTATGATTCTTTTCATTCAAAATACCATTTATGAAATTTTACTGGAGTGATACCGGGCGAACTCTCGCTGCCAAGTATCCGGCGCACCTTCACGACCTTTCGTGGCACGAAACATTTGTCACCCTTATGGACGCTGCCATAGCTTATACGGCCCGACGAATGGATATAACGGCCATAATCGAGATTAATGGCCACATGAGTGATGCGCACACTGTCGCTGCCGGTAAAAAACAGCAGATCGCCGGCTTTCCATTTATGAGGATCCAAGTTGTCGACATCAGTTCCGGTAAGAGCCTGCTGCGACGCGTCGCGACGCAATATCAGCCCGGCCGACCAATAAGCCGCCTTTACCAGACCGGAGCAGTCAGGGCCTTTCGACGTAAGTCCACCCCATACATATGGAGCTCCGACCATCGCTTTTGCCGTAGACAATATCGTAGTTATGTCGGGGCTTTTCGATGCCCATGCTTCAAAATCTTCTACTTTTTTCCGCTCTACATATCCCTGAAATCTATGGCCGGGCATGCTCACGAGCATATAATCGCCCTCATCCGACAGACATTCCACGATATCACCTCCTACAAGTTCGGCCACGCGGTTTCCCGGGTCATCCGTCAAAACAGTGTCTGCGAGCACCGCTATGGTGCCGGGGTCAGTCACTATCAGACGGCGCGATCTGCGCCACTCCGCCATCTTCAGGTCATCAGTCAGAGTTAGATTTGCGCGGTTGATATAGCCTCGGTAGCCGTCTGGCAGCTGCACCTCATACCAGTCGCCACGGCGCTTGCCTGCTTTGACCGGTGTGCCGGCCAGAGCCTGTGTAGTCTGTTCGGAAGCGTGCGACGGCTCAGCCCTGACGCAAGCCACCGAAATATCGACAAGCCCCCACCGGCTGCTGTCGGCGGGGGTTACTGTCTGGGCCGACACTTCTGATGCGACTGAAATCGCCGTGAGAAGCGCCGCCAGTATTATTTTCATTCTGCTCAGTGTTTGGTCATTTCAGTGATGACATCCTTTATCTGCTGGCCGAGTTTCTCCGCCTCTTCCATCGAGTGAGCTTCCGAATATATTCGGATGATCGGCTCAGTATTGGATTTGCGCAGATGCACCCAGCTGTCGGAAGTCGATCTTCACTCCATCGATATCCGTGATCTTCTCGCTGGCATAACGCTTCTTCACCTCTTCAAGGATGGCGTCGACATTGATCTCCGGCGTCAGCTCAATCTTGTTCTTGGCTATGGCATAGGCAGGATAAGATTTCTTAAGCTCGCTCACTTTTTTGCCGCTCTTGGCAAGGAGCGACAGGAACAGCGCAACTCCTACAAGTGCGTCGCGTCCGTAATGTGAAGCCGGATAAATCACTCCACCGTTGCCTTCGCCACCGATCACCGCACCGGTCTCTTTCATCTTGGTGGTGACATTCACCTCCCCGACAGCTGAAGCGGCATACTGGCATCCGTGGGCCGCGGTCACATCCCGCAGAGCGCGTGAAGAGCTGAGATTGGAGACTGTCGAGCCGGGAGTGTGAGACAACACATAATCTGCGACAGCGACCAGAGTATATTCCTCAACAAACATCTCGCCGTTTTCCATCACGATAGCCAGACGGTCGACATCGGGATCCACGACGAAACCGACATCTGCTTTGCCGTCGCTCATCAGGCTTGATATCTGTGTGAGGTTTTCGGGGATAGGCTCGGGGGTATGCGAGAAACGCCCTGTCACCTCACAATTAAGCTCGATGACATTTTTCACACCAAGTGCCTTAAGCAGCTGGGGAATGACCGTGCCGCCTACCGAATTCACCGCATCCACTGCCACAGTGAAATCAGCTTTGGCAATAGCTTCCCTGTCGACCAGATCAAGAGCAAGCACTTTCTCGATATGCTTACGGTTGTAAGTCGTGTTTTTAAGCTCATGTCCGAGATCCATCACATCGCAGAAGCTGTACGCGTCATCCGCCGCTATGGCAAGCACTTCCTTGCCCTGGGCGTCATTCAGGAACTCACCGTTTTCGTTGAGCAGTTTCAAGGCATTCCACTGCATTGGATTGTGGCTCGCAGTGATGATGATGCCTCCGCATGCATTCTCTTCGGTGACGGCTATCTCGGTAGTCGGAGTGGAGGCAAGTCCGATGTTTACCACGTCGAATCCCATGCCACAGAGCGTAGACACCACTATGCCGCTTACCATTTCGCCCGATATGCGGGCATCGCGGCCCACTACGATCACATTGGAGGTTTTCGTGGTGTTGCGCTTGATGAATGTGGCATAAGCCGCTGTAAACTTCACGATGTCAAGAGGGGACAGACCCTCACCGGGTGCGCCGCCTATGGTGCCGCGTATTCCGGAGATCGATTTAATTAGTGACATGACTGGATGATATTGTATTAGTTTTATTGTTTTTAAGGCTGCTTCAGATCTGGCTCTTGTAGTATCTGAAATGATAGAGGTAAGGCTGTACCGACGATATTTCCGACGACCATCCGTACTGTGACTTCACTACCAGTTTCACCTCACTGTTGAGGGGAAGATACTGAAGCGGCATCTGTATGGCCAGGCCCCATGAAGAGGATGATTCAAGGGTATAATTCTTGTAACGGAATGACATGTTGCCTCCCTCCACATAGTCGCTGTTGCCTTCGCCCGGTATGTCGTTTATTCCGTCATAGTAGCTAAGATTATAGCGCATGAAACGGAAATAGATCAGCTGATCGTCCTGAGCCATTTCGCCGTCACCGACCTTCACTACCTGCATGAAAACATTGCCGTCCTCATCAAGACGGTAATAAGGAGCGTCGTTGCCGGTGATGAATTTATTATCGGCCGGAAGCTCTGTCAGTATGATCTGGTCTGACAGAAACAGGTTGACGGCTTTGTTCTCTTCTTCGAGAAGTTCGGCATAGCTCTTGTCGTCGTCACATCCGCTGAGGCCTGCCATGAGACCGGCAGCGGCTACGATGGCTAAAAATGGATATTTAGAGAATAGCTTCATGTCGTGTTGTCATTTGGTTTTATCTGTAATTCTTTTAAGGAATTTCGGTCTGTTCAAGATTTTGATCAAATTCGTCGATCGCGGCGAGTATCACGTCAAGAGCTTCGGAAACCGTACCGGTGAATTCGCCTCCGGCAGCATTAAGGTGACCTCCGCCGCCGAAAAGACGCTCACAGACTATATTGACCGGGAAACAGCCCTTGCTGCGCATAGATACCTTAACGAAATCGGGCTCATCCTGCCGCAGATACACGCTCCAGGTCACTCCAGGCACAGCCAGCGGCTTGTTTACCAGTCCTTCAGTGTCGCCTTTGACATAGGAGAACTCATTGAGTTCCTCCCGGTCAAGGATTATGACCGCGAGCTGATGGTCGGACAGGATCTGCATCTTGCGGTAAAGCGCATACCCGTTTATTCTCAGCGATTCCGCGCGATGGGTATTCCACGCCAGGGAATACACCTCGTCCTTGTCAAGCCCCTTCTCCAGAAGCAGGGATATTATCAGGTAAAGATCCGGATCGTTGGAATTATATGAGAAATTACCGGTATCCGTCAGCATTCCCGTATATATGCATGTCGCTGCGTCAATATCAATCTGATCATGCATGCCGGCCTGCCAGAGGATATGGAAAAGCAACGCACAGGTCGACGACTGATCTGGCCGGGAGATGGTAAGATCAGCAAAACTCTCTGGATTGAGATGATGGTCGATAAGTATCTTCTTCGCATCGCAGGCCGCTACGGCCGGTGCCAGACGGTCTATACGCTTCAGCGAGTTGAAATCCAGGCAGATTACCACGTCGGCTGCGGAAAGCGCACGGTTCACACGATCGGGAAAGCGCGAGGCTATGACTATATCGGAAAAACCCGGAAGAAAATCAAGAGTGGATGCAGGCGTATCTGGAGTGATCACCACTGCATTCTTGCCTAAACGACCGAGCACGTGACACAGACCGAGCGATGACCCGAGAGCATCACCGTCGGGAGTCATATGGCATGTAATCACGAACTGTGACGCTTCGGCCACCATGTCCGCGAAAAGCTCTATATCTGATGAGTCAATCGAGCGTTGGAAATCCATCTTTCGGCTGAAATTTTTGCAAAGTTAATGTTTTTTGTCGAAGTCCTACATCGGCCGAACGGATTTGAACCGACGTTTAACAATTTTTTCCTCCCTTACGGGTCATACAATCCTGATATCAGGATTGATGAGATACAGACGTCCGGTAGCTCTGGTGATAGAAGTATACAGCCATCGGTAAAAATCCAGTCCTCGTGATTCCGGAGGGATATATCCCATGTCGACATAGACATCGCACCACTGGCCGCCCTGAGATTTATGACAGGTGACGGCATAGGCGTATTTAACCTGAAGCGCATTGAGATACGGGTTTGATCTTGATGCCTTGAGCCTATACGCCATAGGAGTCTGCGGCGCGAAAACATCCGGATCGCCGAGCACTCCCTCAAGCAGACGCTGAGCCTTGTCAGGCGGCAAAGCCGGAGTGTCCGACAAAAGAGTGTCGAGACATATCTTGCATTCGAGATCCACATCTCTGTCGGGCATCGTCAGCGAGACATCGGCAAAACGCAGCCCATACCTCATTTCCGTGCAGTCAACCCTATTGATCACCGCCATGTCGCCGTTGGCTATGAAATCAAGTCCTTTCACTCTGGAGCTCCACAGGTAATTGTTCTTCACCACCAGCAGGCGCTCCCCTACACAAAGTTCCTCCTCACGTCCGAGTATCAGTGAGCGCACTGCCGTGTTGAACTGTGTCGCCCTCCTGTTGGAACGCGTTATAACAATTGTTTCGTCTATCCCCACATCGGCATACGAACGCTCTATCTGATCCTGAAGCTCTTCACCCGGTAAAGCTGTAATATCGCTGAATCCTTTCAGCCTGATGCGAGGCTCTGGAAGAGGATCGCGGTGCATGGCCTTGCGCATCCATGTAGCGTTATACAGTATACCCGAATCCGCACCCTGTCTGACCACCTCTGTCATGACGGCGTGAATGACGCGCAGACCGAATTCTTTCAGACGCGTCACGCTCATTGCCGGACTTTCAGTGCATCCCACAGGAGGCAGCTGAGCCCTGTCGCCGAGCAATATCATTCGGCAGCCTTCACCGGAATAAACGTACTGTATGAGATCCTCAAGAAGATTCCTTCCGCCGTCGGCCGTCGTCTGTGAGCCCCCTATCATCGAAGCCTCATCTACAATAAACACGGCTCCGCTCAGAGCATTGTCGGCCACGTCGCCGGTCATATACCCCAGGCCGGTTCCATCTGAACGGTAAATCCTACGGTGTATGGTTGTAGCCGTCATTCCTGAAAACCTGCTGAACACTTTCGCGGCACGTCCGGTAGGCGCCAGAAGCACTACCGGAATACGGGCGTCGCGAAGCGAACGCACCAGCGCACCGGTCAAAGATGTCTTGCCGGTTCCGGCATAACCGTTTAGCAAAAAGACAGCATCACCCGGCATCAGCGGCGAACAAAACCGTGCGAGAGCCGCTATCAGCTGCACCTGCTGATCATTTGGCACATAAGGCAGATTGAGCAGTATGCTTTCTGCAAACTCATCGATATTCATACATATCTATCATTATGACGGCAATCACCCGAATCTCTTTAATACAATCGGCGCCATCCCGCCACGACAAGTGGGGACAGCGCCGATATATATCAGTTGGGGATCAGTTACCGGATAATCAGTCCTGATTGAGATTCACGCGCTTGAAATCCACTACAACCAGTCCCTTTGTATTCTGTTCAAGATACTTGCCGATAGTCAGGGTGGCATCTTTGATGAATTCCTGCTCCATGAGCACGGATTCCTTATAGAACTTGTTGACGCGGCCCTTAGCAATATTCTCGATCATCTGTGCGGGAAGATTGGCAGCTTTCTGCTCTGCTGTCTCCTTCGCGATAGCGCGGGCCTTGTCGGCCTCTTCAGGAGTGAGCCAGCCCTTGGCGATGTTGCTCTCGATATGGGCCTCCGAATCGACAAGATTTGGATTGATGCCGGCTTTCTTGAGAGCTGCTTCCACAGCCTTCTTCACCTGCTCTTCCTTTGTCTTGTCTACAGCGACCTTGTATTCGGTCTCCACTACGGATGCCGGAACGCTCTCGATGCTTACGGCCACAGGGTTCATGGAAGCGACCTGCATGGCCACATCGCGGCCGAGCTGATAGTCGACATCGGCCTTGTTGAAACCGACAATTGTCGACAGCTTGTTGCCGAGGTGGTCATATGCGGTAGTCGACTCCGCCTTGATCCACTCATAGGCGCCGATCTCCATCTTCTCGCCGGTCTTGCCACTCTCCTCAACCACGAGATCCTGGATGGTCTGGCCGTCAATAGTCAGAGCCTTGAGTTCTTCGATGTTGCTGGGGCGGTTTTCCATAGCCGCATTAAGTATCTTGCGGGTGGTTTCTACGAAACCGGCGTTCTTAGCTACGAAGTCGGTCTCACACTTGAGAGCGACGATAGCAGCGAAAGTGCCGTCGCTGGCCGAGAGGGAGCAGCCTTCGGATGCTTCCCTGTCCTCGCGCTTCGCAGCCACAGCCTGACCCTTCTTGCGAAGGATCTCCACAGCGGCCTCTATGTCGCCGTTTGTTTCGGCGAGCGCTTTTTTGCAGTCCATCAGGCCGGCGCTTGTAAGGTGGCGCAGCTTGGTGATTTCTGCCATTGTAACAGCCATATTTAATTATGTTTAGGTTGTTATTACTGAAAAATTACTCTGCGGCGGGAGCCTCTGCAGCTGCCTCCTCGCCGTTTTCCTCACGACGGGGACCGCGGCTTACTCTGCGACGCTCGCGGCGGGGAGCCTGTCCCTCTTCGCCGGCGGCTGCCGTATCTACTTTCTCCACCTTGCGTTCCTCGATGCCTTCCGACATGGCTGAGCATACGGTGTCAAGGATCAGCTCGATGCTCTTAGATGCGTCGTCGTTGGCCGGAATCACGAAATCGACATTGTTGGGATCAGAATTGGTGTCGACCATGGCGAATACAGGGATGCCAAGACGGTTGGCCTCTGCCACTGCGATGCGCTCCTTGAGCACGTCGACAACAAAAAGAGCCGACGGCAGACGGTTGAGGTCAGCGATAGAGCCGAGAGTCTTCTCGAGCTTGGCGCGCTGACGTGTGATCTGAAGCTTCTCACGCTTCGAAAGATTGTCGAAAGTGCCGTCCTTCGACATTTTGTCGATGGAAGCCATCTTCTTGACAGCCTTGCGGATTGTGGGGAAGTTGGTGAGCATGCCGCCGGGCCATCTCTCGATGACGTAAGGCATGCCTATGGCCTGGGCTTTTTCAGCCACGACCTGTTTGGCCTGTTTCTTGGTTGCGACGAAGAGCACCTTTTTGCCCGATTTAGCGATACTCTTCAGCGCGTTGGCGGCCTCTTCCACCTTAGCGGCGGTCTTGTAGAGGTCGATGATGTGGATACCGTTGCGCTCCATGAAGATATAGGGCGCCATAGCAGGATTCCATTTTCTCTTGAGGTGACCGAAATGGCAACCTGCTTCTAAAAGTTGGTCAAATGTAGGAGTTGACATTGTTTTGATTCTTGTTTACGTTCTTTTGTTTTCAACCCCGCAGTAAGGATTCCAAACGTCCGTCTGCAGGATTTAGATTCTAAACACTAAGCCCGAAGCTGCCAGTCATTAACGTTTGGAGAACTGGAAGCGCTTGCGAGCCTTGGGCTGACCGGGTTTCTTACGCTCTACAGCGCGCGGGTCGCGGGTCATGAAGCCCTCTTTGCGGAGCACCGACTTGTCGTCGGGGTTGATTTTCACCAGTGCGCGGGCGATGGCCAGACGAAGAGCCTCGGCCTGTCCCTTGTAGCCGCCGCCGTCGAGATTTACGTGGATGTCGTATTTCTCATTGACGTCGAGAGTCGACAGGGGCTGACGCACGATGTACTGAAGGATGGAAGAGGGGAAATATACGTCGAGCGGACGATGGTTGATGACGATCTGTCCGTTGCCTTCCCTTACGATGACGCGGGCCACAGCGGCCTTACGGCGTCCTACTGCATTAACTGTTTCCATGCTTCTGAGGATTATTTGAGTTTGTTGATGTCGATCACCTCGGGATTCTGAGCCTCATGAGGATGCTCAGCACCATTGTAGACATGCATGTTGCCGATGATGGCGCGGCCAAGACGGTTCTTGGGAAGCATGCCCTTCATCACCTTGGTGAACAGGGGGTTGTAGCCGGGCTTGATGTGCTTGTTGAGAGCTTTCTTCATCAGCACTTCGGGGGTGGCCATACGCTGGCCGCCGGGGTAGCCGGTATATGACAGATATTCGCGGTCAGTCATCTTGTTGCCTGTCAGGCGCACCTTCTCGGCATTGATGATGATCACGTTGTCGCCGCAATCTACGTTGGGCGAATAGCAGGGCTTGTACTTGCCGCGCAGGATTTTCGCAACCTTTGCGCAGAGCCGTCCCAGCACCTGATCGGTAGCGTCGATCACTACCCATTTTTTCTCAACGCTCTGCGCGTTGGGGGTCACTGTTTTGTAGCTTAAAGTATCCACTTTGAAACGGTTAATTAATAAAATTGTTACTTCCGCCTTATTCCGCTGTCCGGCCAATGGGCACCGGCATCCGACGGCTGATTATTGCAAATCGGGCATAATCGGGCGCAAAGGTAATGATTTTTCACGGTTTAAGCAAGCCTGACCTCTTATTTTATAAAGTTTTTATCCTGATAAACGATAAAAAGGGTTAGCGGCAACAACAACTGAAGTCATGTAAACAGGGCACACATGCTCCATGCCGGATAAATAAGCTGTGAATTCGGTTGTTTTTCACCGCGAAACAATGTAATTTTGCAACCAAATCATTATCATATATTCAAAAAATGAAACATTTGATGACCATCGCTCTCTCGGCTGCGATAGGAATGGGGACTCTTGGAGCCACACCCGCCGACAATCAGCCCGGGAGCAATCCTTATGAACTTGCCGAACGGTTTGCCGGGGGCAAGTTGTCCAACATGCTGTTTTCCACCACCGTTGATCCTCACTGGTTTCAGAAGGGCAATAAATTCTGGTACAGCTACAAGACCGCCAAGGGCACACGCTGGTATGTGGTAGATCCGACTGCGCGACGCCAGACCGAACTGTTCGACCACGACCGTCTCGCCGCTCAGCTGACCGAGATCGTCAAAGATCCCATGATCGCGGCTTCCCTGCCTATACGCAATCTCGAAGCATCGCCCGACGGCCGCACATTCACCTTTGAAGTGACATCTTCGCAGGATGCCAAGCCGACCAAGGATGCCGACGGCAAAGAGAAGAAACCCAAGGCCGGAGAGAAAGAGGTATTCTATTTCAGCTATGACACAGCTACAGGCAACCTGACTCATCTTAAAGATAAGGAGAAAGAGAAAAAACAGCTCGACTGGGCGTCGGTGTCGCCCGACGGCCAGACCGTGGTCTACGCCAAGGATCTCAACCTCTACCGCATGAGCCGTGCCGACTATGAGAAGCTCAAGAAAAACGAGAACGACTCGACGGTCACCGACATACAGCTCACCACCGACGGCGTCAAGGACTTCGGCTACGGACAGCCCTACTCCACACTCAACACCGACACTCTCTGCAACGGCAAGCGCAAGGGGGTCTACGGCATGTGGTCGCCCGACTCACGCTACTTCCTCACACAGATATCTGACGACCGCAAGGTCAAGGATCTGTGGGTGATCAATTCCGTAGCCGAGCCGCGTCCTACGCTCGAAACCTACAAATACCAGATGCCCGGAGAGATGGAAGCGCCCGAAGATCACGTGTATCTCTTCGATATGACCGACAACTCCCGCAAGGAGATCGGCACAAGCCGCTTCAAGAACCAGTCCATATCGCTCGCCTACCGTCCGTATCGCCACCGTCAGCGCGGCATGTATGACCAGCCTGCCGTATGGCTCGGCGACAACAACCGCTTCTTCCTGACCCGTTCGAGCCGCGATCTGCACCGCATCGACATCTGTTCGTATACAATCGGAAGCGACACCATCGTGCCTGTGATCGAAGAGCGTATGAACACCTATCAGGAGGTGCGACCACTCGGAGCCGTTGCCGACGGCAAGGAGCTCGTGCAGTGGAGCGAGCGCGACGGCTGGGCGCATCTTTATCTCTACGATGACAAAGGCAATCTCAAACGGCGCCTGACCGAAGGCCCATGGCACGTGCACCGCATACTCAATATCGACGAGCCTACCCGCACAGTCTACTTCACAGCCATGGGGCGTGAAAAGGACGAGCACCCATACTACCAGCATCTCTACAGCGTTAGTCTCGACGGTGGCCCTGTACGCCGCCTCGATTCCGGTAGCTACTTCCACTCACCGGTAGTGGATGATGACGCCCGCTATTTCGTCGATAACTTCTCCCGCGTCGACACCGTACCGGAGACAGCTCTCTACGATACCCGCGGAAATAAAGTCATGACACTGCAGCGCGCCGATTTCAGCC
The DNA here is from genome assembly GCA_938039795.1 of uncultured Muribaculaceae bacterium. GTDB lineage: Bacteria > Bacteroidota > Bacteroidia > Bacteroidales > Muribaculaceae > Paramuribaculum. Next base: position 21,056 of record CALHWU010000145.1, read on the forward strand.
AGCTGCTCGCCAACGGCTACCAGTTCCCCGAAGTGTTCACTGTCAAGGCAGCCGACGGAGTGACCGATCTCTACGGAGTCATGTACAAGCCTTTTGATTTCGATCCCGAGAAGTCCTATCCCATCATCGACTATGTATATCCGGGCCCGCAGGTCGAGGCCACCAACTATCCGTTCACCCGCATGTCAGTGCGCACCGACCGTCTCGCACAGGCCGGATTCATAGTGATCACCGTCGGCAACCGCGGCGGACATCCCGACCGTTCGAAATGGTATCACAACTACGGCTACGGCAATCTCCGCGACTATGGTCTGGCCGATCAGAAAGCAGCCATCGAGCAGCTTGCCGCCCGCTATCCCTTCATCGACATCAACCGCGTGGGAATCCACGGCCACAGCGGCGGCGGCTTCATGTCGACCGCAGCTATACTCCAGTATCCCGACTTCTTCAAGGTGGCTGTATCATGCGCCGGCAACCACGACAACCGCATCTACAACCGCTGGTGGAGCGAAACCCATCACGGCGTGAAAGAGACCGTCAGCGAAAAGGGCGATACAACATTCGTCTACTCCATACACACCAATCCGGAGATCGCCCGCAACCTCAAGGGACATCTGATGCTCGTACACGGCGATATCGACAACAATGTGCATCCGGGCAATACCATCCGGGTGGCCAACGCACTCATCAAGGCCAACAAGCGCTTCGATTTCCTCTATCTCCCGACACAGCGCCATGCTTTCGGCAACATGGATGAATATTTCTACTGGCGCATGGTTGATTACTTCACCGATTATCTGCTCAACGGCCGACAGACGCAGGTTGACATACCCCAGCGCTGATTCTGCCTACTCCGCAACTTTACGTTGAAACATCGACGCCTCCCCTGCCCGCCGGGCCGAGGAGGCGTCGCTGATTTTCGGGATCTATCCCTCAGCGTGAATGCGTGATCACAACCTTGCTGACCCTGCCGTTGCGGCGGAGTATGTAGACGTTGCCCGGGCGCAAAGCGTCGGGGGTCACCCGGCGGCCGCTGAGGTCAAACCATTCGTCACAGGAACCACTTTCGCCGTCCGCTCCTGGCATCGACAACCCAGAGGGCTTTTCCTCGAAATCGCATGCAAGAGTCATGTCGCCGTTTATGGTGATCGTTCCATATCCTACGCCCATATCAAGGCTGCGACCATCTATGGTGACGCTTTTCAGCTGATATCCTTCGTCGGGCACTGCAAACACATAGAGCTTTGATCCATAGTCATGGTACATCTCCGATTCGACCTTATCACCGGAGCCGCTACCGATAGGACTCAAGGCGCGGAAAACCTCAAGATGGCCATGGAGATGACGGCCTATAAGCAGGCGGTGACGGTCTATGGCAAAGACGGCCTTGATTTCTGTCGGCTTACGGATCGAAATGATAAAGCCACCAGTGCTGGCAAGATACTGACTTAAGACATCCTGCCCGTTGACCGACAATGATGCGAGATGATAATGCGCGTCAGCGGTGGCCCTTACGTCCACGTTAGCTCCGTCAGCCATGACCGTACCGCTCTCGATCTCATTGCCGTCTGACCGGCATATCAGAGCGCCGTTCCCTTCAGCCCTGAAATTCACGGGATAGTCTGATGCAAAATACGCCACGCACTCAGCATCGCCTTCGCCGTCGATATCTATCTCCGCATCCTTACGGATCTCTCCGTTTACGGTCCATTCGACAAACCGGTCATAAACGGAGGCGGCGACAGCTTTAAGTTTCACAACGGCCCTTGTTTTGACCGACTGCGTTCCCTCCGGCTCCCCGACAATCACCGCGCTACCTTTTGAGGCGTCGTTAGCCCGCACCGTTATCGTGCGTTCGGTGCCTATCGCATGATCGAAAACTGCCACGAGGGAGAGATTTCCCTGTCCCGGCCATTCAAAGCGCGAGGTTGTGCCAGTACCCGACGATCCGCCCTCATATATCCAACGTGTGAACTTGAATCCGTCGGCGGCCTCAGCAAAGAAAGTGTGATTCTCACCGGAATGCGCCTCGACTGCCGTAGTGCCTTCGCGATCTATATAGACCTTACCGCCGATATATCCCGCCGGACTGCGCGACGAGATCTTGAGGTGATACACTCCCGGTGCATCCGGCACGAAACTTGATGCGATCACAGTCGCGCCGACGACTGTCACGCGATATGTCCCGTCTGACTCCTTTCCGACAGGAGTGCCGTTTACGAGCAGTTGCGAAGGCAGATACATTTCATCGGCTGTCAGAACCACGGTCAGCACTGTACCCTCCTCTACCATCTGTCCGTCAGCAACCTCAGATCCATCAGGCAAAGACACCTTCATCGAGCCATTGCCTCCGTTGGTCAGCTTTACAGCATATTTCTCCTTTTTCGGCTCATCAGGCTTTTCTTCCTGCTTCTTTTCAAATAAGGCCTTCAGACTTGCATTGCCTTCGACGATATATTCCGTTGCCGGCTCCGTCGAATACACTTCGCTCCCCTTTTGCCATCCCTTGAAAGTATACCCTTCTGCGGCCTCCGCATGAATCATCACCGTTTCGCCTGCTCCGCATCTCTTCTGTACTGCATTCCTATCATCGTTTACCCACACCTTTCCGCCATCGACCGGCGACACCGACAGAGTTATCAGATAACTTGTCTCCTCGGGGCCACCTGTCGACACCTTGTAGCTCATGATATGAAATCCCGGCTCTCCTGCTACCGCATGGATAAAACCAGTCACATCAAGCGATTTCGACCAGTTCGCATTGCCATATATCTCACCGGCATTTTCAATCGTCTGGTTTTCCTGTGAAAGTTTTACAAGTGGCATGTTTTTCTCCTGACCAGCAGAGGGACGTACCGCAAGATGCAGCCATTTTGGATCAACAATGCCGAAATATATATTGACGCCTTTCAGACGCAGCATTTTGTTGCCATTATTCCTGTAATCATTTAAGACTCCGTCAAAAGTCGCGTCTTCAACAGGCGCCTCTTTATTAGGTTCAGTACTTAGCTCCGGTATGCGAGTAAGATATATCTGCACCCCTTTGTATGTCGCATCCCTTGCAGCAGAGGCTTCGTCACACTTGATTCTGCCTTCAACTCCCTTCAACACGTCTCCTACCGCTGGCTTCCACTCTCCGATGACACCTGACTGATTGAACAAGAACAATAGTTTCTTCCCGTCGGTCACGACGGCATCAACATCATTATTGCCCAATACTTCCACCACGGTAAGAGGAGTATCAAACCTCACAAGCGCGTCATTAACTAATGATCCGGAGAGAAGCTCCTCTATGCTTGTTTTTACAGAAGGAGTCTCGACAAATGATGCGGCTATCGCAATATCTTCACTGATCTCAAACGTCGCGCTATTTTCGCTGAGCGTTTGGGCAGAATTATTAACTGAAATCGACTGCAAAACGTAGTTAGGCGCGGGCGTTGCGGTTACCGTCACCATGCTGCCGGCATCGACGGCATCGCCTGATGTGAGCGTCGTTTCGCCACATTTTACCGTAATTACACCTCCGGCCGACTGATCAAAAGTCACCTTACATGTCTTTACAAAATGAGCTGTCAATGTTACCGCTTCCGACACAGTGAACGTATACTGAATATCATCCGAGACCTTTTCATCACCGTTATACCAGCCGACAAATCTTGCGCCATCGGTTGGAGTAGCCGTTGCTGTCACACTTGCACCCGCCACCGCTCTTGACGGCGATACACTTACCGAACCCAATTCCGGATGATCCGCAGTCACCGTTATATCATATTCTTCTGCCGCCTCATCTTCTTTGGCAAACACCGCCACATAACCTATATTGCAGTAAACCGGGCCTGTAGTAAATTCCTTTTCAGCAGATACCTCTTTCCCATTTAGAGTCCACTTCACAAACTTATACCCCTCATTAGGCGTAGCCGTCAAAGTAACTGTTTTTCCATTCTGAATCTGGTTTTTATACACTGTCGAACTAATGGCCACAATTCCACCTTCTTCAATATTTGGCAAAGCAGTAAAATTCCATAAAGCGGTATTTTTAACCGATTGATTCACATCCACAAATATTTTTTCCCCAAAAAAACGCACATATCCGATATAAGTTGCATATCCATTGGTAATTGTGTTCGGTTTTTTTATGGTGAAATTGCTATAATCATCAATTATATTATTATTCAACTTACCACTGAACCTGATAATTCTATTGAATATATCATTTTCAAAGCTGATATCACCAGGATTAACATCTATAGGAATGTGATAATACTTTGCATTATCAGGAAGTGTCTGAGCATCTAATTTTCCATCGTAGTTAACCCAATATAGTTCTGGAGAAATACTAATTTCACCTGAGCTTTTGGTTACCTTTCCAACCAAACCATAAACAACATTCTTTTCACCTGAGAGTAATGTATTATAATTATTGGTCACATCACTCGGAACAGAAC
>CALHWU010000146.1 GCA_938039795.1 uncultured Muribaculaceae bacterium
GGCTGCACCGGGGGTGCAGCCCTACAATCGGAATGAAAGCGGATCCGAGGACGGCGACCCATCCGGACAACGAGGCGACGGCTGCACCGGGGGTGCAGCCCTACAATCGGAATGAAAGCGGATCCGAGGACGGCGACCCATCCGGACAACGAGGCGACGGCTGCACCGGGGGTGCAGCCCTACAATCGGAATGAAAGCGGATCCGAGGACGGCAATCCATCCGGATCCGGGACGACGGCTGCACCGGGGGTACAGCCCTACAATCGGAATGAAAGCGGATCCGAGGACGGCAATCCATCCGGGGCGGGGACGGCGGCTGCACCGGGGGTACAGCCCTACAGCAGGAACGGACACAGGGCGTGAAAAAGAGTGAAAAGGGGCGGGGAAGGGGGCGATGTGGGATTTTTTGCGTATTTTTGCGGGTGATAATAAAACAACGACAAAGACACGAAAGGCAATGGGACAGTTCTGGAAGCTGCTGAAGCGATATGTGCCCCCCTACAAGGGCTATCTGATACTTAGCATGATATGCAATCTGCTGGCGGCGGTGCTGACGTTGTTTTCGTTTGCCGTGATAATGCCGATACTGGAGATGCTGTTTGAACTCAACGACAACAGCTATGTGTATCAGCCGATGGGGGGCGTGCCGATAAAGGATCTGGCAGATGTGGCGGTCAACAATTTCTATTACGTCACACAGGAGGCCATAGGGCGGTTCGGTCAGAGCAATACTCTGGCTCTTTTAGGCGCTCTGCTTGTGGTGATGACGGCGCTGAAGACGGGCGTCACCTATCTGGCGTCGTATTTCATCATCCCTCTGCGGTCGGGCGTGGTGCGCGACATACGCAATTCGCTCTACGATAAGGTGGTCAGCCTTCCGATAGGATTCTTCACCAACGAGCGCAAGGGCGACGTCATGGCGCGTATGAGCGGCGACGTGCAGGAGGTGGAGAGCTCGATCATGGCTTCGCTCGACATGCTTTTCAAGAATCCGGTGATGATAATAGTGTGCCTGGGCATGATGGTGGCCATCAGCTGGCAGCTGACAGTGTTCGTGCTGATACTTCTGCCGATAGCCGGTTTCGCCATGGGCAAGATAGGCAAGAGCCTGAAACGCAAGTCGCTTGACCTGCAGAACCAGTGGGGAGGGATACTCAGCAATATCGAGGAGACTATAAGCGGTCTGCGCATAGTCAAGGCGTTCAATGCCGAGGAGAAGGTGCGGCGCCGTTTTCGCCGCGGCACGCAGCGGTTCTACGAGCTGTCGAACACGGTGGCCCGGCGCCAGTCGCTGGCGCATCCGATGAGCGAGTTTCTGGGCACGGTGACAATAGCTATCGTGCTGTGGTTTGGCGGCACGCTGATATTGAGCGGCAACGCCGGCATCGACGCGCCTATGTTCATATATTATCTGGTGATCTTCTACAGCATCATCAATCCGGCCAAGGAGCTCTCGAAAGCTGCCTACAGCATACAGAAGGGCATGGCCTCGATGGAGCGTGTCGACAAGATACTGGGCGCTGAGAATCCGATAACCGATCCGGCCGCTCCGGAGGCACTTGCCGACCGTACGGAGGGGCGGGTGAGATACGACCATGTGACATTCGGATATGATCCGGAGCATCCGGTAGTGAAGGATGTCAGCCTGGAGATAAAGGCTGGCGACACTGTGGCGCTCGTAGGTCAGAGCGGCAGCGGCAAGTCGACGCTGGCCGACCTGCTTCCGCGGTTTTACGACGTGCAGGAGGGATCGGTGGAGGTCGACGGGCATGATGTCAGGAATCTGCGGGTGCATGATCTGCGCTCTCTGATGGGGAACGTCAACCAGGAGGCGATACTCTTCAACGACACATTCTACAACAACATCACTTTCGGAGTGGAAAACGCTTCGATGGAGCAGGTGATCGAGGCTGCGAAGATAGCCAACGCCCATGAATTCATCATGGCGTCGGAACACGGTTACGACACGAATATCGGCGACCGCGGTTGCCGTCTGTCGGGAGGTCAGCGTCAGCGCATATCGATAGCGCGGGCGATACTGAAGAATCCGCCGATACTTATATTCGACGAGGCTACCTCGGCGCTCGACAGCGAGAGCGAGAGGCTCGTGCAGCAGGCTCTCGACAGGCTGATGAAAGACCGCACCACGCTCGTGATAGCCCACCGTCTGTCGACCATCAAGAACGCCACGCTGATATGCGTGCTTCATGAGGGGCGCATAGTGGAGCGCGGCACCCACGACGAACTGATGGCTCTCGACGGCCACTACAGGCGGCTGGTGGAAATGCAGTCGGTCAAGGACTGAAACGGGGCTGCGGGCGCGGTGCCCGCTCCCTTGCCCTACGGATTACAGGCAATAAAACAAAGCGCCGCTCCGAAATGATCACGGGGCGGCGCTTTGTCATATGATGATCTGTGGAATCATTCGGCCGAGTCGTCGGCCTCCTTCATGTTGTGGAATACGTTCTGCACGTCTTCGTCGTCCTCGAATTTCTCGAGAAGCTTCTCGATCTGCGCACGCTGTTCGTCGGTGACATCCTTGAGTTCGTGGGGGATGCGCTCGAATTCGGCGCTGACTATCTCGTAGCCGTTGTCCTCAAGGTATTTCTGGATGTTGGCGAATTCCTCGAATGCGCCGTATGCCACGATCTCCTCCTCATCGGCCTCGAGTTCGTCGACGCCGTAGTCGATGAGTTCGAGTTCAAGCTCATCAAGATCCACTCCATCCTTGGGCTTGATCTTGAACACGCTCTTGTGGTCGAAGAGGAACGCGAGCGATCCCTGAGTGCCGAGGTTGCCTCCGTGCTTGTTGAAATATGAGCGAACGTTGGCCACGGTACGGGTGTTGTTGTCGGTGGCCGCTTCCACTACGATAGCGATGCCGTAGGGGCCGTAGCCCTCGTAGACGATCTCCTTGTAGTCGCTGGAATCCTTTTCAGTGGCCTTCTTGATGGCGCGTTCAACGGTGTCCTTGGGCATATTGGCCGCCTTGGCGTTCTGCATCAGCACGCGCAGGCGCGGGTTGGTATCGGGATCAGGCCCTCCGGCCTTGGCCGCGATGGTGATTTCCTTGCCTATGCGCGTGAATGTGCGCGACATGTTGCCCCAGCGTTTGAGTTTTCTGGCTTTGCGGTATTCAAAAGCTCTTCCCATTGCTTGATCTGTAGTTTTATGGTTTCGTTATATTCGTTATTGTTGTCGTTTAGCGGAGTGTGGCGCCAGTGCGTTTCGCCAGACTGGCGGTGATGCGCTCCATGACGGCCTCGATCTGCTGGTCGACGAGCGTCCGCTCATCGTCCTGAAGCGTGATGGAGATGGCGTAGGATTTCTTGCCTTCGGGCAGGTTTTTGCCTTCGTAGACGTCAAACAGGCTGACTCCGCGGAGTAGCCTCTTCTCGCTCTCGGCGACGGCGCGCTCTATCTGGTCGAATGTGACGCTGCGGTCGACGAGGAGGGCCAGGTCGCGCTGCACGGGCATCGTGCGCGGCAGCGGCCTGAAAGTCACCTTGCGCGATGCGGCGAGCTGGGTAAGCTCCTGCCAGCGCAGTTCGGCGAAAGCTACGGGCTGCTTTATGTCGAAACTTTTGAGAATAGCCGGAGCGACGATGCCCATCGAGCCGAGCAGTTTGCCCGAGCGGGTGAGTATGTCGAGCGATGACGAGTAAATCTCACTTTCGCCTTTCTGCAGCTTGATTTCTCTGTCGGATATGCCGAGGCGCGCGAATATATTGACTGCGGCAGCCTTGAGATCGAAGAATGTCGACGGCTGCTCCTGTCGGGCCCAGTTGCCTGGCCGGATGGCGCCTGTGAGCCACAGCGCGAGGTGGGATTCCTCGCGGAATGGCGCGAGTGGTCGATCTTGAGTGGGTATGGCTTCGGGATTGCAGCTATAGACGTGGCCGAATTCATACATTGCCAGATCGCTGATCTTGCGGTTGATATTGTGGGCCAGCGATTCGAGCCCTCCGAAAAGGAGAGTCTGGCGCATGACGGCGAGATCGGAGCTGAGGGGATTGAGGAGCTTCACGCAATGGCTCAGCGGCATCTGCTGCAGCCCGGCATAATATGATTCGGCAGTCAGGGAGTTGTTGAGAATCTCGTTGAATCCTTCAGCCGTGAGCTGCTGCGCTATGTCGACTTTGAGAGTATGGTCGATGTCGGTGGCCGAACGGTAGGAGAGCGACGACTGGAGCGTGGCGCCCATCTCGACGTTGTTGTATCCGTAGATGCGGAGTATCTCCTCTATCACGTCGCACGGGCGTCTGACGTCCACGCGGTAGGTAGCCACTTTCAGATCCATAGTGGAGCCGTCGGCCGATCGCGAGGCTATGTCGATGTCGAGTGAGGCGAGTATCGAGTCGACTGTGTCGGACTCTATGTGCTTGCCGACCAGTCCGTCGATCTGTCCGTATGAAAGACTGACGGGGTAAGGAGCGACCGGATCTGGATAAATGTCAACCGGCTCTCCGCATATCTCGCCTCCTGCAAGTTCCTTGACCATGAGAGCAGCCAGGCGGAGCATGTACATGGTCGCGTTGGGGTCGGTGCCGCGCTCATAGCGGAATGACGCGTCGGTCGACAGCCCGTGGCGGCGCGCTGTGCGTCGGACGGATGTGGGATTGAAGCATGCGCTCTCGATGAATATGTCGGTTGTTGACTCGGTTACTCCCGAGTCGAGTCCGCCGAATACCCCGGCGATACACATCGGGGCACTGGCGCTGCATATCATCAGGTCGGCTGCGGAGAGTTTGCGCTCCACGCCGTCGAGAGTGGTGAACGGTGTGCCCTCCTGACAGGTCTTCACCTCGATCCGCTCGCCGTCGACCTTGGCCAGGTCGAAGCAGTGGAGCGGCTGGCCGAATCCGTGGAGTATGTAGTTGGTGATATCCACTATGTTGTT
>CALHWU010000147.1 GCA_938039795.1 uncultured Muribaculaceae bacterium
GCTTGAACCTGACATTGGTTTTCGCCCTGACGACAAAGAACGCCTCGATGCGGTTGATGGTATAGAGATTACCGAAATCGTTGTAGCCACGGTCGAATATGTAATGCGCCCCGTTTTCATACGGTATCTCCCGCATAGCCTTGGAATCATGGACTTTTGCCTCAGTAATATGCACGAAAGCAGGGACTTGAGCCTCCACATCATAAAGCGTGTGCATCTTGATGCCACCTTTATGCTTGCGGAACTTCGCCCACTCGAACACTGATAGGCAAAGGTCGATGGTAGTTGAATCAAAGGCGTAGACATGACCGTCAAGCTCGAAGATCTTCTGTAGCCGTCGCCTGCGAGCCTCGGCGATCATGAAGAAGGCGAACTCCTCGAAGATACGGTAGTCCCGTTGTTCGTTAGCCTTGCTAAGATTGCTACGGCTCACGGATTTCCCGATTCCGAGATGGTAGACCTTGTCGGCATGAGCTTCTAGGGCAACGATGAGATCACGAAGACTCTCTCGATTTGAAAGCTGTCCGAACATCATCGTAAGCAATTGATTCCAACAGGTATAACTCTTCACATACTTGTCGCCATCGTACTTAGCGACTATACGATTGAACTTGCTCCTGTTCAAGAACTGGACTAATTGAGAGAAAACGAATGGGTCTTTATGCATAACGGTCTGATTATGACCGCTAATGTAATTTGAAATCCGTTCGCTCACAAATCGCGCATAACAAATTGAATTTCAATAACTTCAAAGAACTCTTGTGATTTTTTAGTGGACACTAATGTTAATGATTATTTCGTAGGATAATGATTTGATTATTCCGGTTTATATCTTATGCAAAGATAGTTTAATGGCCGTAATTGTGCAACAAAAAAACGCGCCATCCATTCGGGAAGACGCGTTTTGAGAATATATCCGTAATAGGCGCTTATTCTTCAGAAGCTTTCACTTCGGCATCGGTATCTTTATCGTTAGCCTCTATGTCGGCAATCTCAGACGATTTTACGTCTGAATTATCGGCTGTCTTCATCTCCGGTTTCAGCCAGCGGTCAAGCCAGCGGAAGAATACACGTTGCCACAGAATTGCATTTTGGGGTTTGAGAATCCAGTGGTTTTCGTCGGGAAAAATTACCATTTCTGCAGGAATGCCGCGAAGTCTGGCGGCGTTGAATGCCATTTCACCTTGTGATGAAAGAATGCGATAGTCAAACTCGCCATGTGTCACGAGAATAGGGGTGTTCCAGCGGTCAACAAACTTGTGGGGAGAGTTGGCGAAAGTGCGCTGTGCCACTGCATTGTCTTTTTCCCAGAAAGCGCCTCCGAGATCCCAGTTGGCAAACCACATCTCTTCGGTTTCGAGATACTGGGCTTCCATGTTGAAGATGCCGGCGTGGGCGAGGAGACAGGCGAAGCGGCCTTCGTGGTTGCCGGCGAGCCAGTAGATTGAGAAGCCGCCGTAGCTTGCGCCTGTCGCACCGATGCGCTCGGCGTCGATATAAGGCTCCTGTTTCATGTAATCGACAGCGGCAAGATAGTCTTTCATGTTCTGGCCGGGATAGTCTTTGGAAATCTGCTCTTCCCATTCAGTGCCGAAGCCGGGAACACCGCGGCGGTTGGGCATGATGACGATATAGCCGTTAGATGCCATGAGGGCGAAGTTCCAGCGGTAGCTCCATGCCTGGCTGACAGATGACTGCGGGCCGCCCTGACAATAGAGTATCGACGGATATTTCT
>CALHWU010000148.1 GCA_938039795.1 uncultured Muribaculaceae bacterium
TCGACTGAAATTTAGATGTTTAACAGCATAATTTCAATTTTTGTCATCTACTAAACCTTGAACTATAAACTTTCGAAAAAATTTCACTAACACAGATATAACACTTAGTCTATTGCTGGATAACCATTTTTCAGTATATAGAATTGACAGGATGATTATAGCATGAAACGTATTAATTTGCTTTATTTTTAACCGGAAAACATGAAACTTTTGCTGTTTTATTTTCAGCGATTATATGATAAATAGCGTTGGATGCCAGAGCTATATTGAACCACATAAAAAGGCTGGTAATGGGATATGTCGTAGATAAGGCAAACAGCATAAAGAGTGCACCCCAAAAGGAGACTTTAGCTAATTCACTTCTTTTTCTATACCTATAACAATAATATAAGAACAAAGAATAAAATGCGACAAGCATAATAAACCCACAAAGACCCAGTTCCGCCAAAACTTTCGCATATATATTCTGAGGATACGTAGTGGCGCTTATTCTTTCACCCCAGTGAACTATTCCCATATCATATTCGTGTTTCCACAAATAAAAGCAAGATGCACCGCCACCGCATCCTATGACCATATTATCCTCAAAAACTTTTAATCCAAGTCTGGTAGTATAGTTGCGGTAAGCCCCTGAATCAAGTGTGTTATCTGATGGTGATAGATAATTCTGCACTTTCTCCACAAGAATATAATTTACCAGATTGTCAAGATTATATTTTGCTATTAATGCACTCCCGGCAATCACTATGACTATAATTATCGCAATTAATCTTATTTTCCCAGCAAATGACGTTTTTCTGAATAACTGAACAAAAAAAATCAAAAGCGACGGAATCAGGAGCGACGACATGGACATCAAAAGGCTTATAAAATTGATGATTTTTACCATACCTTTATGTCTTAACTTCAGATCATCATAAAACCATAAATAATAGACTACCCAAGTTTGTAAAATTACATAGGTGCCTGGTTCTGAAGAAAATCCACAAAATCGGCCTGTCAATTGAACAGGCGAATTTCTATAGTCCAAAAATGCCGGTATGATATCCGGTAATCCAAGGAGGTAGACGGTAATATAACTGTAAAAATTATATATGGATATTACCGTCGCAGTTACAATAAATATCTTTATAAGCTTGTTTTTATTCTGATAGACAATGTCGGATGCTGTGACGTAATTAAAGAATATCCAACAAAAGTAATAGTATATCAGAAGTATCAGTGGGGCTAAGACAACATTTGTTCTTAAACTGTTGGCAGCATCAGGAAATCTTAAATAATAGTCGTATTTCGTATCATCCAGAAGATAAAAAATAAAACTAATTGTCGGTATGACAATCAGCAGACAAAAAAGTATCGCAGATATTTTTCCGTAAATTTTAGGCCTGTCATAACAAATAAAGATGACACACAAAGCGATAGAAATAATTTCATATAGTTTGAAACTTCCACCAACATTGATTACCAATACCTGTTGAAGAAATATTACTGAGCTGACAATACATATCAATAGATAAACGGCTCGGTTAACGGTGTATTTATATTTCATCATTTGCCGAAAACCACGCCGAATATTTGCCTGAAAGCTTTATATTTATCTTTCATTCCAGAAGGATACATAATTATGACGGGTGGGATAAAAATGGTCGTCAGAAATCGCCAGTATCTCCGTTGCTTTTTATTGAGGGTCAATTTCAAAAACAACATTTCAGATCTGAATCCCATCAGCCAGCTGTTGAAAGATTTTAATTTCTTACTTCCCCCCTCGAGATGTATGATCTCAGGCCCACTTATGATCACGGACTTTATCCCGTTAAGAGAATATTGATATTGAAGATATGTATCCTCAAAGTACATGAAAAAGCGTTCGTCAAACAACCCGTAACGCTCAATAATTGAGCCTCGTATAAATAAATCAGCTCCGGTTATATAATCGACCGGCAGTGGATATTCTGTTTCCGCATCTGATTCCTCTGTTCCCTTATGGATATATCTGTTAGGAATAAGTCTCAAATAATAACCCACATATTGTTTCCGAACATCTTCCAAAGTCAAAAATTTTCCATAAGAATGGATCCTTTTACGATTATGATCAATCAGTAAACTACCGGCGCAACCTATACCCGGATTCTGTTCCATAAAGTCGAAAAAAATCTTTATGGCATTGTTTTCCAATATCGTATCGCTATTGAGCAAAAATATATATTTTCCCGATGAATGTCTGTATCCGATATTATTTGCTCTTCCAAAACCAAGATTCTCTTTATTATAGATATAAATTATACTTTCATCATTTCGAAAGTATTCTTGGCTTCCATCGTTAGAAGCGTTGTCAACTATAATTATTTCGTATTGTATTCCTTTGGTCTTTGCTTTAAGAGATTCCACACACTGTTTTGTAAGCTCCAGTGTGTTATAATTCACTATAATTACAGAAACGTCAATTGCCACGCCTAAATTGATTTGAAATGTTTCTCAATTATATTACAGCTAAAGGAAAGTACTATTACGCATCTTATGCTCAACGCAATACTATGAATCTATACGAGTCCACGTGTCTGGATAGATTTCACCACTATTCTTATCATTTATAAACCTCGTAGGGCACAAGATATTGTTGGCATTGGAAAGATATGCTCCCCACCAACTAAATGTGCTATTGGCAATAATGAGATTCTTACATTTACTCATGAGAAACATATCCATCCATGAATCAGATCCCGTATTATCATTTACATAAACCGCTGAAGATATATCAAGATTGTTTTGAACCCATTCTGCATCATTAGAAAAAATAAAGAATCTCGGCTTACTAACTAACTTTTTTATATATTCAATTGATTGTTTATAATAGCTGATGGTACAGATGTCGCCATATAATTTCCTGTTTTCACCTTGGAGATAATCTCCGCGGCGGATGTGAATGCCGACGCTATGTGTTATTTGTATCAATGAAAGGAGTTCAGATGAGTAAACGTTAAGTTTCTGTTCAGGGAATCGGAATACATCACGAAGTTTACTGTCGATAGAGTTGAAATATCTGTAGTTATGCCATCCACCATACCAAAAAGTAATTCGATTTGAGGATAATGAGTGTGTTGTAGTATAACGATAGTTAAGATTTTCATTTATGGCTTCAAAACCAATGGTAGCAAGAAATTTCTTAATGATTTTAATCCACCAATAATCTCTTTGACAAATTAATGTCCGGGATAAAAGTAGATTTATTGGAGATTTATGTTTTTTGATACCGAATAATCTTTCCAGTTCATATCCGTTATGGTCATTGTCCCAACAGATGTATTTAGGGTTTGGCATACGGTCGTGCATAGCCAAATAAAATGCGTACTGTGACATCTGGTTGCCAAGACCGTTGAATATTAGGACTATGTTTGATTTTTTCATAACTGATTTGCGGAACGTAGAATAATTATTCTTTTCTATTCCATAGTTGTATATGGGTGTCAACAACGGATTTCTCTCCGAATTTGGCAGCAATATGATTGTGTCTTGAAATTTTGTCGGTTTCCGAATTAGTTCGTTTCAGAATTTCAATTATTTTCTGAGCCAGTGCTTGGGAATCTTTCGGATTTACAAGATTTGATTTTTCTGCCGGAACCATCATATCTGGAATACCTCCTGTCATGAAACCAGCGACAGGACAACCGCAGGCCTGAGCTTCGACTACCACTTGAGGGGCATTGTCGGCTAAACTCGAAACCACAAAGAGATCAGCTGCCGAATAAAATATGGCCAAGGTAAGTTCGTCATGTATCCTGCCAAAGGAGTGAGCCTTGAGGCCGATCTCAGTTGATTCAGTATCGTTTAAGTTATTGCCGATCACGACAAGTTCAATTGATTGCTCCTGATTGAGTAACTTCAATGCTTCCTTAAGATATCTCCATCCTTTGTAAGGATTGGAAGTGCCTCCATCAGCGACAAATAAGATAAGTTTTTTATTAGTCGGAAGATTCAGGAGCTTTCGCGCAACAGCTTTGTCTATAGGCCGAAATACATCGAGCGACAGCGGATTGTATGTAACGGTGTGACGAACGTTTTTGAAATTTCTACTTTTAGCGATCTGGTTGTCCATCCAAGAGCTTGGAGAAAGTAAGGTGAGATTGTCGAACTTAGCTAAAAGACGTTTTAGATGTTGTTGACGCCTCACAAGCAGTTGTGCCAGATGACTGCCGACAAATGGACATGATCGGCAATCTGCCAGAAATCCCTTGCAGTCCAATGAATAATGGCAACCGCCTGTAAGAAGCCACATATCATGGAGAAATATATATGTCGGTTTTCCGAGACGCAATATCCTTTTTATCTCTCTCAGATTGATATATCCGCCATTACACCAATGGATGTAAATGATATCAGACTCTTTTACGTCGATTGACCTTGAGGGATGATGGATGCCGTTACTAATTGAAAATACTCCCGTTGGATCAAGAATCTTATACTGTAATGCGGGGATAATTAGATTATAGATGCGCGAAAAAAGTTTTCTGATAGTACTGGATCCCCTCAATATATTAATAACTTTATCGCTTGACGATGTCTTTTTCAGAACAATCATCTTCGATTCAATGCCGTCGGTCGCATTCATCGCCTCATTAAGACGATAAGCAGCAATCGGTGCTCCACCGCTTCGATCGGCAGTCGAAAGATGTATTATTTTCATGACAGAATGGGTTGGTTGAGAGCGTACATCATCCACCCACCGAATGGCTGTGGCTTGAAACCAAGTTTAATACTTGCCGGCGGCAAAAAAAATCAGTAATCCAAAGTACTCTCATTTATTTTATGCGTTTGTAGATCTTGTATAAAAGTTCAATAATCAGTGGTCGACTAAAACGCCCGTGAGATCTTCGCCAGTTTCTAATATGATGATATCGTATTTTTTTTATGGTGGTGGTAGCTTTATCAAGTTGTTGATACAAGTCCGGACTAACTTCCAAAAGATGTTTATCCAATGCTTTAAGTTTTGCTATATCGGCAGACGAAATATTCTGAGTCAGCCCAAACAGATATGTCACTCTCAGTACCCAAAGTGCGTTAACGCGCAGATATCTAATCGGAAGTGTGTTGCAGTCTGCCAATGTGGCAAGGTGATCAATCATCCTCAATGCAATAATCCTATGGGCATCGAATCCTTTTATATAATTGATGTGTTGAACGGTTTGTCCTTCACGTCCAATTAAATAGTTGTAAAGAATAATGTCGATGTAGCAGAAGGTGTTCATGTGCTGCATAGGATAGAATATCCACTCCTGATCAGTATATGAAATACCCTCGGTCTGTGTGTAGCCAATATTCTTAATGACCTCAGATCTGTATGCAACTTCGATCATGGCGAAATGGTCGTGTTCGGTCAGTGATGGATAGATGTCTTTCCAATATAAAGTAGTGTCTTCTTGGAAAGATCTTTTATAAGATCGAATGGGTTCTCCCGACTCATTGACTGTACGATATCCTGAAATGACTACATCAGTATTGCAATTATTCAAAAATGAGAGATATTGCGAGAAAACTGAGGTTTCAAGTGAGTCGTCAGCATCAAGAATTTTGATATATTTGCCAGTAGCTTCTTTAAGACCTCTATTGATACAACTCCCGTAATTGCCATTCGGTTTGTCAATTACTTTGAAAACTTCGGGGTAATCGTTTTCGTAGGAGTGGGCAATCTGGCTGGAGTTATCAGTTGCTCCATCGATAATCACTATAACTTCCAAACATTGGAATAGTTTCTCATCACTTACAATCAATGATGAGAGGCATTTATGTAGATATCGTTCGACGTTATATGTCGGAACTATTACAGAAAGGGTCTTTTTGATACTCATATGTAGAGCAACGATGGTAATTTTGAGGTTATTGATTAAGTACGTTAGCGAGTTGTCTAGCTTCCTTGATATTGTCTTCTATAGAACAGTATGTCCAACTGCCGTATCTACCAATAGAATAGATGTCGGATTGTCGGAGTATTGCTTTTACACGTTGTTTCTCTTCGATAGATTGAGATGATATATGTACATATGCAGGATTCATTATAATACTCTGATAATCCTTAAGAAGGAAAGTTTCGTCGATTATCCCAACTTTCTTCAAATCTTTAATTACGCGGCCAAGCCACTCATTTGGATTAATTTCTGCTTCTTTAGGAAACCCGACTTCTACATACATAGAAAGCTTATCCGTTTCTAAAATATTATCATAAAACCCTACTCTATAAAAGCAGATGTCTTTTTGAGGAAAATAGATCCAATGATCAATCGTATTCGGGGACTTCTTGTCGAATCCTAGATTGAACACCAAAACCTGATTCCAAGAGAAAACGTCCTTATTGTATTCAATTTCGCACAACTCCAATAACCTTGGTAACGGGAGAGTGGAGATAAGATTATCATATTTGATAGTTTCACCTGATGCTAAAGTGACGATATGATTTATTTTATCTATTTTTTTTACATCACATCTCGTTCGGAATTGATCAGGGCGTAATTCGTCGGAGAGGGCTTTCACATATATTTCTGCTCCACCTTTGGGGTAGAGAAATGTTCCATTATATGAACTGTTCTCACCTGTTTTGAAATTCCTTATTATTTCCTCTTTATTTGCATAAGGGAAAAAACGACCCATGGCGTCAACGTCTAATCTGTCTAAATCACAGGCATATAATTTTTCGTTGTAAGGAACAAGAAATTTATCAGCTATACTTTTCCCGAATTTATGATATAACATTTGTTTGAATGTATGATATTCATCATCTGCAATTTCGTACAGATCATACAAACAATCAATAAATTCTGACTTTGGAAGCTGATGTATGTTTTTTTGAAACGGATAGTCGACGAGTCTGTCGCCATAATATATTTTGGTAGACTTATCTACTTTTTTTAGAAGAGACTTTTCTATATTTTGGAAAACCAAATTTTTTATTTCCTCGTCTTGAAAATGGAAAAAATGTCCGGAATAATCCCATACATAACCATTCCGTTTAGTCGTACGGCAATAGCCGCCTAATTCATTTTCTTTTTCCAGTATAAGAGTCTCTCTGTCTTTTGAAAATAACGCATAACTGATGCCTGTTATGCCGCCTCCTATGATCACGTCCATAGCTTATTGATTAAGAATGCTTTTTGTCTTTTTACAACGATAAGCCTCAAAATGACAATTTCCGCCGATATAGCTGTTTAATTACGTCATGAAACAATTCGTCCTTTCTCCACCGAAGAATTATTGCATAGACAATCACGCCTATGGAAACTCCAATAGCGAACTGCGGGAAAGCAGACAAACGATATGGAATATAATTATTGATGAGGTACAGAAGGACAAACATTATTGTTGTAGCGAAAACATAGTTTTGCCATTTTATTTCTTTATACTTAAATGGGAACACTTTCTTACCTAATAAAAGCTGTATTATAAGGACTCCTAACTCAGCAGCAAAAGTTCCCATCGCAGCTCCTGTCGCGCCATAAGCAGGAATGAATATTATATTCAAAATAATATTAATGATAGCTCCGGTAGTGACACTCCAGATAACTATATCGACTTTTCCCATCGAGTAAAGAGCCTGTATGCCCAAGACTCCGGTAAGGGAAACAAAGAGTATCAAAGCTGCATCCCAATATACTATGGGAACTGAAGGGAGAAAATCCTCGCCACAAAAAATATGAATGAGAGGATTGGCTAAAACAATCATCCCGGCCATAAGCGGAAGAGAGAGAGCGATGACCAACCTGAGAGTCTTCTTGATGATGTTGGAGAATTCCTCAATTCGCCCCATTTCGTAAAGATTTGAGCATCTTGGCAACAACACAGTTGTGATCGACCCGATCAATGAAAGGCAGATCATGATAATCCTATTGGCCGCCGTGAAATATCCAACCGCCGTTTCACTGCTCATAAATCCAAGCATAACGGAATTAAGCTGCACATAAAGGCTTATAATGAGGTTGAGCACAAAGATTTTTAAGGCCGGACGAAGATGATGGCCGATCCTGAGCTCCCGAAGCATCTGCCGGTCGACACTGAGATACTTGCGGAGATGGATGAAGTTGATGACATTGTTGCCGACTGTAGAGCCTACAGTGATAATGCCGTAGATTATAAGGTCGGATGAATTTCTAACGAAAATGAATAGCGATGCGGCAGAGAGAGTGCGTATGGCTATAGCACGGATTGTAATGAACTTGAAGTCTTCAACGCCCTGATAAAACCATGAGACGCCAAGAGTATTGAATGCTATGGTCAGACTGAGGATCCAGAACAATACTGAATGCTGGCGTATTTCGGGGACAA
>CALHWU010000149.1 GCA_938039795.1 uncultured Muribaculaceae bacterium
TGGCCCTCAAGATATGCAAGATCATGGATATGGCCATGAAGATGGGGGCTCCCGTCATCGGCCTCAACGACTCCGGAGGCGCACGCATCCAGGAGGGCATCAACGCCCTCGCCGGCTACTCCGAGATATTCCAGCGCAATATCCTCGCATCGGGCGTCATACCCCAGATTTCAGGCATCCTCGGCCCCTGCGCCGGCGGCGCCGTCTACTCCCCCGCCCTCACCGACTTCACGATCATGACCAAAGGCATCTCCTACATGTTCCTGACAGGCCCGAAGGTGGTGAAGACCGTCACGGGCGAGGATGTCACCCAGGATCAGCTCGGCGGAGCCGAGGTTCACTCCTCCAAGAGCGGCGTGGCCCACTTTGCCGCCGAAGACGGCGAGGAGTGCCTGAAAGTGATACGCAAGCTCTTCAGCTACATACCCCAGAACAACCTTGAGGAGCCGCCTGTAGTGCCCTGCGACGACCCGATCGACCGTCTGGAGGATTCGCTAAACGAGATCATTCCCGACTCGGCCAACCGTCCCTACGACATGTATGAGGTGATCGGCGCCATCATCGACAAAGGCGAGTTCCTCGAAGTGCAGCGCGACTACGCCAAGAACATCATCATCGGCTTCGCCCGCTTCAACGGCCAGAGCGTAGGCATCGTGGCCAACCAGCCCAAATATCTCGCAGGCGTGCTCGACAGCAACGCCTCTCGCAAGGCCGCACGCTTCGTGCGCTTCTGCGACGCCTTCAACATACCTCTGGTGACACTCGTCGACGTGCCCGGATTCCTTCCCGGCACCGGCCAGGAGTACAACGGAGTCATACTCCACGGCGCCAAGCTGCTCTACGCCTACGGCGAGGCTACGGTGCCCAAGGTGACCGTGACCCTGCGCAAGAGCTACGGCGGATCCCACATCGTGATGAGCTGCAAGCAGCTCCGCGGCGACATGAACTACGCATGGCCCACGGCCGAGATCGCCGTGATGGGCGGCGCCGGAGCCGTAGAGGTGCTCTACGCCAAGGAAGCCAAGGAATCGGCCGATCCCGCAGCTGTGCTCAAGGAGAAGGAGGACGAATACAACAAGCTCTTCTGCAACCCCTACAATGCAGCCCGCTACGGATATATCGACGACGTAATCGAGCCGCGCAACACCCGCTTCCGCATAATCCGAGCCCTGCAGCAGCTCGCCACCAAGAAACTCACCAATCCTGCCAAGAAACATGGCAACATTCCTCTCTAACAAACCAGTCCGAATCATGAAGAAAATCTTTATAACGGCGCTGGTGGCAGCAGCGGCTCTTTTCGCGGCGAACGACGCCTCGGCACAGGGCCGCAGGGGACTGCGCCTCAATGAGGTGATGGTGACCAACGACAGCAGCGTCGTCGACGACTACGGCCGCCGCAACGCCTGGGTGGAGCTCTTCAACTCCACTTTCGCGCCGCTCGAAATATCGAGCGTGTTCATCACCGACGACCCGTCCGATCCGAAGAAATACCCCGT
Source organism: uncultured Muribaculaceae bacterium (assembly GCA_938039795.1). Classification (GTDB taxonomy): domain Bacteria; phylum Bacteroidota; class Bacteroidia; order Bacteroidales; family Muribaculaceae; genus Paramuribaculum. The sequence goes on from CALHWU010000149.1 coordinate 1,497, forward strand.
GCCGCTGGGCGACGTCAACACCCGCATCCCCAAGCGCCAGCACGTGATCTTCTGGGCCGACGGAGAGCCGACGAAAGGCACGTTCCACATGAATTTCACCCTGCGCCCGGGCCAGGACAACTGGATCGGCGTTTATGACGCCGACGGCAAGACCCTGATCGACGAAGTGACGGTGCCCGCATCGCTCGCGCCCAACACCACGTATGCCCGCTCTGAAGACGGCACCGGAGAGTGGGAGGTGCGCGACGGTTCGGAAGGATCCCACGTGACCCCCAGCTCAGCCAACGTGATCCGCGATACCAACTCCAAGGTGGAGATGTTCGCCGAGCGCGACAAGAACGGCTTCGGCATGACCGTCATGGCCATGGCCATAGTGTTCTCCGCACTGCTGCTTCTCTCAGTATGCTTCTACATCATCAGCAAGATCGGCGAACGATACTCCAAGGGCAACAAAGCCAAGTCGCAGGGATCGAAACTTCAGGAGCTTTCACGCGAAGACCGTCCCGACTCCGACTCCGGTGAGGCCATCGCCGCCATCGCCATGGCGCTCCACGAGCATCTCGACGCCCACGACCGCGAGAACACCGTGCTCACCATCAACAAGGTGCGCAAGGCCTACTCGCCGTGGAACTCCAAAATCTACAATATGCGTCAGGCACCGCGCCACTGACACGAGGCCCGTCCATCACCCCTTTACAACATCTCATATCATCAAACGAAATGAAAGAATACAAATATAAGATCAACGGCAACACCTACAAGGTAGCCGTGGGCGACATCGACAACAATTCAGCCCAGGTTGAAGTCAACGGCATCCCCTACAAGGTGGAGCTTGAGCGTAAGGACAAGCCTGTCAACATAGTCAACGCACCGCGTCCGTCGGCTGCACCGCGCACCGAGAGCGGAGCCAAGGTGATAGCCACTCCGAAAGCCACAGGATCGGGCCATCAGGTGAAGGCCCCTCTTCCCGGCACCATCCTCTCCGTACTCGTGAAGCCGGGCGACACCGTCAAGGCATCCGATACAGTAGTGATGCTCGAAGCCATGAAGATGGAAAACGCCATCCACGCCGGCCGCGACGGCAAAGTGGCCTCTGTCAGCGTCGGCCAGGGCGAAGCCGTGCTCGAAGGCGCAGTGCTCATCACCCTCGAATGATAGGAAACACCTGATTACCCACAGCTATAAAACAAAGAAGCTATGTCATTCGGTGATTTCTTAGCCAACAATCTCCATCAGTTCTGGATCCTCACGGGATTCCATAACGCCACATGGGAGCATTTCGTCATGCTGGCCGTAGGTCTGTTCTTTATCTGGCTTGCCATCAAGAAAGACTTCGAGCCGATGCTCCTCGTGCCGATAGGCTTCGGCATACTTATAGGCAACATTCCGTTCAACACCACTGCAGGTCTCGACGTAGGCATCTATGAGGAGGGCTCCGTGCTCAACATCCTCTACAACGGTGTCTCGGCCGGATGGTATCCCCCGCTGATATTCCTCGGCATCGGCGCCATGACCGACTTCTCCGCCCTGATAGCCAACCCGAAGCTGATGCTCATCGGAGCCGCAGCCCAGTTCGGCATCTTCGGCGCGTATATGGTGGCCCTGCTGCTGGGCTTCACACCCGACCAGGCCGGCGCCATCGCCATCATCGGCGGCGCCGACGGCCCCACGGCCATCTTCCTGTCGTCGAAGCTCGCTCCCAATCTGATGGGCGCCATAGCCGTGTCGGCCTACTCCTACATGGCCCTCGTGCCTGTGATCCAGCCGCCGCTGATGCGCCTCTTCACCACCAAGAAGGAGCGTCTGATCAAGATGAAGCCGGCCCGCGCCGTGTCGCAGAACGAGAAGATCATCTTCCCGATCCTGGGCCTTCTGCTCACCTGCTTCGTAGTGCCTTCTGGCATTCCGCTGCTCGGCATGCTATTCTTCGGCAACCTGCTTCGTGAGTGCGGAGTCTGCACCCGTCTGGCCAAAACAGCCAGCAACGCCCTGACCGACATCGTCACTATCCTTCTCGGAATGACCGTCGGCGCCTCTACCCAGGCATCGGAGTTCCTGACCGCACAGACCATCGGCATCTTCGCCCTCGGCTTCATGGCGTTTATCATCGCATCGTCGTCGGGCGTGCTCTTCGTGAAACTCTTCAATCTCTTCCTGCCGAAGAACAAGAAGATCAACCCGCTGATCGGCAACGCCGGCGTGTCGGCTGTGCCGATGTCGGCACGCATCTCCAACAACCTCGGTCTGGAGTACGATCCGTCGAACTATCTGCTCATGCACGCCATGGGCCCCAACGTGGCCGGCGTCATCGGTTCGGCAGTCGCCGCAGGCGTCCTTCTCGGATTCCTCGCCTGACCGCGGACATATCTGCATCACAAGCGCTCCGATCTCCCTCATGCGCGAATCGGAGCGCTTTTTATATGTAACCGATCGGTCTACGCCGTAAAACAATATCCGCACTTGCACCGTTATAATCAGAAACAGAGCGCCGGCGCCCGCAAGACCGCCGGAAAGCCACCACGACCAGATGGGAAAAACATGGTAACAAAGAAAGTAATCGATACGATCTACAAGACCTGCAAGCATCGGCCGGCATCTCCCGAGGAGCTCGACATAGCACTGCTCTTCGAGCAGCTGCCTATCGAACATGCCATAGGGATCGACGGCGACTCCCTGATAATAGGCAGTATTCCGGAGAGCTCACCGTTCCACTGCCTTCCTCTGGGACACATCCACGGCATAATAGATTTCGACGACTGCGTGGCGATAGCGCTCCACAGCTCGATAGTGTTTCTCGACAAGGAGAGCGAACGCACATCGGTGCATATCCGACAGGAGCGTCCCTCGATCATAGACCGGCTGCGATATAACCTTTCAAATCCCGAACAGTGACCGACCGAATTTTTGACCGCACCCGCCGCCTCATTGGCGACGAGGCCATGGAGCGCCTCGCCGGCGCGTCAGCCATCGTGCTGGGCATCGGAGGTGTCGGCGGCTGGACGGCCGAAAGCCTCGTCCGCACCGGCATAGGACGCATCGCCATAGTCGACCCCGACGAAATAGCCGTCACCAACATCAACCGCCAGGTCATGGCCACGACATCGACCGTAGGCGCGCCAAAAGCCGACATACTCGCCGAGCGGCTTCTCGACATCAATCCATCGCTCCGGCTGACCGTCATGAAGCAGAGATATACGGCCGACAATGCCGCCGCTTTCGACCTCGGCGCTCACGACATCACCATCGACGCCATCGACTCGCTCGCCGACAAGGCCGCTCTGATACTCCACGCCACATCCACCCCTTCCACGCGCCTGTTCTCATCTATGGGAGCCGCCCTCAAGTCTGATCCCACTCAGGTGAGCGTGGCCGAGTTCTGGCAGGTCAAGGGGTGCCCGCTCGCCGCCGCGCTGCGACGGCGGTTCAAGCGCGACGCCACAATGCCGCGCCGCAAATTCCGCTGCGTCTACTCCCCGCAGCTTCTCGCCAATGCCGGCGACGAGCCTGAGACCGACGGCTCCATGACCTACGGCAAACGGGCCGTCAACGGCGCCCTCTGCCACATCACGGCCATATTCGGCTTCACTCTGGCCGGACTCGCCATCGAAAGCCTGCTGCGTCAGCCAAGTGACGGCAATAGGTAGACCGGCATGAACTTTACTCCGGTCAGCGACGTTCACTCTCTGATGCCATTGCGGCGCCGTGTCCTATTGCCATTTTGGCAGACCGACTGACACGACCGCGCTTTGGCACGGAATATGCATTGACACTAATGCGACATCAAAGCAAACATAAACAAAAACAATAAACAAAACCTACCGAATCATGAACATCAAACCATTGGCCGACCGGGTGCTTATCAAACCCGTCCCCGCTGAAGAAGTGACAATGGCCGGAATCATCATCCCCGACTCCGCCAAAGAGAAGCCCCTCAAAGGCACCGTAGTCGCTGCAGGCTGCGGCACAAAAGATGAGGAGATGACCGTCAAGGCCGGCGACACCGTGCTCTATGGCAAGTATTCAGGCAACGAGATCGAATTCGAGGGCGAGAAATACCTCATCATGCGCCAGAGCGACATCCTCGCTATCGTAGAGGACTGACCGGGGCGCGCCTCCCTCATGACCGAACATAACTCATACCAAAATCAACAGCAATCATGGCAAAAGAGATAAAATTTGAAATCAAGGCTCGCGAAGAGCTCAAGAAAGGCGTCGACGCTCTGGCCGATGCCGTGAAGGTGACCCTTGGCCCGAAAGGCCGCAATGTCATCATCGAGAAGAAATTCGGCGCACCCCACATCACCAAGGACGGCGTCAGCGTAGCCCGCGAGGTGGAGCTTGAGGATCCGTTCCAGAACATGGGCGCACAGCTCGTAAAGGAGGTTGCCTCCAAGACTGGCGACGACGCCGGCGACGGCACAACCACCGCCACCGTCCTCGCACAGTCGATCATCAACGTCGGCCTTAAGAACGTGGCCGCCGGCGCCAACCCCATGGACATCAAGCGCGGCATCGACAAGGCCGTGGCTGCCGTAGTGGAAGGCATCCGCGCCCAGAGCGAGGAGGTAGGCGACGACTTCAAGAAGATCGAGGACGTGGCCCGCATCTCAGCCAACAACGACGAGAACATCGGCCGCCTCATAGCCGAGGCCATGAAGAAAGTGAAGAAAGAGGGCGTGATCACCGTCGACGAGGCCAAGGGCACCGAGACTACCGTCGACATCGTGGAGGGCATGCAGTTCGACCGCGGCTATATCTCGCCCTACTTCGTGACCAACACCGAGAAGATGGAGTGTGAGATGGAGTCGCCCTACGTGCTTATCTTCGACAAGAAGATCTCCAACCTCAAGGACATGCTCCCCATCCTCGAAGCCACCGCACAGAGCGGACGCCCCCTGCTGATCATCGCCGAGGACGTCGAGTCGGAGGCTCTCGCCACCCTCGTCGTCAACCGTCTGCGCGGATCGCTGAAGATCTGCGCCGTCAAGGCTCCCGGCTTCGGCGACCGCCGCAAGGAGATGCTTGAGGACATCGCAGTGCTCACCGGCGGCACAGTCGTATCGGAGGAGAAGGGCATGAAGCTCGAGAACACCACTCTCGACATGCTCGGACGCGCCGAGAAGATCACCGTCAACAAGGAGAACACCACCATCGTCAACGGCGCAGGCAACAAGGACGCCATCGCCGCACGTGTGGCCCAGATAAAGACCCAGATCGAGAACACC
>CALHWU010000150.1 GCA_938039795.1 uncultured Muribaculaceae bacterium
TTCACCTTATTGGTCTGAAGATGGCCGATGAAATGCCACTCTATGTCGCCCGGCAGACGTGAGGCTTTTTCCTGCAGCTCCTGAGCGCGGCTCTCGCCGAAGACCCGCTGTCCGGCCTCATATGCCTCAGAGACAGCTTCCGCCGGATGAAACTTGCTTACGGCAATCAGCTCCACCCCCTGGGGCAGAGCCGACTTGATATCATGCAGCCTGTCAGCTATGTCAGATCCCATGATTACTCCTCTTTTGCCGACGGAATATTACCGAGCTTGGCCTTGTAGACATCCATCAGAGGAGTCTCGGCTATCGACTGAATCTCGAAGTCGGCCATGGTTCCTTCCATACCGGCCATGAAATTGTCGTAAGCCCCCTTGAGGTCGTTGCCGGCCGTAAGTATCAGCGTTGAGCTCTTCTTCTCGGCCGCAGTCTTCTCGTCGATGGTGATGAAGGCCACTTTGACAAGATACCATTTGTCGGCCGAGTCATCCCAGAATATTTCTGAAATCTTCGTACGCTTTACAGCGCTGACCGAGAAATCCCCTGAGATGAAAGGGGTCTGCTCTTCTATGATGCGGCTTTCAGCCTCGGTAAACGAGAGGGCATCGACCAGATAAGGTTCATTGACTTTCTTAACGACGCCATTTTCCATCATCTTGTCATATCTCACTTTGCATTCAAACCAGTTTGCCATTTTTTGATCTTTTCTTTTTTGTTTATAGTTCCATTTCGGTGTGCAAAGTTAATACTCGACGACCACGGTTCGCAATTAAAAAATCATAAATCCATCACCTTATGATGACTCTCTTGCTTATGGCTGATCCCGACTCGCCCTCTACAGTCAGTATGTAAACGCCTGTGGGAAGTCCTGATGTAGACAGCTCTACTGCTTCACCCTGCGACTTGGCTGCAACGACCGTCAGTCCTGCCAGAGAAGTGAGTCGGGCGGCGACACCCTTCTCGCCGGCTATTCCCGCAACGATCAGGCCATCCGTCTGTTCCATCGAAAAGCGTCGCTCTGTATCGGCCTTGACATCACCTATCGACGAAGGCATGCCCAACAGCTTGCGCATCGCATTCTCGGCATTGAGTTTGCCGGCGCCCCACTGCAGGGCTACCTTTTCGCTTCCTGCCGGCATAGCCTGGGCAGTGCTTACCAGCAATTCTCTCACACGGTCTACCGTCAGTGTCGGATCCTGTTCAAGCAGCAACGCCACCACGCCGCTGGCATACGGCGCTGCCATTGAGGTGCCCTGCAGCTGTCCCCAGTAGTCGGTACGGCTGGCCTTCATTGCTCCTTCGAGACTTTTCCGGTCCACCTTTGCCGAAAGCATGTCGGTTTCCTGACCGCCGCCATTTACCCATGGAGTGCTTACGCTTGAGATCACCGTCATGCCTGGAGCGCAAAATTCAGGCAGTTTCTTTCCGGAGAAAGTCGTACCGTATGAGGTGAACGAGCTGGCTCCATCCACCGGATAATTTTCCCTGTAACCCATGACAGCGCCCTTCAGCACAGGGAATTCGTTACGACTGTTGTAAGAACCGACGACTATTACGTTTTCGCCACATGCCATGCTGCTGATACTCTCCGCCGGACTTCCGGCCGTATACCCTGCCATACCGCGGTCGCCGAACGTCAGCAGATCCTCATTATGTGTGACGATGTAAGCCGTAGCCCCCTGACCGGCAGATCCCTCCAGCGTAATCATCGGCACCAGATCGGGATTTTTCAGACTTTTCGCCGTCAGATCCATATAGAGCGAAGCCACATACCGGTTGTTGGATTCTTCAACGCCCGATGACACGATAGCATAGGAATCTGATGCAAATGCCTGACTGAAAAGCGGAGACACTACAGAAGTCTCGCTGCCGCCTATGCTGATCTCCTCCTGCGGCCCTCTTACCGCATAGCTGTAGGTCACCGCACCCGTCTTGACATTCAGGATATTGAACACCAGCGTCACCGGATCGGCCGTGTCGCTCCACACCTGCACGAAACCGTTCCAACTCGTATTGTGTTCGGTAACAGGCATGGTCGATACCTTGCCGGCGCCCGCGGCGAAGTCTGCTCTGAGCGACACGTCAGATGTGCCGTCATTGCCGGCAGCCATCACGATGATCATCTCCTTGCCGAGTTCGGCGAGATATTTATCCACCACGTCGGTGCCGTCGTGCGGTCCCATGACACTTCCGAGACTGAGATTGAATACGGCCGGCTTACCCTCGGATTTCGAATACTCCAGCACTTTGCTCGCAGCATCCATGATATTGGCATCGAAAAGCGATCCCACTCCCACAGCGTATTCGCCGCCGCGGGCCAGACCGTAATAATTGTTGGCGGCATCGCCCAGCATAGGCACGCCATTCATCATCTTCACCCTGTAGCAGGTCTTGTCATAGGCTCCGCCCATGATGCCGGCCACGTGGGTGGCGTGGGTCGAATGAGCATCGTCGGTCGGCAATCCGGCTATGGCCGAAGGAGTCTCATAGGCTGTAGGAGCGCCTTCGCCCCCATACACCCATACCCTTTTCACACGCGACGCAGTCTGGTCGGCATTAAGGAAGTTGATGTGATTGGGATCAAACCCTTGGTCCATCATTCCCAATACCACCCCGCTGCCGGTGTAATCCCTCGGCAAGTCATATTTCAGACCGCTCATCACCCTGCTGGCCTTTGAAGCGGTGCGGGCTCTGTCAAGGGCCAGACGGGCTTTTCCTCCCACCGACATCCGTTTCACGGCCCTGTCGGCCGCCACCTGCATTATTGCCGCAGTAGGCACGCTTATAATTGCCATATCGCCACGTCTGTCCATTACCTCCACTCCGTAGGTCAGCGCAGTCAGCCCTTCGGCATCAGCGCCATCGGTAAGTTCCACGATTGCCAACATGGTTTCCGGCACCTCCCTGCGGGGAGTCTGTCCTGCCGCACGCGATTTCTGAGCGGCCTGATACTGATCAAATAAAACTTTACCGGCAAAATTCACCTTTTGCCCGGCATTCTGTGCCATGGCATCCGGCAGAAGGGAAGCGCCGATCAGGAGGGAGAGTAGTACAATGCGAGTGTTCATTTATAGTTCGGCTTTGAAGTTTTGAGGCATTGAATAATTAAACTGCGCAAATATATATAAAAATTGCCGTATTTATAATATTTTTTCGTACGTTTGCGTTACGAATTCAAAAAAATCGGATCCTCCCCCCCCTCGATGATGAACAAAGCTTTGCGCATCGGCCGAATATTATTGTCGCTGACGGTTTTCATGTCGCTGACCGTCGGCCTCGTCGTATCGTCGGCCTTTCTGGATCCTGTGGCACGTTGGATCGGCAGAATTCAGTTCATGCCGGCCGTCATGACATTCTCACTCGGCGTATTTGTCGTGTGGCTCATCATCACTCTGGTCTTCGGCCGCGTTTATTGTTCCGCAGCATGTCCCATCGGTCTGATACAGGATATCTCAGCCCGAATGTTCCATCGACGCAAGATCTACCGCTTCCGGCAGCCCTTCAACCCGCTGCGATACGCAGTCCTGGCTGTCACGCTTATATGTCTGATGCTCGGACTCCTCGCAATTCCTGCTTTTGTCGACCCTTACACGCTGTATCTTCGTTTCTGCTCGGGGTGCATAGCGCCCGTGGCCGATGCGCTCGGAATACAGACGCCGTCAGCTCCTCCCTACGACCCGCTCGACACCCCTCTTACCCGTGCCATTGCAGGATCGGCTCTGGGAGTGGCAGTGACCGTGATGGTTATGGCTGTGGTAGTCATTGTCAGCGCAAGATCCGGGCGTCTCATCTGTTCGACGGTTTGTCCCGTCGGCACCACCCTCGGATTCGTCAGCCGTTTTGCAATATTTCAGATTGACATCGACACCGACAAATGCATCCAGTGCCGACGGTGTGCCGATGTATGCAAAGCGGAATGTCTTGATCTCAACGACCATGTGGTCGACGGCTCACGTTGCGTCAATTGCTTCAACTGCATCAACGTGTGCCCCAACGACGCCATACACTACACCACACGCCGTAAACAGCTGTCGATACCCCTCATGCAGAGCGTCAAACCGATCAGCCCCAAAACAGAGGCGACCCTTGACACAGCATCACCCGATTGCGACCATACATCATGCAAATCAACGACCGGAAATGAAACAATATCTTGACCTTCTCCGCACCATCATGGAGAGCGGCACCGACAAATCTGACCGAACAGGCACAGGCACCCGTTCGATCTTCGGATATCAGATGAGACTCAATCTCGCCGACGGATTCCCGCTGCTGACCACGAAAAAACTCCATCTGAAATCGATCATCCACGAATTACTGTGGTTTCTCAAAGGCGACACCAATGTGAAGTATCTGCAGGACAACGGGGTCAGAATATGGAATGAATGGGCCGGCCCTGACGGTGATCTCGGACACATCTACGGATACCAGTGGCGTCACTGGCCCGACTATCAGGGCGGCTACATCGACCAGATAGCGGAAGCGATACATACGATCAAGACCAATCCCGACTCGCGGCGCATCATAGTGAGCGCATGGAACGTAGCCGACCTGCCGGGGATGCATCTGCCCCCCTGCCACGCATTTTTCCAATATTATGTCGCTGACGGACGTCTGAGCCTCCAGCTCTACCAGCGTAGCGCCGACTGTTTTCTCGGCGTGCCATTCAACATCGCATCCTATGCCCTGTTGCTCATGATGACCGCCCAGGTGACCGGTCTCAAGCCCGGCGACTTCGTACATACTCTTGGCGACGCACACATCTACCGCAACCATTTCGAGCAGGTGGAGCTCCAGTTGTCGCGCGAACCGAGGCCGCTGCCGCGCATGGTCATCAATCCCGACGTAAAATCCATTTTTGATTTCCATTACGACGATTTCCACCTTGAGGACTACGATCCTCACCCCCATATAAAAGCCACTGTAGCCGTATGACCGACAACCATTCCACTATATCGCTGATCGCCGCAGTAGGGCGGCGGGGAGAGATCGGCTGCCGCGGCGATCTCGCTTTCCACATCCGCGCCGATCTGCGCAGATTCAAGCAGCTCACGCTCGGCAAGCCGGTCATTATGGGGCGTCGTACATTCGAGTCGCTACCCAAAGGAGCGCTTCCGGAGCGCCGAAATATAGTGATCACGAGTAATGTCAATTACAGTGCCCCTGGCATCGAGACGGCTGACTCCCTTGAAAAAGCGCTCGCCATGACAGCCGAAGCTCCGGAAATAATGATAATAGGCGGAGGCCAGGTGTATGCAGCCGCCTTGCCGCTCGCAACGCGCATCTACCTTACCGAAGTGGATGCGTCGCTCGATGAGGCCGACACATTTTTCCCGGGTATCGACCGTTCGAGGTGGTCAGTGGCCATACAGTCAGATAGATTCACCGATGAGGCCACCGGGCTTCCCTATCGGTTCACAGATCTTGTGAGACAGTGAGGCTGCAGGTGCTCATTTCCACATACGGACGCGCCGGAATAGACCGCACAGCCGCTCTCCGTCTGCCGGAAGTCAAGGAGGCAGGTTATTTGGTCGGATGGCAGCGTGGCGGCGACAATGGCCCGGTACCGCAGGCACTGATACGGCCTGATATGATTGTCGTCGAATCCGACACACGCGGCCTCGCCGCGAACCGCAACATGTTGCTCAGACGTGCGGAAGCGCCTTTGCTGAAAATCTCTGACGACGACGTTGAACTTGCCGCCGGCGAATTACGTGATCTCATTCAGGCATTCGACGACAATCCCGACGCCGACATACTCCTCAGCCGCTACAGATCTTCCGCAGGCGACAGACCGTATCCCCCACATTCATTTCTATTGCAGGATGCACCAAAAGGCTATTGGCCTGCGTCGATCGAGATCAACATAAGAAAAGACAGGGTACCGCTGCTTTTCGATACCCGCTTCGGATTGAATTCGGGCCATTATATCTGCGGGGAAGATGACGCCTATATAGTCGACGCCTTGCGGAGCGGACTCATCATCAGATATGTGCCCGTAACGGTCGGCACCCATCACGGATTGTCCACAGGCCAGCGGCTCTCGCCGCTCGACCGCAGATTTCTGCTGACCAAAGCGGCCATATTGCGCCGGCTTCATCCTTATTCATGGCCTTTGAGGCTTGGAGCCCACATATTTCGGTCGCTCACCACTTCACGTCGTAAAACGCCTTGAAAGCCGGCAACGGCAGCGGGGTCTCCAACAGCACCTGCATGATCGCCTCCAGCGTACCTTCACACGCATAAGGATTGTCGGGATGCTGACGGCACTGTCTCCGCATGTCCTCGTCCATCACCTTGTCAAGTCCGGCCGAGACGGCATCGCGGGTAGCCTCGCAGTTGACGATTGTCGATCCTTGGGCGCGGCCTCGCTGACGGTTGCCGATATTGAGCGTAGGCACTCCCATCGAGGGAGCCTCTGTAAGGCCGCTCGAAGAATTGCCTATCACTGCCGCGCAATTTCTCAAAGCCGAATAATACCGCGCCCTTCCGAGAGAGGCCACCGCCTTGACGCGGTCGGGATGCCTGCCGGCCCATTCTTCGATCAGTGATGCGACAGTATCACCCTCCGAATCTGAATTAGGCATGGTGAAAAGCACCTTTATATCCGGCAGACGCTCCTCAAGCGCTTCAAGCAGAGCAAGTGTCTGATCCCGCGCCTGTCCGGGTTCGAGAGTTACAGGATGAAATGTAACGAGCAGGAATCCATCCGACAGATCCATACCGAGACTTGCTTCGAGCTCTCCCAGCGGCATAGTCGTCATCGAAGCGATATTGTCAGCGCCAAGCGCACCGACATGATACACCGTGGAGGGATCCTCCCCCATGGCGATTATACGCCGGCGATATTCCTCGGTCGAGGTGAAATGCAGCCGCGAGAGTTTTGTAATGGCATGGCGTATCGAATCATCATATGCGCCCTCGGTTATCTCGCCTCCATATAGATGGGCCACAGGTATCCCCAGGATCATGGCTGCCGATGCAGCCGCAAGCATCTCGTAACGGTCACCGAGAATTACGCACAGATCCGGCTGAAGGCGCTCTAAGGCATCCGCCATACCGCCCAGACACTCCGACATGGCTTTAACCGTCGACCTCCTGTCGTCATGCGAGAGATCCATTGCCACACGTTCATCTACCCTCAGCCCTTCTGCAGTAATTTCGTCGATCGTCATGCCGTGACGCTCCGAAAGATGCATATTCGTGGCCACAATCTGCAGCGTCACTCCATCACTATCGCGGAGCTCCCGCATCAACCGGCTCATGATGCCGAAGTCGGCGCGGGTCCCGGTAATAAAACATATCTTGCGTGGCGACGCGGCTTTCATTGCAGTTCTATCAGTTCGTCAGGTTCGAAATCGCGTGGCGCCTCAAGTCCGATAACGACATCCCACAACATCGGGCTAACACCGTTGCCCGGACGTTTCACCGTAAGGTTGTCGTCGCAGAAACGCTCTCCCTTCCGGATTGGCTTTGACGCAATTATACTCTTCCTGGCTATGGCGATATTCTTGCGCTCCGACGGGCTGACTCTCTTGCATGAAGAACCGAGAGCCTCCTCGGTGTGCCGGATTGCCTTTATCATGGCCGCGAGCTCCGCGGGTTCGAGCGAGGCCACATGATCCGGCCCGGGCAGTGACTTGTCGAGAGTAAAATGCTTCTCTATCACCTGAGCGCCCATGGCCACAGCCGCTACTGGCACTTCTATACCGAGAGTATGGTCGCTGTAGCCCACACGACAACCTATGGCATCGCGGAGCGTGAGCATGGCCCTGAGATTAACGTCGGCATAGGGGGTGGGATACTCCGTATTGCAGTGAAGCAGCGTGATCATATCCCGGTCAAGCCCTCCGTCGAGGAGCACGTTTACCGCGTCGTCGACCTCTCCGAGCCGGCTCATGCCGGTCGACATCACCACGGGCTCACCTATCGCGGCTATCTTGCGGAGATACGGGAGATTGGTGATCTCCCCTGACGGTATCTTCCAGAGATCCATGCCGAGCGGACGCAATATGTCGATAGAATCAAGATCAAACGGCGTGGATATGAATTTAATGCCGATACTGTCGCAATACTCTTTCAACGGCCTGAAATCCTCCGGCCTGAGCATTATCTTTCTCACCATGTCAAGCTGGCTTTCTGACGTGCCGGTATTATGTTTCTGATACTCGGCCTGTTCGGCGCGGACAGATATGACATTTTCCGGGATACCGGTCTGAAACTTCACATAGTCGGCGCCTGCACGCTTCGCCTCATCGGCCAGACGGCAGGCCATTTCAAGCGAACCGTTGTGGTTCACTCCGGCCTCTGCTATGACGATTGTATTTCCCATTGCCTGAATCTGTAGGTTTACTTTAATAATTTCTCACGTATACTGTCCCATCCGAGAACCTGCGGATTCATTGCACGGTCATCAATCCACACCTCCCCTACCGGTTTGCCCATCATCAGCTGATGATATTTCACACCATGCCGTCTGAGCCAGTCGGCCGTCACCTCATACTCTGCCCAAGTCCGGGCAGAATAGATTATAATCGTGTCGCCGCGGTCATAAAGCTCATTGACCGTCTCGACTGCTCCCGGCAGCGGTTCGGCCAGCGGTCGTGAGAACTGACGCATCTCGCGGCATATCGTCCCGTCAAGATCTATGATTATCTGCATAAAATCGGTATTATTGATTCAACAGTCTGTAAACACCACCTCTGCGAGATAACGCGCTACGAGCGTATGGTCGCGCCAGTCATCGACCGGATCCATCTGTTCTCCCAGAGTCTCTCCGATCAGCATGTCGAGGATACCCGACCCGGCGGCTATCGACGTCACGACGCCTCCGCCAAGACGAGGATTCACTTCCATGACAAGCGACTGACCGTTGCGGCGGTCGCGCAGCAACTGAACGGTCACAGGCCCGCGGAAAGCACCCGCATCAAGCACACGGCGTACAAGCGCAATCAGCGCCTGATCCCTGACCGTAATGCTTCTGGTCACTTCGCCTCCCGCCGTCTCAAGCCTTATGCGTGGCACCACAGAAAGCACACGCCCCGCGCGGTCGACATAGCAGTCGGCCGTCACCTCTTCTGCGTCAGCCACATACCTTTGGGCCATATAAGTCTGTGCGTCGATTTCGGCCGGAATGTCCGACTCTCTGCGGCATATGGTTATACCTTTGGAGGCGGAGCCACAGCGCGGCTTTAAGATTATGGGGAGAACCACCTTACCTTCAAGGGGGAGCGCCACTCGATCCGGCACGGGAATCGAGTGAAGTCTGAACCAGTCGTCAGCAGCGCTTTTGTCAAACATCACTCTGCACAGTCTCTCATCCGACACCGGTACAAACGCATCAGTCGCCCCTCGCAAAGCAGCGGCCACTTCAACGGCCGGATCGACGAACGGGAGCACCAGATCCACCCCTTCACTCCTGATCACGCGAAGCAGATCATCTCTCACTCCAGCATCGGAGAACCGCAGCCCCTTGATGACGCGCCCTTCGGACGCTATGGGAACCTCTTCGGAAAGTTCATAAGAGAGCACGTTAAGATTCAGCCCTCGACTGGCAGCCGCATCTTTGAAGTGTCGGGCAACTGATACCCGCTTGGCGCCTCCGAGCATCAATACGCAAAGATTATTATTCTTCATGGTGCAAATTTACAAATTTTTCCCACAGGCATTGCCCGGACAGCACAGATAATGGTCAAGAAGAGCCGGCGCCCTTTATCGGTAGGGATGGATTCCGCGACAATCAGCTGCTGGGAGGAAGATCCTCCCACTCGACATCGGTGACCTGCGACTCAGTGACTGTTGATCTTGAAGTTTCACCTGTTTCCGAGGTCGAGGTCTGTTCCACTGTAATTTCATCGAAAGCGACATATTCACCCATATCGCGGGTAAACACCTTGCGTCGGGCTTTCTTTGGAGCCTCACGTCGACGTCGACCGCCGTTTCGGCCATCATTATCATTCCGGCCAAAGCCATATGCCGCTCCTGAGGCACCCTGTTCGAAAGCCTCACGAGCTTCGCGGCGAAGACGACTCATCGTGCGCCACACCCTGAAAGCCGGACGCAGCAGATAGTAGCCGAGGAATGCCAGTATAAGTATCAGAAAAAAACTCATAGTTCGTAGTGGATTAACGGTTATGAGGACAAAGATGTTCGCCTGTGGACAATTGGCCTGCTGGCGTCGCCCTGCCGGGAAATCAGGCGGAGACTATGCGCTTGCTGCTCACAAGCGATATGACCACATAGAATATCATTCCCCAGGCGAGCCCTGAGAGTCCGCCCGTGATGACGAAGAGCAGCGTAGCCAGAATTATTACATAGCGGCTGAAATTCTCACGCCAGCCGAAACTGGAGAATTTAAGCGAAAACATCGGCCGCGAACAAACCATCAGCGACGAAAAGGCTACAAGTATCACCGCAGTCAGGATGTTGCCCAGATAGAGATGCGAATGGTTCCAGGCTACGAATCCGATCCAGAATATCGCGTTGGCAGGGATAGGGAGCCCGATGAAATAAGTTGTCTGGCGGTCGTCGATGTTGAAACGTGCGAGACGCAGAGCGCCGAACAGCACGATGACAAGCGAAGCGAATGCCCACCAGGTCCAGCCTCCGTTAAAATACGACATCGTATTGAACATCAGCGAAGCCGGGGCCAGTCCGAAACTGACGAGATCAGACAGTGAGTCGAGCTCCTTGCCCAGAAGAGAGTATACGTGAAGCTTGCGCGCCATGGCTCCGTCGGCAAAATCAAACACTGCCGATGCTGCCATCAGTACAAATGCCCACTGATAGCCCGACAATGCTCCGAATGCCTCGCCGTAGTTAAACGAAAAAACACATGCGGCCGCCCCACAGAGCAGATTAAGACAGGTAATCGAGTTGGGGATATTGGCTTTTATGCGTGGGAATATCGACATTGGTATGCTGTAAAATTCGTTAGGTGTTTGATGATGGCGCGGTGCGGAGACGAGCCACTTCGGTTATACCGCCGACCGTCTTGTCGCCGATTTTCACAAGTATCTCCGTATCGAGCGGCAAAAAGATGTCGACCCTCGACCCGAACTTGATAAAACCGAGATGATCCTCTATATTGGCTTCCTCTCCGGGTTCCGCATATGTCACGATGCGGCGCGCTACCGCTCCGGCTATCTGGCGCACGAGCACATCGCAGCCGGCAGTAGCCCGGATCAGGATGGTAGACCGTTCGTTCTCGAGGCTTGCCTTCGGCAGATAAGCCGATAGGAAACGGCCGCCATGATGACGCACGAGTTTTACCTCGCCGTTGACCGGAAACCAGTTGGCATGCACGTTGACAACCGACATAAACACCGACAGCTGTATGACATCGCGGTGAAGCACCTCGCTCTCATACACTTGCTCAAGAGCCACAACGCGACCGTCGACCGACGACACTACCAGAGAATCCGTAACTTTACCGGGGAAATGGCGGCGCGGCGACCGGAAAAAATTCACCACGAGAAGGTAGAAAACACCCGACACCGACGAAAAGACTATAGGGATTACTGCCGGACGTATGAACATCCACGCCGAAGCATTCACCACCAATAATATCAGCAGCAGAATGATCAGTATGTTGGTACCTTCTCTATGTATCTTGACTTTCATCGTTGGCTTATAGTCGGGTCGGCTGGCACTGGCATCATCAAGAAACGCACGTTGGCCATTTAGCCCACAAAGTTAAGCATTTTTTTCCAACCGTCACCGTTAATCATCGTGAAATTACACTTATTCCGCACTTTATCTTTACGTTTTAATCTGCACGCACTCCTTTCCGCACGCAGAGCGCCATACCGCTCTTACGGTACAGCGCTCTGTTATGCATAAGGGTCATTTGTCACCCTCGGAAATATCAGGCCTCCTTTTTCGGACGTCCCGGCTTGCGTTTGGCCGGCACTTCGGTCTCCGATTTCTTGGGGCGGCCGGGCTTCCGTTTAGCGGGCGACGACGGCTGCGTGGTTTCCGTCTTTTTCGGGCGACCGGGCTTGCGTTTTTCAGGCGCTGAATTAGCCTCATCATTAACGGCTTTTTTCGGTCGACCTGGCTTGCGCTTCGATTCAGCTGCCGCTTCAGGATCCGGAGTAGCCGGAGTCTTCGCCTGTTTCGACGACGTCTTGTGGGCTGGAGCCTTTTTACCGTCGACAAGTTTCAGCACCTGAGCCGAACGTGCCGGCAGATAGAGCTTGAGCCATGCCACTCCATGTGGTTCAAACAAAGGATCAGGCGTAGTGAAATGACGCACGGTCTCGTCTACATTGCCGTATCCGCCGAAGAGCGGGCTGTCGGTCGACAGCACCACCTGATACTCCCCTGGAGGTGTCAGGATGCCATAACCGGAGAACGACTTGAAGGGATTGAAATTGTAGACAAACACGAGATCGCCGCGGCGATAGGCCAGCACCTGATCGTCGTCCTTCTCCCACAGCTTAGCTACAGGAAGCGACTGGAAGTTGTAGACACCGCTTATAAGCGATATCATCGCATTGTCGAAATCGTTGAGATAGCAGTATTTCAGCTCCTTGCGGTCAACGAGATCCCACTGGCGGCGGGCATATTTGTACCTCCAGCCGTTGCCTTCGCGCGGGAAGTCGATCCATTCTGGATGTCCGAACTCATTGCCCATGAAGTTGAGATAGCCACCGTTGATCGTAGAAGCGGTCACCAGACGTATCATCTTGTGGAGGGCTATGCCACGGGCTACTGTCATATTGTCGTCATCCTTCATCATATGCCAGTACATCTGATCGTCGATCAGACGGAATATCACCGTCTTGTCGCCCACGAGCGCCTGATCGTGGCTCTCTACGTAGGAGATGGTTTTCTCATCGGCGCGGCGGTTGGTCAGCTCCCAGAATATTGATGTAGGATGCCAGTCCTCGTCTTTCTTTTCCTTGAGCGTCTTGATCCAGTAGTCGGGGATACCCATGGCCATGCGGTAATCGAAGCCTATGCCACCGTCCTTGAACGGTATCGCCAGACCCGGCATGCCGCTCATCTCCTCAGCTATCGTGATCGCAGCGGGATTTATCTGATGGATGAGCTTGTTGGCAAGCGTAAGGTAAGTTATGGCGTTGACATCCTGATGACCGTTGTAGTAGTCGTCATATGACCCGAAGGCCTGTCCGAGTCCATGGCTGTAATATAGCATCGACGTGACGCCGTCGAAACGGAATCCATCGAAGCGGTACTCCTCCAGCCAGTACTTGCAGTTGGAGAGCAGAAAATGGAGCACCTCGTTCTTGCCGTAATCGAAGCAGAGCGAATCCCATGCCGGATGTTCGCGGCGGCCGTCGCCGTAAAAATACAAGTCATGACTGCCGTCGAGCCGTCCGAGTCCCTCTACTTCGTTCTTTACAGCGTGAGAGTGGACGATATCCATGATTACCGCGATACCCAGCTCGTGGGCGCGGTCGATCAGTTCTTTCAGTTCCTCCGGAGTGCCGAAGCGCGAAGAAGCCGCGAAGAACGACGATACATGATAGCCGAACGAACCGTAATACGGGTGTTCCTGTATAGCCATGATCTGAATGGCATTGTAGCCGTCGGCATGGATGCGCGGCAACACGAGATCCTTGAATTCCCGATATGTGCCGACACCTTCACGCTCCTGCGCCATGCCTATATGGCACTCATAGATCAGCAGCGGCTTCGTGTCAGGACGGAATTTGTCAACATTCCATCTGTAGGGTTCTGCCGGATCCCACACCTGAGCCGAGAAGATATGGGTATGCTCATCCTGCACCACACGTGTGGCATAGGCCGGGATGCGTTCCCCTTGGCCTCCATCCCATCTTACCATCATCTTGTAGAGCTGTCCGTGACTTATGGCGTCGGCCGGAAGAGTCACCTCCCAGACACCGCCGTCGGGCAGACGGCGCAACTCATAGCGCGCCTGCTGCTGCCATCCGGAGAAATCTCCGATCAGAGTGATCCCGGTTGCGTGGGGAGCATATTCGCGGAACACCCACCCGCCGTCGGCCTGACGGTGCAGTCCGAAGTAATTGTGGGCGTTGGCAAAATCGTCGAGCGACTTGCTCCCGGCGGTAAGCTCTTTCTCTTTTTTCACGGCATCTTCATGACGTCCCTCGATCGCAGCCGAATACGGCTCAAGCCAGGGATCATTCTTAATGATGTTAAGGGGTTTCTTGGCTTTTGGCATGATTATGTAATAGTATTGATGTTTTAGTATCGCAAACTTAATGATTATTTTTGGAACAACACTCCTTTTGCATTACTTTTTTTGACATCACTTCGGCCCATGGATTTGTGAATGCCGCTTTTTTTGCATAATTTTGCAGAGATAAACCAAACGACATGACTATCAACCAGACACAGGATCAGATAATAGCCGACTTCGAGGGAGTGGACGACTGGATGGACCGCTACG
>CALHWU010000151.1 GCA_938039795.1 uncultured Muribaculaceae bacterium
AACAGCAGATCGAAATTCTCCTTGCTGCCCATCCCGTAACCGCCGGCCACGATGATCGGCGAATTCTTGATGTTGACCTTCGACTTCTCGATATGGCGGTCGATGATCTCAACCACGAAGTCGGCGGGGCTGACATATTTCTTTACGTCGAGGTTCACCACCTTGCCTTTGTGGTTCTCGTCGTGGATCTGCTTCTTCATCACTCCCTCGCGCACGGTAGCCATCTGCGGACGGCACTCCGGATTGACGATCGTGGCAACAATATTGCCGCCAAACGCCGGACGGATCTGATAGAGCAGGTTTTCATACTCCTTGCCAGTCTTCGGGTCGGTATGGGGACCGATTTCGAGAGCCGTGCAGTCAGCCGTCAGGCCGCTGTGGAGGCAGGAGCTTACGCGGGGACCAAGATCACGTCCGATACATGTTGCGCCCATCAGGCACACCTGAGGCTTGATCTCCTTGAAAAGATTTATGAGAGCCGATGCATGAGGATTGGAAGTGTAGGGATAAAGCTTCTTGTCCTCAAGTTTGTAGACTGTGTCGGCGCCATACTTGAATATCTCCTTCTCGATATCATGCAGCTTGTCGCCTATGACCACTGCCTCAAGTTTCACTCCGAGGCTGTTGGCGAGCTGGCGTCCCTTGGTAAGCAGCTCAAGGCTGACGTCGGCCACCTTGCCGTCGTCGTATTCGCAATATACTATGAGATTGTTGGTGTCTGCCATATTTTTTGACATTATATGTGGTTAACGGCTGACCTCAGCCTATCGTGTGGTTGGCTAAAAGTTCCTTGACAAGGCCCTCAAGCGACTCGTCGTCATTGTCGAGGCGGCGGCTCTCCTTTGCGGTGAACACCACGTTGACGATATTCTTCACTTTGGTGGGAGAGCCCGGCATGCCTATCTGCTCGGGATCAGCATCCACATCGGCTGCGCTCCATTCACGGATGGTGAGCTCCGGACGCTTGGCCACGATCTCCTTGATCTGCTCGGGGAGCTTAGCCTGCTCCGACTGCGATGTGGCATATTTGAAGCGCATCAGACGCATGGCATTGCGCGGGCGGCAGTCAGGAGCCGAGCCGTTGACGGTGACTACGCATGGAAGCGGAGCCTTGACGGTCTCGACGCCG
>CALHWU010000152.1 GCA_938039795.1 uncultured Muribaculaceae bacterium
CCTTGATGCCGATTATGGTGTCGCCGATATGCATGTCGCGGCCGATGGCGTAGCGTGCACCCAGGCGCTCTACCTCGCGGATGGCCTCGACCTTGTCGGCGTAGGGCTTGCCGTTGACGGCAGAGATCTCTCCCTGCTCGAAGGTGATCGTGAGATCCTCTTCGCCGTGGGCCTCAAGCTGCGAGGGATATGCGCTTTCCGGGAGAGTCTGCTCGGAGTGGAGCGTTTCCTTGCCGCCGATGCTCGTACCCCACAGGCCTTTGTTGATGGAGTATTCCATCTTGGTGAAGTCGGCCACGTAGCCATGGTCGCGAAGATAGTTGATCTCATATTCGCGGGTGAGAGTCATGTCGCGTGTGGGCGTGATGATCTCTATCTCCGGCGCGAGGATCTGGAACGTCAGGTCGAAACGCACCTGGTCGTTGCCGGCTCCCGTGGATCCGTGGGCTACGGCGTCGGCGCCGATCTTCTTGGCGTATTCGATGATGGCGATAGCCTGAAATATGCGTTCGGAGCTGACGGATATGGGGTAGGTGCCGTTGCGGAGCACGTTGCCGGCCACCATATATCGTATGCTGCGGTCGTAATAGTCTTTGGTGATATCGAGGCTGGCGTGTGACGCCGCGCCCAGACGCTTGGCTTTGTCGGCGATCACTTCGAGCTCTGTGTCGGTGAATCCGCCGGTGTTGGCTATAGCGGTGTGTACTTCATAACCGAGATCTTCGGTAAGATATTTTACTGCGAATGAAGTGTCGAGGCCTCCCGAGAAGGCGAGCACCACTTTTTTCTTGCTCATAGCTGTAGGCTTTAATATGTTGTTGCGATTGTTTGACGATTGATTGAAAAATGCCTCGCGGCCGGGTCACTTGAGATGCAGCATCTTGCCGATCTTGTTGCGCAGAAGCATCATGTAGGGTGTGGCTTTCGAAGGCTCTTCCGAAGCTGGCTGAGCCGGATCGAAAAGCATTCCGGTGCAGAGGCATCGCTTGCGGTCGTTGCGCTGGAGCACGTCGTAGTTGACACATCCCTTGCACCCTTCCCAGAACTCTGCGTCGTCGGTCAGCTCAGAGAATGTCACCGGCATATAGCCCATGCGTGAGTTGAGCTTCATTACGGGGAGTGAAGTGGTGATGCTGAATATTTTGGCGTAAGGGAATCTCTGGCGTGCGAGTTCGAAGGTCTTCTCCTTGATGCGCTTCGCCAGGCCCATGTGGCGGTATTCCGGGTCGACAATCAGGCCCGATGTGGCTACGAAATCGCCATGGCCCCAGCATTCGATATAGCTGAAGCCTACGAGTTTGTCACCGTCGAGCGCCACTACGGCTTTGCCGCCGGTGATTTTTGCCGAGATATATTCGGGCGAGCGGCGTGCTATGCCTGTGCCGCGCTGCAGCGCCGATTCGTAGATGAGGGTGCAGATCCGTTCGGAGTGAACTGTATGTTCGGGCTCCGCAAATGCAACCTTGATGTCGTTTATCTCCATGAGTTGATATGTTGTGTTCAGATAGAATCCAATGACGCTGCAAAGTTAAATAAAAATACTGAATAAAATACAGAAATCGCCAAAAACTTCATTTCCTGGCGGAATTTTATCAGTTTATAATAAATAAAAGCCGCCAGCAGACTGCTGACAGCTTTTGTCGGGGTGAGAAGATTCGAACTTCCGACCACACGCCCCCCAGACGCGTACTCTAACCTGGCTGAGCTACACCCCGGTGCTTTTCCTAAAAGCGCTGCAAAGTTAAGGGCTTTTTGCGTACTGTGCAATAGGCACGATGATAATTTCACAAATTTTCACACTAATATTTGGCCTCATGATCCCTTTGACAGTTTTTTCAGGCGTCGGGCAGGATGGCAATGAGAACATGAGATGCCGATGGCTTTCAGCGGCCGAACATCTTACGCCTGGCGGTGCATACTACCCAGAGCAGAATGCTCGTAGGGGCATAGGAGAGCATGAGACGCATTGCGGCGCTCCGGAGCGAAGGCAGCGCCTCATGTCCGGCGCGAGGTGTGCCGACAGACAGCAGCGAGCGCCGTATTGCAAGCTTTTCTGACGTCGGCAGACATGTGTGGCCAAGCTGCTTGAGCGCTTCGAGCTTGTAGTGGGCTATCCAGCGCATGGCGGCCGGGCGATATGGATCGGACCATGGCAGAGATGTCAGACGCTGGAGTATCCGGTGCCAACATTGCATTTTGGCGGAATCAGCCTGATAGCCTTTGGCGCGGCTGACTGACCCGCTGCGGATCATATAGTTGTAGATCGGTTTCCGAAGATGAGCAATTCTGGAGCAATGTTCATAGAGTTCCAGGCAAAAAGCATAGTCTTCCATGGTGACTCCTTCCTGAAATCGGATCCCGTCAAGAATGATGCGTCTTATGATATAACAGCATGGGGAATGTTCGACGGCATAACGCAGGGCGTAAGTAGGCCCGTCAACGATCAGCTCGGGTTTGCCGGTTAGGTTTGTCGCACGGCAGCCTCTGTCGGTATGTTCGTCAATGCCGAATGTCAGTAAGTCAAGTCTGTCGGCTTCCATCCGCTGTATCAGCCGGCCGATGCTGTCGGGCTTGATTGTGTCGTCGGCGTCGATCATCATCAGGTACCTCCCTCTGGCAGTTTCCAGCCCTCGGTTGCGGGCGCGTGCGGCGCCTCCGTTTGACGTGTGGATCGTACTGATACGATTGTCGGCTGCCGCCAGATCGTCGCATGTTTCGGAAGATCCGTCGGTCGAACCGTCGTCGATCAGTATTATTTCGGCATTTTCCGGAAGCTGGGTCATCAGGCTGCCGATGCATCTTTGAAGGTATGGCCTGGCATTGTAGACCGGTATGACAACGCTTAATATCATTTCAGGTGACTTGTTATCCGCGCTGTGAATCTGCGGAACGGTTTGATGCAGACAAACATCGCCATGAACAGGAGAATGGCGGTGGCGGAGCCGGAAACAATGATCGCGACAATGAGCCATTTTGCTGATATGGCCGCATTGGCAGCGAGTGCCATGCCTGTATGCGAGTGATGAAAAAAGATGAGTATCAGCCCGAGGACGGCGCTTCCAATTGCAGTGTGACCGGCGTAGAGGCCAATGTAAGTCCATCCGAATCCCTTCATGCAGCGGGTGATCAGATAATATGGTTTCCAGATCACTATGACTGCGGCTTGTGCAAGTATGAAGCCCGAAAGAATTCCGTCGAGTCCATATCGCATTCCCAAGACAGAAGACAATCCAAGGCTTAAGACTGTCTCGGCCACAGGGGCACCGGTGTCGGAGAATAGTCCGAAAGCATAGCGGAAAGCATCTGTCGTGAATCGTGTCAGGCCAATATACAGGATGATGCACATGAGAGCGAGAGTGTGTCGGGGAAGCAGAAATGACGGTCCGAGCCAAAGCGTGACAAACGGCGGTGCAAGCAGGTATATGTTGATTACCAGAATTGCCGAAAGGAAAAACCTTGCCGAAAAGAGTTCGGCGAAAACGCTGCGTACTTTAGTCTGATCGCCTTCGGCCACAAGGTTCCCCACGCTTGGATTGGCGGAGTCGAACAGGGCTCCCATCAGTCTCTCTCCGCCACGTATTATGATATAGTAGTTTATGTAGGATGTCACCGATGCGAGTGATCCGAACGCATAGATGATGAGCGGAGTGCCGTATTCAATGGAGAAACCGGCAATTTTATGAAAGAAGAGCTGACGTACTTTCAGTTCTATATCCGGGAATCGTCGGCGTAGAGTTTGAAAACGTTCCTGTGAGGCTGTGAGATACGGAAAGGATCGCCTGACGGCCAGATCGACAGCCCATGCTCCGGCTGCAGCGAATGTGCCTTCGAGTATAAGCCACCAGATGTATCCGTCGGACAATCGGCTTACGGCCCACATCTGTAAGAGTGTCTTCACTATCATTACCGTCCGATAGCTGAGGCATACTTTATAGTCTTGCTGGTCAGCTGTGAGGATAACCTGCCGATAATTGACGAAATATCCGAGGAGCGCACTCCATAACATCACTCCGAATGAGGCGTAGGCGTACCATAGCGGAAGTGTCATGGTTTTGAAAATCAATGGAAAAAACGCCATCAGGAGAGTCGCACCGGCTCCGATGATGGCGGCGATGCGCCGGTAAATGGCGCCTTGCAGCGATATTATCGACGATATCAGGCGTCGATCGCCGTCCATAAGCGGACGGTAGAGAGAGAAACCTATGGCGGCTCCGATGCCAAGTTCGGCGATGTTGAGTGCCTGAAGCAGGTTCGACGCAGTGGAGTTGAGTCCGAGTATGTCCGCGCCGAGATGGGCCAAAAATACTTTGCGGGAGAAGAACTCCAGCGTCAGCATGACGATGAAATAGGCTGAAGCCACGGCACTGTTGCGGACGCTGTTGTGTGTGCGGGATACGCAACGGCAGTGCGCGGGCTGCGGGTTGTCGTCTTTCGTTGATATGGTTGCTGTCGTTTCCGGACGTTCCATGATAGGATAACGCGGCAGGCTTACCTTTATTACATGAATTTCAAATAAGAGAGATATTGATTAAATAATGATAATTAAGGTTAACAAATGGTTAATTTTGTGCGTCATACCCTCCCGAAGCGTGAAATATGGGCCAAACAGAGCGCTTTAATGGAAAATATGTTGTAACTTTGCATCACCAAGCAGTCGCGGAGGAGGCCAGAGAGCTTCCTCCTTTTGTTTACGGCTGCGCAATCATAAACCGAACCAACCGACTACAGATGATAGACAGACAGCGACTGACCGAGACGGTAGAGGGTGCGCTTGAAGGCACCGGCCTCTTCCTGGTGGATGTGGACGTCACCCCCGACAACCGTATCACAGTGGAGATAGACAGCCATGAAGGCGTTGATATCGACACGTGTGTGGAACTTTCGCGCAAGATTGAGGCTGCTTTTGACCGCGATGCCGAGGACTATGAACTGGAAGTTGGGTCGGCCGGACTTACTTCGCCGCTCAAGGTGAAGGGACAGTTTGACAAAAACATCGGCCACGAGGTGGAGGTGATGATGCGTGAAGGGGGCAAAAAGCTTTGCGGAGTGCTCCGTTCGGTCAGCGACGATATGTCGGAGATCACCATTACGGTCAGCCGCAAGGTGCGCCCGGAAGGGAAGAAGAAGCCGGTGATGGTAGAGGAGACGATACCCGTGAGGATCGCCGACACAAACCGCATCACTCCAGTTCTGGACTTCAAGTGAATTACCGCTTAAACTCAATACAGATACAATAAATAAAATCCACAAGATATTACCGGTTATGGCAAAGAAAGAGGAAACTCCCAATCTGGTGGCATGTTTCGCCGAATTCAAGGAGCTCAAGAATATCGACAAGATCACGATGATCAATGTGCTTGAGGAATCGTTCCGCAACGTGCTGGCTAAGATGTTCGGCACTGACGTCAATCTCGATGTGATCCTCAACCCCGACAAGGGCGACGTGCAGATTTTCCAGAATCTCGAAGTGGTGGAGGACGGCACCGTGACCGATCCTAACCTTCAGATAGGTCTGACCGACGCCAAGGCTGATCAGGATCCCGACGCTGAGATCGGCGACGAGCACACTCGCGAGATATTCTTCGCCGACTTCGGGCGCCGCGCCATCCTCAACCTGCGTCAGACGCTTCAGTCAAAGATCCTCGATCTGCAGAAGGAGGCGATCTACGACAAGTTCAAGGAACTGGAAGGCGAGCTCGTGACCGGCGAGGTATATCAGACCTGGGCGCGCGAGACTCTGCTTCTCGACGATGACAAGAACGAGCTTCTTCTTCCCAAAAGCGAGTCGATACCCGGCGACTTCTTCCGCAAGGGCGAGACAGTGAGAGCCGTAGTGGCCAACGTCGACAACAAGAACAATAATCCCAAGATCACCGTCAGCCGCACCAACGAGAATTTCCTGCGCCGTCTCTTCGAGCTTGAGGTGCCCGAGATCCACGACGGCCTGATCAGCATCCGCGCCGTGGCCCGCATACCGGGAGAGCGCGCCAAGATCGCAGTGGAGAGCTACGACGAGCGTATTGATCCCGTAGGAGCCTGCGTAGGCGTCAAGGGATCGCGCATCCACGGCATCGTGCGGGAGCTCCGCAATGAGAATATCGACGTGATCAACTACACGTCGAATCCGTCGCTGTTCATACAGCGTGCGCTGAGCCCGGCCCGCGTGTCGACCATCCGCATCGACGAGGAGGAGAAGAAGGCCGAGGTGTTCCTCCGTCCCGAGGAGGTGTCGCTTGCGATCGGCAAGCAGGGCCTCAATATCAAGCTCGCATCGATGCTTACGGGTTATGTGATCGACGTATACCGCGAGAGCGACGAGGTGCAGGAAGAGGATATCTACCTCGACGAGTTCAAGGACGAGATCGATCCTTGGGTTATCGAGACCCTCAAGAATATGGGCCTGGTCACGGCCAAGAACGTGCTGGCAATGCCGCGTCAGGAGATCATAGACAAAGCCGATCTCGAAGAGTCGACCGTCGACCAGCTGCTCCAGGTGCTCCGCGCCGAGTTCGAGGATGCTCCCGAAGGCGACGCTGAGCCCGACGCACAGGCCTGACCGAAGATCTCCGGGCTGTGACAACTCTCCTCCAACAAACAATAAAAACTGTCAAAACATTATATGGCGAGAACGAAAATCAGTAAAATAGCAAAGGACTTCAACGTGGCCCTCCCCACGCTGATCGACTTTTTGCACAAGAAAGGCATCACCATCGAGGATAATCCCAACGCACGCATCGACGACAGCGTGCTCGACATCATCGTCAAGGAATACCAGACCGACAGAGCCCAGAAAACCAAGAGCGACAATCTTTCGGGCGAGCGTCACAAGCCCAGAGACCGTCAGCCGGAGCAGCGTCAGGCTCCGGAGATAAGGATCGAGGCGCCTGTACAGCAGGGTCCGAAGGTAGTAGGACACATAGATCTTGGCGGTCGACGCCCGGTGGTCACGGAGCCTTCCCGACCGGCCGCAGAGCCTGTGGCGCCGGAAGCGGCCGGCAAGCCTGAAAAGACTGTAGCCGAACCCGCCAAACCCGTGGCCAAGCCCGCGGAGCCCGCAGTCGTGGAGAAGCCCGCTACTCCGGAGCCGTCAGCTGAAGTTTCGGAGACTCGCCGTCAGCCGGCAGAATCCTCTCCCGCTGCTGCAAAGGCCGACGAACCGTCGGCACAGTCCCCTACAGAGACTGCCCAGGAGGCTCCCAAAGCTGCCGCCCCTGTCGCAAAGGCTGCCGCGCCGGAAGAGAAGCCGGCTGCAGCAGGCGTTAAGGAGACGACTCCGGTGGCTGCAGCCGCCACGACCGACGATGCTTCGGGATCGGAAGCCGTGTTCAGCCCGAATGCCCGCCCGACGCTCAACATCAATGTCGTAGGCAAGATTGATCTTTCGGCTATCAATCAGTCGACGCGCCCGCGCCGCAAGAGTAAAGAGGAGAAGCGCAATGACCGTATAGCCGCAAGCCGTCAGGGCCAGGGCGCAGCCGCAGGAGGAGGAACGGCTGCATCGGGCGACCGCAAGAAACGCAAACGTATCGGAGGCAAAGAGAAGATCGACATAGAAAAGACCGCACAGCAGACTGCGCAGAATGGCGGCGGACAGCGCCAGAACCAGCAGAAAGGCGAGCGTGACCGCCAGCGCGGACGCGACCGTCAGCGTCACGGCTCTCAGCAGCATGCCGAGGTGACCGAGGAGGATGTTCAGAAACAGGTCAAGGAGACTCTCGCCCGACTGACCAACAAGGACAAAGGCCTCAAGAAAGCCGCCAAATGGCGTAAGGAGAAAAAAGAGATCAACGCGGAGCGTGAGCGCGAGGCCCACGAACTGGAGGAAGCTGAAAGCCGTGTGCTGAAGCTGACGGAGTTTGTGACTGCCAACGATCTGGCTTCGCTGATGGATGTCCCCGTCAACAAGGTCATCGGCACATGTATGAGCCTCGGTGTGATGGTCAGCATCAACCAGCGTCTCGACGCCGAGACTATCAATATCGTGGCCGAGGAGTTCGGTTTCGAGACCGAATATGTGTCGGCCGAAGTGGTCGAGGCGATCAACCAGGAGGAGGATACGGAGGATCAGCTCGTCAACCGTCCGCCTATCGTGACCGTCATGGGTCATGTCGACCATGGCAAGACCTCGCTGCTCGACTATATCCGTAAGGCCAATGTGATCGCCGGCGAGGCCGGAGGCATCACACAGCATATCGGCGCCTACAACGTGAAACTCGCCGACGGACGCCATATCACGTTCCTCGACACCCCCGGTCATGAGGCTTTCACAGCCATGCGTGCCCGTGGCGCAAAGGTGACGGATATCTGTATCATCATCGTCGCCGCCGACGACAACGTCATGCCGCAGACCGTCGAAGCCATCAATCACGCATCGGCTGCAGGCGTGCCTATAGTGTTTGCCATCAATAAGATCGATAAGCCGGCCGCCAATCCTGAAAAGGTGAAGGAGGAGCTGGCCAACATGAATTACCTCGTGGAGGAATGGGGCGGCAAATACCAGTCGCAGGATATCTCCGCAAAGAAAGGCACTGGTGTCGAAGAGCTTATGGAGAAAGTGCTCCTCGAAGCTGAGATGCTTGAGCTCAAAGCTAATCCCGACCGTCGTGCCACCGGCTCGATCATAGAGTCGTCGCTCGACAAGGGCCGCGGATACGTGGCTACGGTGCTCGTGCAGAACGGTACGCTCCGCGTCGGCGACGTCATACTCGCCGGAACGCATTTCGGTCGCATCAAGGCGATGTTCAACGAGCGCAACCAGCGCATCAAAGAGGCCGGACCCTCCGAGCCGGCTCTGATACTCGGCCTCAACGGCGCCCCGACTGCCGGCGACACGTTCAACGTCATGGAGTCGGAGCCCGAAGCCCGCGAGATAGCCAACAAGCGCGAGCAGCTGCAGCGCGAACAGGGCGCCCGCACCAAGAAGATCCTCACGCTGGAGGATATCGGCCGCCGTCGTGCCATAGGCAACTTCCAGGAACTCAACATCATCGTCAAGGGCGATGTGGACGGTTCGATAGAGGCGCTGAGCGATTCGCTCATCAAGCTGTCGACAGAGGAGATACAGGTCAATGTGCTCCACAAGGCTGTCGGCGAGATCTCGGAGAGCGACGTCACTCTCGCAGCCGCATCCGATGCCATCATCATCGGCTTCCAGGTGCGGCCCTCGCAGGCGGCGCGTCGCGAGGCCGAGCGTGAGGGCGTGCAGATACGCCTTTATTCGGTCATATATCAGGCCATAGAGGAGGTGAAGGATGCTATGGAGGGCATGCTTGCTCCGGAGATCAAGGAAGAGGTGACCGGCACGGCCGAAGTGCTTCAGACCTACAAGATCTCGAAGGTAGGCACCGTAGCCGGATGTATCGTGCGCGAGGGCAAGATCAAGCGTTCGTGCAAGGTGCGCGTCATACGCGGAGGCATCGTGCGCCATACAGGCGAACTCGGATCGCTCAAACGCTTCAAGGACGATGTCAAGGAGGTGCTTTCGGGCTACGACTGCGGTCTTAACATCAACAACTACAACGATATCCAGGAGGGCGACATGATCGAGGCCTTCGAGGAAGTGGAGGTGAAGAAGACGCTTTGACAGCTCATATAAATATCGGATCCAATATCGGCGACCGTCAGGCTCTAATAGGGCGGGCGGTCGCTGCCTTATGCAGCCGTTTTCCGGGTGCGTCTGTCAGCCGTCAGGTAGAGTCGGAGCCATGGGGATTCGACAGCCCTAATGCGTTCATAAATGTTGGAGTAATGATCGACAGCGATCTCGATCCGGAGTGCCTGTTGGCGGTATTGCTTGAAATCGAGCGTTTGACGGGTGGGGTTGCCTCACACCGCGACTCTGCCGGCCGATATGCGGACAGGCCGATTGACATAGATCTGATAGATTACGGTCGTATGGTCTACATGAGCCGACGGCTTACGCTGCCACATCCGTTGGCCGCAGACCGGCCGTTTGTAATGGGGCCTCTGCTGGAGCTGGAGCCGGATTACCGCAGTCCGCTCGAATGAGCTGCTGCAAGGAGGGGAGCGGTCAGTAGGAGAACGACAGGGCGTCGACCCACAGGGTGCTTCCGCTATAGGTTGACGTGACGGGGTCGGCCACAGTCAACACACACTCGGTCTCTTCAGCTATAGTGCCTACAGCGGTCGACGATGCGAGGAGCACCTTCACTTTTGTGGCCTTGACACCAAACATCGAATAGTAAAGAGGGACTGTGAACGCCGTATAGCCCGCAGCGACCGGTAGAGTCGCCTCCGCACGCGCGATAGTCACTTCAGCTCCGTCGACCACCCCGATCACTTCCACTCTGACGAGCCCTTGCTCGCTGATGCCGGGGGCAGCTGGAATGTATTTGTAGAAACCGTTGAGAGCCGTAGGCCGGGAAGAGAATTCCAGTCCTTCGTCGTAGGTCTCCGTCAGGGTCGACGGATCGAACCGATAGGAGCCAAGGAAAAGACGTCCCGCCGAGCGGTGTCCCGGACTGGGAATGTTGAGGCTGTAGTCGGTGTATGGGGTGCCGGTCTGGCGATAGTCGGGGATCTCGGGACCGTCAAGATCCCATCCGACGCTCTGTATCTTCACTCCGTAGGAGTTCTGGTAAGCGTCGAGCACCGCTTCTGTCGACGGCTGCATATACCAGGTGTTGTGGCGTGCGGCCGATGTGCAGAATGTCTTGGGGTTGACATTTGCCCATTTCAGAGGCACTTCCTGCTTTATGCTCACTCGGTTTTGCCGGTTGAAGATTCCCACTATGGTCTGCGAATACCTTCCTCCGCTCGGAAGGTCACGGTATCTGACGGATTCGCGACGATCCTCAAAATCGGCGTTGGGTAGCTCGGCGGCTTTTTCTGTAGTGATCGTAACCGGCGCGGTGAAATCGTTGATGTCGCGCGGCTGCGCGAGGACGGTGGCCCGGAGTGTGTATCGGGTGTCGGCTTTCAGGCCGGTGACGATGATCTGGCCGCTCTCTTCATCGCGCGAGAGCTGCAGGGTGGGCTCGTTTCCGGCGTATATTGATGCCGTGCGGGTGATATAGGCTGCGAGTTCAGGCATCTGCGGCTCTATCCTTATGACGGCGCTGTGGGCGAACGCGTCGACATTGATGCCGAACGCGGGCGCTTTACGCCGTATAGTGGCTGTCGCCTTGACCGCGCCGCAGTAGATGATCCGTGCGCTGATATCAGCCTGTCCGGAGGGTACATCGAAAGTGAGCGAGGCGCCAGTACCGTCGGCGTCGGGTGTCCTTTTGATGGAGGCGGGGCTGATCCACTGGCCGTTCTCCGACAGCAGCTCTACCCCGATATCGGGGAGCGAAGCGTCGGCAGGCAATGAGAGATGCATCGTGCAGTTGTCGATGCCCATGACTGCGTCGCTCACAGATGTGAGGCCGATGTCGACGCTTCCTATCTCCACGGCCAGGACTGCGGGTTCCGATTCGATATTGGCCATTGTGCGTGCCTGAAGCTGGAAGCGGTGCTGCGACAGTCCCGGTATCGTCCGGAGCCGTGGTATGACATTGGTGAAGTCCACTGTCATCAGTCCTTCTGAGCGTGACAGCGACAGTCCGAGCGAGCTCATCGTCTGAAGGCCGGCGGCCGAAGCGTCGACGAGGTTCACTTCCGCAGGCCAGCCGGCTGCAAGGAGCGACGGCGAGTTGGTGCTCAGATAGAGGCCTCGCAGCTGTGTGTCGTCGACCGATGCGCTGATCCGGCCTGCTGGGGCGGCGCCTTCGGTCACCCGAAGGGGAGTGCCGTCGGAAAAGCCTTCGCACTGTATCTGTGGCACTGCGGCGTCAAGCAGTTCGGGCGTCAGAAGTATGGTGACGTCGTCGGATGAGATCCGCTGGTCGAGCGACAGCGTGACGGCCGGTGCTTCCTGGGAACCTCCCGAAATGGTCAGCGTGGCCGTATAGCAGTGGCGCGGCAGGGCATTCTTGATGCTGGTCATGTAGACCGAGCAACTGCGCCCGTCGGGCAGAGTCAGGTCGAGGCTCACGTCGATGTCGCCGGGCCGCAGGTATATGCAGCGTTTTTCGCCCGACGAGAAGCTCACGTAGCGTCCGCCATGGCTGTGGAACGTCACCGAGCACTCCGTGAAGTAGTCGCTGAAGCCGTCGGCGAAGTCGACGTCGAGCATCGTGTTGGCGAGCGAACAGACCACCTCCGGCCTGGCCGTTTCTCCTCCGGTAAGAGTGAATTCGGCCGTTCCGAAGAAATAAGGGCAGTCAAATCCCTCGGTCATGTCGGCAGCGGAGCCGACGGTAAGGGTATATGTTCCTGCCAGAAAGGGCTGATCGGCGGGAAAATCGGCCATAGATGGCCACGACCGTGACAGCGATCCGTCGGCAGTGGAGAGTCGTCCCCCGAGCTCCTCCGGAAGCGGTGGCATGCCTACGGTGGTCTGCGGGGAGCCGTTGCCGTTGTCGACAGTCGGATCCACCGTGATCAGCGGATTGATGAGGCCGCTGTCGTTAACGGGCGATGACGATTCGGAAGAGCAGCTGCCGAGGATTGTCAGGATGGCGGCGGCGAGGGCGGCCGCAAGGATGCGATATGAGTGAGTCAATGTCGGTCGGATGTTTATCAAAAGACCGTAAAGTTAATAAATATAGGTTAACCGGATTTGTCCGGGCCGCTTAAATATGGTTAAATTTGCAGCGACAATTATCTGAACCAACAAACATCTGATATGATCAAACGCATTATCGCCGCCTGCGTGCTCGCTCTTGCGGCAGCCGGAGCGGCCGATCTCAGCGCTCAGACCGATCTGCGCAGCCTTATCGGCGGAATTCTCGGAACAGACAGCAAGATCACGCCCGAGTCGATAGCCGGAACGTGGAAATACAGTTCGCCGGCCGTGTCGTTCAAATCCGACAATCTGCTGAAGAAGGCCGGAGGGGCCGCTGCAGCTGCAGCGGTAGAGAAAAAGCTGGAGCCGTATTACCGCTCGGCAGGTATCGACAAGGCCGAAGTGACCTTCTCGCCCGACTCCACCTTCACCATGAAACTCGGGCGCATCAGCCTCGCCGGCGTCATCGAGGCGCCCGAAGAGGCGTCAGACGCTACGATGACTCTGTGTTTCAAGCTCGGAGGAAAGGTGCCGTTGGGAAGCATGGACGCTTTCATCAAGCGCAACGGCAAGGAGAGCATCGATCTTACATTTGACGTCACCAGACTCATATGGCTGGTCGACAAGGTGGCTGCCGTGAGCGGCAATGCGTCGGCCAAGGCCATCTCGAAGCTGCTGTCATCCTACGAGGGCATTACAGCAGGCTTCACTCTGCGTCCGGCGGCCGCTGCCAGATGACAGCGCCTCGTCCGTTGCGGAGCGAAGCCATGAGAGAAACGGGCTGGTAAGTGCGTCGTGTCGCTATCTGAGTACTGACAGGGCGGCTTCGTAGTCGGGTTCGTGGGTGATTTCGTCTACGAGCTGCACGTACTCCATCCTGCGGTTGCGGTCGATGATCATCACGGCGCGGGCCAGAAGTCCGGCCAGAGGGCCGTCAGTCATCATCACTCCGTAGTTCTGTCCGAACAGTGGCGATCTGAATGCCGAGGCGAATGTCACTCCGGTGATGCCCTCAAGTGTGCAGAACCGGTTCATTGCGAAGGGCAGATCCATCGACACGCACACCACGGCGGTGTCCTTCAGTCGGGATGCCTCCTCGTTGAACCGACGCACGGAGCGTGCGCATACCTCCGTGTCGAGACTCGGGAAGATGTTGAGTACTATGCGTTTTCCTGTGAAGCTGTCGAGCGAGCAGTCGCTCAGGTCGGCGGCCGCGAGATGGAATGCCGGAGCCGGTTGTCCGACCATCGGGGGCAGCCCGTAGGTGTGGCATGGCGCTCCTTTGAAGTAGATTGTCTGCATGATATAGTCGTTTGATTTTAGTCGCCGGTCACTGCCCGGCGATAGTCGTTTTCTGAATAACGTCGGCGGCGAGATTATTGTTGAATCCCACTATGATGTCGGCCACTTTTCCGTCCTTTCCGCATATGACTGCCACGGGCAGCGTGGCGGCTCCGCAGTCGCGCGCCAGACCGCGCGAGCTGATGAGCGTGGTCTCGCCCATGCGCGCAGGGCCGGTATGTCCTTCGATCGTGTCGGCGTGGCTCCCGGTGAAGGCCCAGATGATCTCTGCGGCAAATGGTAGCTGTGCCACTCCCTGCCTGACGCCCTCGATGAAGGCGGGCGTGAATCCCCCGTCGGGATCAAGGATGGCTATGACAGTAGGAGCCGCGAAGCGGTCGGAGGCGCGTCGCGAATACCGTTCGCCGGTGAGGGTCGGGAGCGAGAATCCGGGCATAGGCTGTCCGGGCAGACTCTCCACACGGAAGTTGCTGCGTCGATAGCTGGCGAATATGTCGGGGTAGAGCGAGATGAGTATCTCTTCCGTCAGGGGCGCGGCATGGGCTGAGACAGTAGCTCCGCCATACACTGCGTCGACCGTCTGCTCGCTGACCGTGCCGGGCGAGTTCTCGTAGTGAAGGCTCACAGGCAGAAGCGTCGTGCGGTCGAAGATCATTTCCGCTTCCGAGGCGGTGCGCTGATCCCCTTCGAGTAGCCTGACAATGCGAAGGCCTACCCTTCTTATGCCGCCCACTATGGTGTCGGGCCTCAGGCTGACGATGCATGCCGTATCCGATGCCTGGCGCTCTATCTCGTCGGCAATGAGTGCAGGAAGGAGGCTGGCGAACTGTGCCGTGCGGTGCACCCCTTCCCCTTTGAGCTGCCCGATCTCGCGCGGCCTGAACGCCATCGAATCGGTCGAATAATGGTATTCCTGAAGTTTGCGGGCCGAATAGCGGTAGTGGTTGCCGTCGAAATATGCCGAGAAGCCGCGCACCGGTTCGTCGCGTCCTGTCAGCTCCCAGTCGATAAGATAGGAGCAGGGGAGCAGCGGGTCGGCGTAGGAGGGCTGTTGCGACAGCGCCACCGTGTAGACCACGTCGTCCGACAGTTGCGGCATACCGACGGTGAAGCGCACCGTATCGTTGTAGCTGCCAGCGGCCCGCAGCGCCGTCACGATAGGTTCAATCCCCCGGATAATATTATCCGGGGGAACGTTGTTGCCCGCATTGGCTGTTGCGATTGCGATAGCCGCGGCTGCCGCAGCCAGGGGCGCTCGTGATATCCCTTTCATAGCTCTCCGATAATAAATAAACAGTTGAATGTGAATGGCGGGATCTGAATCCTGTCATTATAACGCGCTGCAGGGGCCAACTGTTTTGCCGGATCGTGAAATAAATCGCCGCCGGCATCGTTATGGTTATGATGCCGATTGCAAGAATCAATATACCTGCCGTCACCGACGCCCGCGGCTCGCTCGCCTATATAGAGCGCGGGGGAGAGATCCCGTTCTCGCCCGCTTCGGTGGAGCTCGTCGCTGCGTCGGGCCCGCTTTCCTCCGGCCCGGGTATCGTAGTGGCGCTCCGTGGATCGCTGACAGTGGGGGCGCTCACGGTTGAAACTCCGGCCGACGGACTGCTGTTCGACAGCGGCAGCGGCATGGAGCTTTCGCCCGGCGGAGTGGCTCTTGTGGCGCGGCCTGTGCGCTGCGGCATCGAAGTGCCGTTCGATATGCGGCGCATCTATTATATATGGGACATACCGGCCGGCTGCACGCGCGGAGGCCACGCTCATCTGCGCCAGCGCTCTCTGCTGATGGCGGCCTCGGGCAGCTTTGACCTGACTTGCGACGACGGAGTGCGCCGCACATGCCGGCATCTCACTTCCGGATGCCGGCCGGTAGCCGTAGGAGCGGGGGAGTGGCGCACGCTCCATGGCTTCAGCCCCGACGCTGTAGTGCTTGCCGTGGCATCAACCTGCTACGATCCGACTGATTATCTGTATGATCATGAACAATTCCTACGGCGCCGCGCCACGCTATCCGTTTCTTGACCTCGCGGCAGCCAATGAGCCGTATGCCGACCGTCTTAAAGCTGCTGCCTGCCGTGTGATCGACAGCGGCAGGTATATAGGCGGCGAGGAGGTCGAGGCGTTCGAGAGCGAACTGGCTGCCCTGACCGATACCGGCTGCGCCGTGGGGGTCAGTTGCGGCTACGATGCCCTCAGGCTGATATTGCGTGCCTGGATAGAGATGGGCAGGCTTCGCCCCGGCGACGAGGTGATCGTCCCGGCTCATACGTTTATCGCCTCCGTGCTGGCTGTCACCGACGCGTCGCTCGTGGCGGTGCCGGTCGACGCCGATCCGCTTACGATGAATCTCGACTCATCGCTTGTGGAGGCGGCTCTGACGCCACGCACGCGGGCCATAATGCCCGTACATCTCTACGGCCGCGTCTGCTGGAACGCCGAACTTGCATCAATAGCCTCCTCCCATGGTCTTCTCGTGGTGGAGGACTGCGCCCAGGCCATAGGCGCACGCGCTGTCGCGCCCGGAATCTCCGGAAGCCGGCATGCGGGAGCACTGGGGCATGCTGCGGCCATAAGCTTCTATCCTACGAAAAACATCGGCGCGCTGGGCGATGCGGGAGCCGTGGTGACATCCGATCCGCTGCTTGCGGCCACCGTGCGCGCTCTCGCCAACTATGGCAGCGACAGCCGATATCACAATATCTTCGAGGGGGCCAACTGCCGCCTCGACCCGATACAGGCTGCCATGCTCCGCGTCAAGCTTCCTCATGTGGCGGAGGAGAATGCGGCCCGCTTTGCCCGTGCCATGGCCTATGAGCGCACTATAAGCCGCCCAGGACTGGTGAAGCCGCTGATGTCGGCCTCGGTGACCGACTGCGTGTGGCATCAGTATGTGGTGCGCGTCGACGGCTGTCATCGCGACCTCTTCCGCCGCCGGCTGCTCGAAGCAGGCGTGGCCACCGACGTGCATTATCCCGTGCCTCCTCATCTGCAGCCCTGCTATGTCGGCCGACTGGCACGCACGCCGCTCCCCGTGGCGGAGAGCATCTGCCGCGAGGCGGTCAGCCTGCCGATAGCGGGCGCGCTGACGGTGGCCGACGCTGCCGCCATAGCCCGCATAATCAACGATCTCGACCTATGAACGCCGCACGCATACAGCTTGTCCCGTATACCCCCGGAATGGCGGAGGAGTGGAATGAATTTGTAGCCCGTTCGAAAAACGGCACATTTCTCTTCGACCGCCGGTATATGGACTATCATGCCGACCGATTCGCCGACCTGTCGGTGACATTCCGGCTCGGCGGCCGCCTGGTAGCCGTAATGCCGGGCAATGTAGAGGGGAATGTCTGCTACTCCCACCAGGGACTGACCTACGGAGGTCTCGTCACCGACAGCAGGGTCAATGCTGCGGCTGTGCTGGCCATGATGCGCATGCTTGCTGAGTGGCTGCGCGGCAGAGGTATCGGCCGGATGGTCTACAAGCCGATGCCATACATCTACCACAGGATTCCGGCCCAGGAGGATCTTTACGCTCTTTTCGCCATGGGGGGAGCCGCGCTGACCGGGCGCCATCTGTCGTCGGCCATCTGCCGGGAGGGGCGTCTGCCGCTTGTCGAATCGCGCCGCTCGGGGCTGCGCAAGGCCTTGCGCGCCGGAGTGGAGATCGAGGAGTCGGCCGATTACGGGGCGTTCTGGAAGATACTTACCGACAACCTCAGGGAGCGCCACGGAGTAGCGCCTGTGCATTCGCTTGATGAGATCACGCGCCTGGCCTCTGCCTGGCCGGGGCATATTCGACTTCATGCGGCCATGCTTGGCGGCCGCATGGTTGGCGCCACGGTGGTCTATACAGCCGGCCGCGTGGCCCATACGCAGTATATCTCCGCTTCGCCCGAGGGGAAGCGCCTCGGCGCGCTCGATCTGCTCCTCGACACCATAATCCGCCGCGAATACTCATCGAGCCTCTATTTTGATTTCGGCGCCAGCACAGAGCAGATGGGCCGCTGCCTCAACGACGGACTGATATTCCAGAAAGAAGGATTCGGGGGCCGTGCGGTCTGCTACGACACCTATGAGATGGATCTCACCCGATCGGAATAATCGGAATAATCGGAATAATCAGAATAATCGGAGTTATCAGAATAATCAGAGCAATCGGAATTATCGGAGCCGTCTGATAGCTCCGATCTCCTGAAAATACAGCGCGTCCCCCCCCGCCCTCGGTGTCTGTGATCTTTATCTGTGATGTAAAGTTTGTTTTATAGGTATTGTTTTGTGTATAGTTTTTAGCTAATGCCCACATGTAATTGAGTTCGAGTTTCAATTGGTCGTTCTCAATGCATTTTACACCGGCATAATTTGTCGCTGCTGAATAATTTGTATTCTTTGTGAGATTAGTATAGGTGTAGGTAAATGGTTTACCTGATTGAAACCCTGATTGCGTTACCTTTATGCCGGCGGCAGCAGTCGGCCACTCAAACCGAGTGTCAGGCTCATGAAAAGTGCAGACTGTTGCAGCTGCTGTCGAACTCGATGATGTGAGAGTCTGTAGTTTGCCGTAGAAGTGAAGGTCGTCATTGTGGCCGTCGGCACGCTTGTTGAAGTCCATGTGTAGGACGTTGCCGGTGGATGTTTCCTGGGCGCTTAGCGGGTGTGGCGATAGGCCACAGAGCAGCATCGCCCCGAGTAGGGTGAGTAGAAGTCGTTTCATAATCACGTTCCTGTTTTTTTGATGAATATGATAATTGTATGAAAATAGAATATTTTTCTAAATTCCTGTAAATAGATAGATCGGTCTCAAAAACCATAGGTGAAATTATGCTTTTGATGTTAATGCGAATGTTTTGGTCGAAAAGCGTAACGGAATAGTAAAGGAGTGTCTGGGGGGGGGATACATACATGTATACAATTGGTAACACGAGGCGCCTCGCGCGCCGAAGTGCCGCTTTTAGGGCAATCGCATCAATAATGCATAAATTATGATTATTAAATGTCGGGATTATAGGGGTGATCGGAGCTGTCGGACTGGTCGGACTGGTCGGACGCACGCGCGCATTCCGGATGGCGGCAACCCGATGGGGCGGCCCCGGATGGCGGCGGGATTGGCCGGAATGGCTTGAAAGGGATGGTGTGAATGCCAATGTCGGTGGCTGATATGGGTGATTTGTCGAATTAATTGGAATAAATGTCGAATCGTGTTAAGGATGCTTAAAGAGTGGTGAAATAATTGGCGGCGACGTTTCCGCAGGTGCAAATAGTTGAGTATCTTTGCACGCGGATTTTACGGAGGGCCTGTCGGCGAGGGAACGCGGCTCCCGGACTATTAGCAGAAAAAGGAAAAATAGTAAGTTACATGATAAAAAGTAAACGTATGAATTTAACCATGTTGAATCTGGCCGGCCTGGTGCTGGCCGGCGCAGTGGCAACAGTAGCCGCCGGATGCAGCGGCGGCAATCAGCAGCAGATGCAGCAGATGGCTCCGAGCATCGCCACGATGACTCTGACCGAGGGTTCCTCCGACCTGGAGAGCAGCTATCCGGCCGTGATAAAGGGCAAAAGCGACGTAGCGATACGTCCGCAGGTGACAGGTTTCATCACCAAGGTGTGTGTCGACGAAGGCCAGCAGGTCAGCAAGGGTCAGACACTTTTCATCCTCGACCAGGTGCAGTTTCAGGCAGCTGTCGACCAGGCTCAGGCCGCGGTCAACGCGGCGCAGACTTCGGTGGCAACCGCCCAGATGACGGCCGACACGAAGAAGAAACTCTATGACAAGAACATCATAAGCCAGTATGAGTATCAGCTGGCCGACAATCAGCTCCAGACAGCCAAGGCCCAGCTCTCGCAGGCCCAGGCGCAGCTGATCAACGCCCGCAAGAATCTTGCCTACACGGTGGTGACTTCGCCGTCAAACGGCGTGGTGGGCACCATCCCCAACCGTGAGGGCTCGCTCGCCTCTCCCTCGTCGGCGCAGCCGCTGACCACGGTGAGCGACAACAATGAGGTGTATGCCTACTTCTCGCTGACCGAGCGCGATCTGCTGACGATGACCGACAACGGCCAGCGCTCCGTCAAGCAGGCCATCGCCGCCATGCCCAAGGTGAAATTCCGTATGGCCGACGGACAGCTCTATCCACTTGAAGGCACCGTGGCTACGGTCAGCGGCGTGATTGACAACTCTACCGGCGCTTCGAGCGTGCGCGCCCTCTTCGACAACCCTGCCGGTGTGCTCCGCAGCGGAGGCACGGGCCAGGTGCTGATACCCAACCGTCAGGACAGCGTGATCATCATCCCGCAGAAGGCTACTTTCGAGCTTCAGGACAAGCGCTTCGTCTATGTAGTCAACGATTCCAACAAGGTGGTGTCGACTCCGATCACCATCGAGGCCGCCAACGACGGCAAGAGCTTCATCGTCACCTCGGGTCTTAAGGCCGGAGAGCGCATAGCCATAGAGGGTGTGGGCACGCGTCTGCAGGACGGCATGACCATCACTCCCGTCGATCCCGCACAGCAGGCCGCACAGCAGGCTGCCGAGGGAACGGCCGCCAACTGATCTCCCCCCCCCACCAACATCAAAGAACATCCTTTTATACAGAAATAAGAGATGAAATTAGATACGTTCATTAACCGCCCGGTGCTGTCGACGGTAATCTCGATATTCATCGTGCTGCTGGGTCTGATCGGCCTCACATCGCTTCCGGTCACCCAATTCCCCGACATCGCGCCTCC
This sequence comes from uncultured Muribaculaceae bacterium, assembly GCA_938039795.1. Lineage (GTDB taxonomy): Bacteria > Bacteroidota > Bacteroidia > Bacteroidales > Muribaculaceae > Paramuribaculum. The sequence goes on from CALHWU010000152.1 coordinate 20,603, forward strand.
TACGATACGCGTGTCGACCACCTATCAGGGCGCCAACGCGCAGGCCGTGCTCAACTCCGTCATAGCCCCGCTTGAGGAGTCGATCAACGGCGCCGAGGGCATGACCCACATGGAGTCGACCGCCACCAATACCGGTTCGGCCGACATCACAGTGTACTTCAAGCAGGGCTTCAACCCCGACATGGCTGCCGTCGACGTGCAGAACCGCGTGTCGAAGGCCCTCAACCTGCTCCCCGCCGAGGTGACCCAGGTGGGCGTGCAGACGGCCAAGCGTCAGACCTCCATGCTTCTGATGGTGGCCCTCTATGACGAGTCGGGCAACTACTCCATGGAGTTTATCGACAACTATGCCAAGATCAATATGATCCCTCAGCTTCAGCGCGTGTCGGGCGTGGGCGACGTCATGTCGTTCGGCGCCGACTATTCGATGCGCATATGGCTGAAGCCCGAGGTGATGGCCCAGTACGGCCTGATGCCTTCGGATATCACCGGAGTGCTGGCCGAGCAGAACATCGAGGCCGCTCCCGGCGCATTCGGCGAACAGGGCGACCAGAGCTTCCAGTACACGATGAAGTACAAGGGACGCCTCACCACCCCCGAGCAGTTCGAGGATATCGTGATATCGGCCAAGCCCACCGGCGAGATACTGCGCCTGGGCGACGTGGCCGAGGTGGAGCTGGGCCGACTGACCTACGGCTTCTCCAACACCCTCAACGGCAAGGTGTCGACCTCGTGCATCGTGTTCCAGACCGCAGGCTCCAACGCCACCCAGATCATCAACGACTGTCTGAAGGTGGCCAAGGATATGGAGAAGGATCTCCCCGCCGGCCTGAAGATAGCGATCCCGATGAACAACAACGACTTCCTCGACGCTTCGATCCATGAGGTGATCAAGACCCTCATCGAGGCGTTCATCCTGGTGTTCTTCGTGGTTTACGTGTTCCTGCAGGATATCCGCTCCACGATCATCCCTGCCATCGCCATACCGGTGGCCCTCATAGGTACATTCTTCTTCATGAACCTGATCGGATTCTCGATCAACCTCATCACCCTGTCGGCTCTCGTGCTCGCGATCGCGATTGTGGTCGACGACGCGATAGTGGTGGTCGAGGCGGTGCACGCCAAGCTCGACGTGGGCTACAAGAACTCCCGCCGCGCGGCCATCGACGCTATGGGCGAGATCGGCGGCGCCATCATCTCGATCACCCTGGTGATGATGCTCGTGTTCATCCCCGTATCGTTCATGACCGGCACCACGGGCGTGTTCTACCGCCAGTTCGGTCTGACGATGGCGATCGCTATCGGCTTCTCGGCCGTGAACGCCCTGACGCTGAGTCCTGCCCTTTGCGCCGTGTTCCTGAAGCCTCATCGCGAGGAAGGCGAAAAGAAGATGAGCCTGATCGATCGTTTCCACGCATCGTTCAATGCCGCTTATGACGTAACGCTGAAAAAATACAAGAAGAGCGTGCTGTTCTTCATCCACAAGCGGGTATTGTCGTTCCTGATCGTCGCAGGCAGCATCGTGGCGCTTTTCCTGCTGATGAAGATCACTCCGACGGGTATGGTGCCCAACGAGGATACGGGTACCGTCTTCGCTGCCGTCAATCTGACCCCCGGAACGTCCAAGGAACGTACCGAGGCCGTGATGCAGCAGATTGACAGCCTGGTCGCTGCGCATCCGGCCGTCAAGTCGCGTACGTCGATCACCGGCTACAGCTTTATGGGCGGACAGGGTAACAGCTACGGTACGTCCATCATCAAGCTGAAGGACTGGAGCGAGCGACAGGGCGAGGGTCTGTCGTCCGACGATGTCGTCGGAGCGTTGACGATGCAGACCCGGCAGCTGGTCAAGGACGGGCAGGTCATGCTGTTCGCGCCGCCTATGATTACCGGTTACGGTGCGTCCAACGGTTTCGAATTCAACCTGCAGGATAAGACGGGAGGCGATCTGGACCGTTTCTTCGAAGTGGCGCAGCAGTTCCTCGGCGCGCTGAATCAGCGTCCCGAGATCATGTACGCCATGACTACGTTCAATCCGAACTTCCCGCAGTATATGGTTGACATCGATGCTGCGAAATGCAAGCAGGCGGGCCTGAGTCCGAAAGATATTCTGACGACGCTCCAAGGATACTTCGGCGGTCTGTACGCATCGAACTTCAACCGCTTCGGTAAGCTGTATCGCGTGATGATCCAAGCCGATCCGGAGGCCCGCATAAGTCCCGAATCGCTCAACGGCATCATGGTCCGTAACGGGACCGAGATGGCTCCGATCACGCAGTTCATGTCGCTCAGAAAGGTGTACGGTCCGGATAATATCAACCGTTTCAATATGTATACCTCGATGAAGGTCAGCGGCATGCCGAAGCCGGGCGTCAGCTCGGGCGAAGCGATCAAGGCGATCGAGGAGGTGGCGAGCCAGATGCTCCCGACCGGTTACGGATTCGAGTTCTCGAGCCTGAGCCGCGAGGAGCAGAGTACGGGTACCAGTACCACGGCCATGATCTTCTTGCTCTGCTTGGTATTCGTCTACCTGTTGCTGAGCGCCCAGTACGAGAGCTATATCCTTCCGCTGGCCGTGATTCTCTCGATTCCGTTCGGTTTGCTGGGGACGTTCATCTTCGCGCAGATTATGGGCGTCGAAAATAATATCTACTTGCAGATCGCGCTGATCATGCTGATCGGTCTGCTGGCCAAGAACGCGATCCTGATCGTGCAGTTCGCGCTGGCCCGCCGTGAGAGCGGCATGTCGATCGCTTCGGCGGCCGTTTCCGGTGCCGCCGCCCGTCTGCGACCGATTCTGATGACCTCGTTCGCGATGATCATCGGCCTGTTGCCGCTGATGTTCGCTTCGGGCGTAGGTGCCAACGGTAACTCGACCCTCGGTGCGGGTGTCATCGGCGGTATG
>CALHWU010000153.1 GCA_938039795.1 uncultured Muribaculaceae bacterium
TGAACCGAATTTATTTAATTTTTAACCACGTCCATTTTTAGTGGACAGTAGTGATAACAAAACGAAAACCACAAGCAATATGAAACACGATGCAATAAAAACAGTCGCACTGTTTGTGCTGGTTATCCTGTCTACCTATCTCGGGTTCGCAGGGGATACTTATAAAAATGGCATTCAGTATGCCACACTTAACAACGGACAGCAGATGCCGCGTTTCGGAATCGGCACTTTCAATGTCCCCGGAGATTCCGTGGCTGCCGATGCTGTGCGGTTCGCATTGAAAAACGGCTACCGCCATATTGACACAGCTCAGGCGTATCATAATGAAGAGGGAGTCGGAGCTGCCATAAGAAAAAGCGGCATTCCACGTGATGAGCTGTTTCTTGTATCAATACTCAGAGCCTGTCTTATTATTATTGCTGCGTTCAACTTTTTCGTACAGCGATTAATCCTTTTATTTCGTATTTATCTCATCTTGTTACAAGTGTATTCTTGCCGTTGATAATATTATCCCTATATTTGCATCTGGAAACGCCACCGGCTCAGCATATGAAAAAGATTCTTAAAGTCAGGAATGTGACCGATTACAGCCGCTATTTCGGCGTGCCCGACCAGCACCCGCTGGTCTGTGTGATCAATTTTGCCGAACTGTCGCCTGTGCGCCACACGCTGAATGATTACAGTGTCTACGGGTTGTTTTTTATGGATGAGGCAGAAATCAATCTGTCATATGGATGTGGCCGCTATGATTATACCAACGGAACTATGATTTGTGTCGCTCCGGGCCAGATAGGAGGGAAAGAGGATAACGGAGAACGGGTGGCTTTGACCGGATGGGCACTCCTCTTTCATCCCGATCTGCTGCATGGCACATCTCTGGAAAGAAGGATAAATAACTTCAATTATTTTGATTACCGGGTAAATGAAGCCCTCCATCTCACACACAACGAGCGTGAGATAATAATCTCCCTTTTCAGTCAGCTCAAGGCCGAACTTGACAATGACAGCAATAACTACAAGCGAGAGATCATAGTGGGATACATCGAACTGATACTTTCGTTCTGCGGACGTTTCTATGACCGGCAGTTTGTTACTCGCCGGCTCGACAATTCCGATATACTTGTCAGGTTCGACTCGCTTTTGAGAGAATATTTTGAAAACCGTTTGCAGCTGTCAGATGGAATTCCGACCGTTCAGTTTTGTGCTCAGGAGTTATGCCTGTCGCCCAATTATTTCAGCGACGTGATAAGCCGGATGACCAACGATACAGCGGGCAATTACATACGCCGGCATGTGATGCAGATCGCCAAGAATAAGCTGTCATCCGGTGCAGGCATATCCGAAGTAGCCTATGAGATGGGGTTCAGTTATCCTCAGCATTTCAGCCGCATGTTCAGGAATGTAGAGGGCATATCACCGTCACAATACATCAAATCCATTAAAAAGGATTAGACGGATTGTGTTTCGACATCATGCTGCTTGCGGTGATTCATCACCTTATTCATGTTTTTCTGCGCCCATTCGGTAAGCTGGCGTATAATAGGAAGAAGTGAATGACCTAAGTCGGTAAGGCTGTATTCAACCTTGGGAGGTACTACGGCATATACTTTACGTGCTATGAAGCCGTCAGCCTCAAGAGTCCTCAATGTAGACGAAAGCACCCTTGATGAGACATCAGGGATCAGTCTGCTGAGTTCGTTGAACCTCACTACGCCCTGTTCGCCGATTATAAGCACAGTCAGAAGCGCCCATTTGTTACCGAAACGGGCTATGACGTTTCTTATGGGGCACATCTCGATGATGGAACCCGTCTCCTCCTTTTTTCTCATAAATCGAAATACTTACTTTATTATGCAAAGTTAGTAATTAATATGACAATATGATCACCGGATCAACCATCGGCCTGTATCGAATCCAAAAAAAGACGACGTGTGATCAATTTTTTCTTACTGTAAGTCAGCAAAACCGATAAAAAGGTTACTATGAGCTGAAAATGTAACTACTTGACAAGCAAATACTATCGTTGTAACTTTGCATTGCAAAAACAAAGGTCACATGAAACAGATTCAGACAATTGAAAAAGGCGCGAATTTCAGCGCAGCAGACTTCGGCAGCCTTGCCGACATAAAGGATTACGTTCTCGAACTCGGCCCGACGGTGAAGATACCAGGAAAAGTATTCGGCGGACGGGCCGTCGGTGCTACCGGAGGAGAGTTTTCCTTTCAGGTATTCGCTCCGGGTCAGGAGACAGGATTCCTCCACACCCACAGGAATCATGAGGAACTCTACTTCTTCCTCCATGGCAAGGGGGAGTTTCAGGTTGACGGCCGGATCTTCCCGGTTGAGGAAGGCTCCGTTGTCCGTGTGGCTCCCGACGGACGCCGCAGCGTGCGCAACAACGGCACCGAACCGCTCGTGATGCTTTGCGTGCAATATCGCGGCAGCACATTCACCGCCGAAGACGCATCCGACGGCATGATTCTCGACACACCGGTCAAATGGTAAGAAGCTGAAAGAAAGAAACCGGTCTGGAAGATACGTGTCGCGACACGTGTCTTCCAGGCCGGTTTCACAGCCATAATGACCAGCGGTCGCAGGATGCTCTGACATGTCGGGCGGTGGTAGTATCGCCGTATCGCCGGACAACTGTCGCGAGGTTTCCCAGGATGTATTCGGCTTTGGCACGGGCCTCGTCGGATGAGAGCATGGCAAGTGAGGCGTCGATCTCCTTCTGATATATTTCTTCGGTCGACCTCCAGGTGTCATAATAATCATACAGAAAATCATAGCGATCCTTGTAGAATCCGTCATCCCAGTATTGAAGTGACGGCTCGAATATACCTACCCATCCCCGCCAGTACTGCGTCAGCGCCCAGCACTCCTCGAAAGAATTGCGTCGTCCGATAGCATACATCAGCCGGGCCTGTCCGCGTTGGTCGGCCGAGGATGAAAATTGCTTCTTATACTGATATTCCTGCATTCTGCGGGCGAATTCGAGCTTGGCCCTGCAGTGCGATGCCGGTTGATGCGGCGCTGCCGCAACATCTTCCCACCTGTCGGGATCGTCGGCATATATCCTTCGCGACCCATATGGACTGAACGGATCTCTCGACAGATATCCCCCTTTGTCTATATTCATCGTCAGAAGATAGTGGTCGCTGACTTTCGACAGATATCTAACAGCCCTGGCATATTTTTCCTCCCGCAAGGCCAGCGTTCCGATCAGTTCATAATAATAGTCGCGGTCGGTGCGTATCTTTCTGCGGAGGAAATCAAAAAGCGGACTGCGTGCGGTCATGTCGGCATATACTGATGCAAGCTGTGATGACGACAGACTCCCCATCAGCTGAAACGACAGGCATCCATAATCCAAATTGTTGTCAAACACTTCACTGTCGCGCATTTCGGCGACAGTCAGCGACTCGCAGGGATCATGACTGAATATACGGCTGATATATCTCATGGCGGGGATTCTGCCCTCTGAATGCTCTATATTGTCAGCATAGGCGCAGAGCATTATCGCTACGCTGTAATCCTTCCTTTTCCATAGGCCCGGGATCCAGTCGGCGTATATGATGTTGCGTATCCGTCTGATCCACGTTCCTGCGTCAGGCCTTAGATTATCCGTCTTGCCTTCGATCCATTTCAGATCTGTAAGAAGATTGTCGGGGCGTCCGGTCAGCCCGTCGAGTTTCATCCTGTAGGCACGCGCGATGTCCGACAGTTCCACTGACGAGAAGTCCTCCCGCAACGCCCTGCATATGTATTTTCTTGCCGCACGCGCATCATGGTCATATGTATTGACTGCGTATGAGATCACAAAATTCCAGTCACCTTTGTTTTTTACACGCGGATCGCGAAGGATACTTTTGGCAACCGGGATGATGCGGCGCATAAATGAAGTGTCGGCTGCATTGCAGCGGATATGATCAATCAGCTGTCTTGCTCCCGGATTATGACGGGCCATATATTCCACCGGGTCGTCGGCTTTGAGCGACCATATGTCGCCTGCACTGGCGAAGACCGAATCGGCCCGCGATATTTCGCCCAGGCGGCTCCAGCATCCTGCCGCATAACGCTGAGCCATGCGCTTCATCAGGTTGCCGTCGGGAATGTCGGCGAAAGCCGAATCGGTGTACTCTATGCAGTCGGCATACCGGCGCGACGCGAACAATGCCCTGGCGATCTGCAACGAATAGCGGTCGCGGAGCCTCTGACCTGAGTACTCACGGAGAAGCATGAGGAGTCGGCTGAAATCGCCCGTCTCCCGCGGATAGTGCATGAAGTGGCGGTCGGCGGGGTAATACCATGGTGAACGGGTCTCCTCCCAACTCTCTTCCAGACGCTTTGCCAAGGCGAGGAATTCCATTGTCTCCATGTCACCGGTATTGTGGAGGTAAGTATAAAACAGATTGCCGGAATTCCCGGCCCCATTTCCTGTGCGGTCATAGAATCTATCAAGAGAATCATGATAGACCGCATCTTCGATGTCATCAGTAGGTATCGTTTCTGACGTGAGCGATTGCCAAAGTCGCAGGTTCTCCTCGCGGTCGTATGCCGCCATCGAGGGGTGAGGCCCCGACATTTCGAAATAATCCGGCGTAGGGATAAGAGGAGCATAAGGCCCGCAGCCTATTGCCGCTGCGGCCGATCCGGCAATCATTGTGAAGCTAACGTACAGTCGACAGAATGTGATCGATTTCATAGGATGAATATTTTACTAGATTGTTGGAGTCTAGATGATATAGTATATTGGAATGTGCCCGGCCGGCGAGCCGTTCTTCAATCATGGCCCTCACGCGGGCTATGTCAGCGAATTCCGACCGCTCCTGCCTTATCATGTCGCCTTCCCGCAAAATGATGCTGTTATATGGCATATCACGTCTGACCACATAAATATGCTCTTTTTTGCATGTAAAACGGGTGGTGTCGGCAAGATTCAGCCCGTTAAGCAATCCTACGAACTGCCGCTTGCGGAACAGCAGCTGCCAGGAATACGTTGGATACGCCACATCAAGGTGAAGCCGGTAGGATGAAAGATACCTCATATATGGCGCCACATCCTTTACGTCGATAATGGAGTTGGCGGCATCAGGATCACTGAAACTGCCGGTGTTGTAAACCATCAGCACTCCGCTGTCGACCGGAGGAACCCGACGCGCAAGCTGATGAAGCCTGATCGTTGAACTCAACCGCCAGGGCAGCTGATGACGGCGTATGCTTCCTTTAACCGAATCGCAGAGCGCAAAGAACGACTCCTCGGTCGACCGCGTCCAGTCGCAGTCAAGCTGCAACTCCCTGACATTTGGCAGACTGTTGTATGATGCCATATTCTTCACCCTCTGTACAATATTGGCAGCCAGCACAGACTCCCGGCCTTTCATAGCTTTTAGAGCATCAATAGTGATGAAAACCACCGGCACGAATTCCATATCTGCCATGGAATCCTTCATAAAACTGTAAGTCCGGGTATCTATCCTTACTGACGCATTGGGGACAGTACGTTCGTCATCGGTCATCGCATGGGAGTCGGCAACGACATCAAACATCCTGAGATAAATTCTCCCGATGCCATGCGTTCTGATAAACGAGTATTCCTGAGGATCATGGTCGAACACCGTTTTCCAGTAATACACCGATGGCATCTCCTCGTGGCACGGACGCGATGTCGTGACCTCTCGTGAACACGACACGGCTGCAAGCCCGATCAGGGCCGCTGCAAGAAACATTCGATTCATAGGCTTAACAATTATCCTGTGCAAAATTGGGATAAAACCGGCGCCCGGACAAGTGAATGTCTGGGCGCTGTATGAACTGCCGCCTATGCTGTATGAAACTATGCGCGATTCACCGCCACACTATGAAGTTGACGTTTTCCATCCCTTCGGGCACTCTCCCCGATGTGTGTCTGATGCCATCGGATCCTTTGTAGGAAAAGGCCGAATCACCCCCGACAAGATATATGGCGTTGCGTATGCCCATATCGACAAGCGCCTGTGAGAAATCATGAAACGTAGTCCGCTCCCTGCTGACGATAACGCATACTTTGCCATCCGTCTCGGCCAAAGCCTTGCGTATGGCCCGGCCTTTAGGCTTGTTTTCAACTATCTGTCCGCCGACTACAAGAGGATACTGTCTGAAAAAACACCCTTCGGATGTCAGAGCCTGTTCAAGCATAGGGGTGGCATCCGCTACGCCCACCGTAAGCTCTCCATTGATTATCGAGCAGAAACCCGCCTTCGCCTCACCCTTGCCGATCAGTTCACCGTCGGCCACAAAAGTTCCGGCGATCTCACCATTGTCGCGCCGGATATCTGCCGCCTGGGCTATCAGTATGGCGGTGGAATCCTCAAGAGCATCCCGTCCAATTACCAGCGTCGCCACCGCATCTGTTGGCGTCAGTAGGCTGAGTTTTATGCCGTTTGCCACTGTATCGGTGACTGATGTAAATGGATCGGCTTGGAGACTTGTCGATATATCAGAGATCTCTGTCGGAGTGCCGGCCGGCTCATTCACCGTTGCTTTCTCAGCATCATTCCTTGCGGGCAACATCAACAGGATTGCCAGGCCTGCTGTCAGCAACACTCCTGTCGTGACAAGAATCCTTCGCATCGCGTTCCGACGTCTCTTTCGCTGTGCGATGTCGCTTCCCGGGGAGATTATACGTATCTCATTCTCGCCAATATCATTATGCCGGTCGATCATTTTTCAGTCTCCTTTTCCATTAACTCTTTCAACGCTTTCAGCGCCTCTTTCGACGCCGATGCCTCAAGCCTGAACGTCCTGCAGTCCGAAAGGATCATTTTCTGGCGTGGAGGATTCACGAAAGCGATGAAATCGCGATTGACAATCAAACTCTTGCCTATACGGATAAATCTCTTGTCATTTTCATCAAGCATCTGTGATATGCGCCGTTCGATCTGCCCCAACTGCAATGTCAGGACAAAAGAGCCGCCGTCGGCCATTCTGATGGCAGAATAATTGCCGTCGGCTGCGACGCACACCACAGCTCCGGCCGGAACGCTTACTATCTCCGTGGAGGTAGTGAAAACAAGACGCTTTTCCATAAATCTGACCCGGCAAAGTTACAACTATTTGACCGTATTTCTAGCCCCTCAGGCCATTAATGTATGAAATGCCGCGCTGGTTCTTTGCAAATAATGTGTAACTTTGCAAATATCTAACTCCTGACAATCATGCGAAAGCACTTACTCTCCGTCATAGTCGCAGTCTTTGGGTTGACCTACACCGCCCAATCCATTGATGAGCGTATAGCCCACGCCATGAACACCAGCGACTGGTTCGCTTTGGACTCCATTTATAATGAAGCGCCCAAAGACTCCATCAACCCTTTTCTTGAAGTCTTTTCACGCGCACTTTTAGGCAACCGTCTGAATCGGCCGGACGTTTCCATCCCGGCATTTGAGGAATTGCTCAACGACTATTCCGGCAATCTCGATTTAAGCAATTTACTCAACTCCGCGGTCATGCTTTCAATGGATTACAGCAAGGTCGGCGACAATTCCAAAGCGGCTGACGTATTAACCTCCGTGCTTGACGCCACAAAGCAGCATCTTGACTCAGCCGCCATCGAAGGCATGCAGCTGTATATCGACCGCTACGTCGCCCTATCGGCCTACAAGCCCTATACTATTTCTATAGCAGGCGACCAAGGGACCATCCCGTTCAGAATCGCGCCCGTGGGCAACCCCGAGAAAAAATCAGTGCTGATGAAGATTGAGGACAGTACCATCAATGGCATTGAAGCCGAAATCGTTTTTGACACGGGCGCCGGTGTCAACATCATTTCCGATTCGTTGGCGAAAAAGTTGAATTTAATTCCGCTTGAAGCATACAATAATGTATTGGGCATAGGCCGGCAAAAGACACAGTATGCCATGGCCAAAGAAGTCAAGCTTGGAAATATAACGGTCAACGACATACCCTTCGTAATTGTTGATTTTGCAGTGGACAACGAAGAGGCCAACCAATACATGGATTGTCTCAATTTAGTTGTCGGAAGTGAATTAATGCTTCAGCTTAAGGATCTGACCATTGATTTTGTCAGCCGCGAAATAACCGTTCCGGCAGCCGCACCTGAAAGAAGCTACGCCCGGCCCGACATGACTTTCTCACCGCAGATGAACCTGATAACCAAAGGCATCATACATACCGATCCCATGTGGATCTGCATTGATACCGGCGATGCCTCTTTCGGATCTCTTAACGGCGAATTCTTTGAGAAGAACAAGGAATATGTCATGGCCAATTCAACTCCTGAGACCGTCAGGACCGCAGGGATTGGCGGAGTACACATCTCTGATGCCTACCGGCTCCCCGACGTCAGTGTCACTTTTGGAGGCTATACCGTCAATGTGCCGGAAATCACAGTCAATCCCGGAAGAAATCCGCTTGGCAGCGATTACGAATGTAATCTCGGCATGAAATCATTGATGCAGTTTGGCAAAATCCATTTCAATCTGGTTGATTTCACTATTTCCACCGGAGCTGAATAAGCCTTTTCCCGCCCCTCCGCCCGGTCCGCGACCTTGTGGATAGGAGCCACATCTCAAGCTCCGGCGGCGCTTAACAGTGAGTTTGCCTTTACATCAAGTAACGAACCATTATAAAACACCCTATTATTTATTATTACTGTCCGCTAAACTTTAGGAGGCAATAGAAAGAAAGGGCCGATTCCA
>CALHWU010000154.1 GCA_938039795.1 uncultured Muribaculaceae bacterium
GAACGAGGCAGCTAAGTCACGCGCAATTGATTTCTCAAAATATCAGGCCACAATCGACGGACTGGCTGAGATGCTTGTAAAATGTGTCAACGAAGGCTTCCCCATTACCTACACCAACGGCATATATAAAGCACCGGAAAAAGAAGAGGAATCCGGCTCCTTCATTAACACAGACGAAAACGTCTCGGTTTACGCCGGAACGGAATTCATTCTTCCGCTTCTTAAAGCTATAGCTCCCATCTTCAATGACGAAGAAGTGCGTCAGGCAATAATGGACCTTGCCGGACAGAATGAGGATTTCGCATCAATGGCACCCATGCTTGACGGCATCCTTAAGGCTTTGCCCGAAGTTGTAGAAAAGACTACCAAAATCGAAGCAGGCCTTATTCTTACCAAAAACGAACCCAACGTTCCTGCTGAATAATCTACCGATTATACCTACATAACCGAGAGGCTGCCCGTCACGATCCGACGCGGCAGCCTCTCGTCATTTTGTGCGATCGCCGTTTGATCGCCGACCGCAGAAAAATCACACTACATTGTGATTTCTGTCTGATTTTCCATATTACTTACCTATATGTTCTTTGCATCCGAATCACAATGCATTGTGATTTTTAGACATCCTAAATCATGAACTATCAGAAAATCGGAGAAATAATCAAAGACCGGAGAAAATCATTGAATATATATAATAATTGCCCGGCACAGTCTGCGGCTGGAAGACAATCTCGCCCTTTTCGCGATTGATGGTGAAACGAGCTACGTTTGTCACCTGTTCCCCAGTGGCTGCATCCACGACGATCACCCCTTTCTCTTCGGGATTCAGATCCCTACGACGCCAGTCCAAAGTAGCCAACACTGCATCGGCCGGTCGATCGACAGCCACTACAATCCGATGATTCCCCAACGAATCGGCATCCCACTGCCCCGTCCCATACAACTCTTGCTACGGCATCTGCTGGGCCATGACGATAGCGTATATCATCAGCATTTACAACAAGACAAAACATTTATTCGTCATAGAAACATAATATTTATAGTCTAAAAGAAACACTTCGCGAATCACCCGATCTAAAAATCGAGAGTCAAAGCTTCTCCAACTATTCTTTGAATATTCCAGCAATATCGAAGAAACATCAGATAGTCTGACGGCACTCTTCCTTGCAAAGATATAACTTATCGGGAGATTTTGCCAGCATGCCATTGAACAACTCTCATCAATTTCTCAGGATGGGTGTTAATTATGCTCTATTTATGGCGCGGAATGAGCGAAGGCTTCAAAAATAAATGAAGGCTTCAAAAATAAATTAGGCCGTAACCTCTGATTTTACAGAGCATCACGGCCTAATATCTTATGGTTCAATTATTAAGGATCAGCCTTCGATGGCAGCCTGCGCCGCAGCTACGCGGGCGATGGGCACGCGGAAGGGTGAGCAGCTGACGTAGTTCATGCCGAGCTTGGCGCAGAACTTCACCGACGAGGGCTCGCCGCCGTGCTCGCCGCAGATGCCGACCTTGAGCTCGGGCTTGACCGCACGGCCTTTCTCTACGCCCATGCGTACGAGCTGACCTACGCCCTCCTGATCGAGCACTTCGAACGGATCGGTCTTGATGATGCCGTGCTCCTTGTAGAACTTCAGGAACTTGGGAGCGTCGTCGCGCGAGAATCCGAGCGTCATCTGCGTCAGGTCATTCGTACCGAACGAGAAGAAGTCGGCCACAGTAGCGATCTCATTGGCGCAGAGAGCGGCGCGGGGCACCTCTATCATCGTTCCTACCTTGTAGGGAACGCTCTGGCCCTTCTCCTCAAACACCTTGGCGGCAGTGATGTTGATCACGTCGGCCTGATTCTGGATCTCCTTGAGCGAACCTACCAGAGGTATCATGATCTCGGGGTGAACGTCGATGCCGCGAGCCTTCACAGCGAGAGCGGCCTCGATGATGGCGCGGGTCTGCATCTCGGTGATCTCGGGATAGGTGATTCCCAGACGGCAGCCGCGGTGACCGAGCATCGGGTTGAATTCCTCAAGCGAGTCGACTTTAGCTTTCACTTCCTCAAGAGTAAGACCCATCTCCTCGGCCATCACCTTCTGAGTGGCGGTCTGGTGGGGCACGAACTCGTGCAGAGGGGGATCAAGCAGACGGATGGTCACTCCGTAGCCGTCCATCGCCTCAAAGATACCCTCGAAGTCGCCGCGCTGCATCGGGAGAAGCTTCGCGAGGGCCTGGCGACGTCCCTCGACGTCGCTCGAAAGGATCATCTCGCGGACAGCCTTGATGCGGTCGCCCTCAAAGAACATATGCTCAGTGCGGCAAAGACCTATGCCCTGTGCGCCGAAACTGCGGGCCTGCTTGGCGTCGCGGGGTGAATCGGCGTTGGTGCGTACGAGTGTCTTGGTGTATTTTGCAGCAAGATTCATGATTGCACCGAAGTCGCCGTCGAGCTCGGGATCCGTGGTGGGAACCTGACCGTCGTAGACGTCGCCTGTCGAACCGTTGAGCGAGATCCAGTCGCCTTCGGCGTAGGTCTTTCCGCCCATTTCTACGGTCTTTGCCTTATAGTCGATGCGGATTTCGCCGGCACCGCTGACGCAGCACTTGCCCATGCCGCGAGCCACAACGGCAGCGTGCGATGACATGCCGCCGCGCATTGTGAGAATGCCCTGGGCCACGGCCATGCCGCGGAGATCCTCAGGCGATGTCTCGATACGCACGAGCACCACTTTCTTTTTCTTCTCAGCCCATGCCTCGGCATCGTCGGCAGAGAAAACGATCTGGCCGGTAGCGGCGCCCGGAGATGCGGGCAGACCCTTGGCGGCCACTTTGGCCTTCTTGAGCGAAGTCTTGTCGAAAACGGGATGGAGCAGCTCGTCGAGCTTCTGGGGCTCCATGCGCATCAGCACGGTCTTCTCGTCGATCTCGCCTGCACGGAGAAGATCCATAGCGATCTTGACCATTGCTGCGCCAGTGCGCTTACCGTTGCGGGTCTGGAGCATCCAGAGCTTGCCGTCCTGGATGGTGAACTCCATGTCCTGCATGTCCTTGTAGTGATCCTCAAGCTTGTGAGCGATGCTGATGAGCTCGGCGGCGCATACCGGCATAGACTCCTCCAGCGAAGGATACTTGGCCGCACGCTCCTCCTCGGAGATGCCCTGAAGGGCAGCCCAGCGGCGCGAACCCTCCACGGTGATCTGCTGGGGTGTGCGGATACCGGCCACCACATCCTCGCCCTGGGCGTTGATGAGGTACTCGCCGTTGAATATGTTCTCGCCGGTAGCGGCGTCACGCGAGAATGCCACGCCGGTAGCAGAGTTGTTGCCCATATTGCCGTAAACCATGGCCTGTACGTTAACGGCCGTACCCCACTCCTCGGGGATCTGGTTCATTCGGCGGTAGAGGATGGCGCGCTCGTTCATCCAGCTGTCGAACACGGCGCAGATACCGCCCCAGAGCTGATCCCATGCGCTGTCGGGGAAATCCTTGCCTGTGAAATCCTTCACGGCACCCTTGAACAGCTTCACAAGATTCTGCAGATCGGCCACATCGAGCTCTGTATCGAGTTTAACGCCCTTTTCGGCCTTGACCTTATCCATGATCTCCTCGAATGGATCGATGTCGTTCTTGCTCTTGGGCTTCATGCCGAGCACCACGTCACCATACATCTGCACGAAGCGACGGTAGCTGTCCCATGCGAAACGCGGATTGCCGCTGCGGGTAGCGAGCGACTCCACGGTAGCGTCGTTCATGCCGAGGTTGAGCACGGTGTCCATCATGCCGGGCATCGAGGCGCGGGCGCCCGAACGTACCGATACAAGCAGAGGGTTGGAGGGATCGTCGAATTTCTTGCCGGTCAGATTCTCGACGTGGGCGATGGCTTCATGAACGTCCTTGTCAAGACGCTTCACCACCTCGTCCTTGCCATATTGGGTGTATTCGGTGCAGACTTCTGTGGTGATGGTAAAGCCCGGAGGTACGGGCATACCCAGCAGATTCATCTCGGCCAGATTGGCGCCCTTGCCGCCCAGGAGATTGCGCATTGAGGCTTCGCCCTCAGCTTTGCCGTCTCCAAACGTGTAGACTCTTTTCATTGGGTTGGTTTTTAGGATTAAATTGTTATTTTGCAATTTTGAATTTTGATATAGTTTTTGTCATGCTTCAAGCTGTCCGCCATAAGAGCGGCACAACTCAGTGTTTAACATGGGAGAGTATGCAAATTTAGGAAAATTCCTTTATCCGCGAAATTATTTTTTTACTTTTTATATAATTATGTCGTCACATGAGCTGTCAGGTCTGTTTTTTAGAGAATTTATGAGTAGCTTTGCAGAAATTTTTCATTTATAATGGGACGCAAGAAAAAAGACCTCCCTCTGCTTGAGGGTGTGGAGATAACAGCCGTGGCCGCTGAAGGCAACGCTCTGACGCGTGTCGACGAAATGGTGGTGTTTGTGCCGTACGGCGCACCGGGCGACATCGCCGACGTGAAGATCGACCGCCGTAAACGCAGCTATGCGGAAGGACACATCGAACGTATCATAAAACCCTCGCCACTGCGCGTAGAACCGCGGTGCGAGCATTTCGGAGTGTGCGGAGGCTGCCGGTGGCAGCATCTGCCCTACAGCTATCAGCTCCGGTGCAAGCAGCAGCAGGTGACCGACGCACTGCAGCGAATAGCCAAAATAGATCTGCCCGAGACCCGACCCATCCTCGGATCTGTGCGTCAGTGGGAATACCGCAACAAAATGGAATATACATTCTCCAACCGCAAATGGCTCACATTCGATCAGCTCCGTAGCGGCGAGGAGGTGCCCGACCGCGATGCGGCCGGATTTCATATACCTGGAGCCTTTGACAAGGTGCTCGATATCAACCGATGTCATTTGCAGGATGATTTCACCAACCGTCTGCGTCTGTTTGTCAAGGACTACGGCAAAGCCCATTCACTACCCTTCTATGATCTGCGGGCACAGAACGGTCTGCTCCGCACTCTGATGGTCCGCATCGCATCTACCGGCCAGATCATGGCCGTGATGGTGGTGGGTGCCGACGACCCGGAGCCGACTGCCTCACTTATGGACGCGATCGCTGCGGAATTCCCGGAGATCACATCGCTGATGCTGTGCGTCAACACGAAGCTCAACGATTCGATCGCCGATCAGGAGATACGCCTGTGGCAAGGAACGCCATATATAGAGGAGGAGATGGAGGGACTGCGCTTCCGAGTGGGCCCCAAATCGTTCTATCAGACCAACTCGTTGCAGGCTTACGAACTTTACAAGGTGGCTCGCGAATTTGCCGGACTTACCGGCAGCGAACTCGTCTACGACCTCTATACCGGCACCGGCACCATCGCCAACTTCATCGCCCGGCAGGCGTCAAAGGTTATAGGCATCGAATATGTGGCCGACGCCATTGCCGACGCCAGGCTCAACTCAAGCGTCAACGGCATCGACAATACTCTCTTCTTCGCCGGCGACATGAAAGATGTGCTTACCGACGGTTTTATAGCCGAGCACGGACGACCCGACGTCATGATAGTGGATCCGCCGCGTGCAGGCATGCATAGTGATGTGGTCGACGTGATACTGCGCGCCGAGCCGCGCCGCATTGTCTACGTCAGCTGCAACCCGGCCACTCAGGCACGGGATCTGGCGCTTCTCGACGTCAAATACGAGGTGACTGCCATTCAGCCGGTGGACATGTTCCCACATACTCAACACGTGGAGAACGTAGTGCGTCTTGATCTGCGTCAGTCAGCTCCTGCCGACTCAAGCGAAGCTGCAAGCGAAGAATTGTAATAACGGGGATCGCCTGTCACCTCTCGCCCTATGAACGGCGGCAAATCCACCTCCTCGCCGGCGCTGAGGAGCTCGATCTCAGCCACTGTCAGGGGAGCAAGCTGTCCATGATACTCGTCGACCTCCCAGCGACCCACACGCCAGCGGGTCTTGACAAGCGGAACTGTCAGCGCGCAGCGCTCTATCATGTCACGTGCGTCCGACACGGGAATCCGGTATTCCCACTCGTCGCGCTCGGCGCCATGATTGATGCCTTTCACCGTAAGCCATGCGCTATCGCCCGCTACCCTGACACGCACGGTCGATTCCGGACGAGTCGACAGATACGCCTGGGCTATCAGTTCATGTGAATCCGCCTGACTCTTGTAGGAGTCGGACACAACCAGAAATTTCCTCTCGATTTCCTTCGACATATTTCAGGGATTTCGTTGTTATAACGACAAAATTAAACAAAATGATCCACATAGGAAAAAACAACACTCTTACGGTAAGCCGACTCGTGGAGTTCGGCGCTTACCTGACCGACGGCGCCGAGGGTGCGACAGAAATACTTCTCCCGCGCCGATATGTCGCCGACGGCCTAAAGCCCGGCGACGAGATAGAGGTCTTCGTATACAACGACTCGGAAGACCGCCCTGTGGCCACCACCGATCAGCCGCTGGCACAGGTAGGCGACGTGGCCGTACTGGAGGTGGTTGGCAACTGCCGCTACGGCGCCTTCCTCGACTGGGGACTGCCCAAGGATCTTCTCGTGCCGTTCGGCGAGCAGCGGGTCCGAATGAAAGTCGGGGGCCGATATCCGGTATATGTGTATCTTGACGACGCATCAAAGCGCATCGTAGCTTCGGCAAAGATCGGGAAATTCTTAGGCAATGTGATTCCTTCATATTCTCCGATGCAGGAGGTTGACGCCGTAGTCTACGAACGCACCCCCATCGGATACCGTTGCGCTGTCGACTCTCTCCATCAGGGGATGCTCTACTACGACGAAGTGTTCGAGCCGGTCACCATAGGCTGCAGAATGAAAGCACACGTGAAAAACGTGCGCCCCGACGGACGCATAGACCTGTCGGCTGCACCCGGAGCGAAAAAGCGCACCAACAGTCTGGCCGACCGCATCGCACAGGCCATCGAAGCCGGAGGCGGCCGGATAGCCTTGTCCGACTCATCGTCGCCGGCGGAGATTCAGGCCGCTTTCCAGTGCAGCAAAAGAGACTTCAAGAAGGCCGTGGGACATCTGCTGAAAGATGGACGTGCCACAAGGGAAGCGTTCGGAGCCTGACCGCAATGATCAGAACGGTTTCCTGTACTTGTCGGGCGACGAGTCGGCAAGAATGCTAAGATAAGAGGCATAGCGGCTCTGAGCGATCGTCGAGAGCTTCTCTGACTGCACATCCCGGCTCATGCGTGTGAGTGCAGTTGTTGTAACGGCATCCGGCCGACGCCTTGAATATTTCCGGGAAATAGTGACCTACTTCGGCGGCATCGAAATCAATCGTTCCGAATCCTTTCACTCCGGGAGTGTCGATGATATATCCTCCGGCGGGAAGAGCGAACATTTCAGAGAACGTAGTCGTGTGCATACCGGTATCGTGTGTCAACGATAACTCTGCGGTGCGCAGTCCGATTCCGGGTATCAGGCAGTTTATAAGGGAACTTTTGCCTACTCCCGAATTGCCCGATAGGAGCGAAACTTTGCCGGCCATGCCATCGCGCAGAGAGTCGATTCCCTCTCCGGTCAGTGTAGATGTGTGAATGACAGGATAACCTATCGAACGGTAAAGGTAACTTACTGCGTCGAGCAGTTCAGTGCGTTCCTGATCTTCATGACATAGATCCACCTTGTTGATCACCAGCGTGGCAGGCACAGCGTAGGCTTCGGCGGTTGCAAGAAAGCGGTCGATAAAGGTTGTGGACGTGACAGGATGAAAAAGCGTTACAACAAGATAAGCCTCATCGACATTCGCCGCAATGATATGTGCCTCTTTCGACAGATTGCTCGCCCTTCGTATTATATAGTTTTTGCGCGGCTCTATCGCTTTAATGAACGGCAATGTTCCGGTATCGCCATCGAGTCTCACCCTGTCACCCACGGCGACAGGATTGGTTGTCCGGATACCCTTCAACCGGAAATTGCCCTTTATTTTCGCCTGCAGCTCACGTCCGTCGTCGGTGGCCACGGTATAGAAGCTGCCAGTGTTGCGTATTACGGTTCCTGTCATGATTATATGGCTACAAAGAGGCTGCAGCGCCGGACTTCGGATATGAAGACAGCGCTGCAGCCTCGTTAAGTTGAGTGTGAATCACTCCGTTGCCCTTGTTAACGGGCAAGAGTGATGAGGATTTCCTTGTTGTCTTCGCTCTCTTCGAATACGATTTTACCCTCGCGAGCGAGCCAGCCGAGAGCTGCGCAGATCTCTTTATCCTTCAGCTTGGTGATTTTTTTGATCTGCTTGGTGTCGAGTACGTCGGCCTCATTGAGGGCATTCCAGACCTGGCCGGCCCAACAGCCAATGGTTTCAGTGTTCATCTTTCTTTCGGTTTTTGTTATATAAAAAGTGTGTCAGAAGCATAAGTGCGCTGCAAAGTTACAAAAAATGTCTGTAATTTTGGCTTTTACGCATAACAAATCTGCATTTTCAATGGTTCACGACGATAAAAACGAAAGCAAAACACTACAACAACGGCTCTGCACGCCGCCGGGGGATACCTAAACTGATAGCGCGCTGAGCATCGGCACGGGCGTCGGCCGGTCGGTAACGGAGACGGTTGAGCAGCGCCCGGTAAAGATACAGCTCGCCATATGCCGGATCGATCTGCAGGCCGCGCGCTATGTCATCGGCAGCTTCCGCGAGACTCCCGCTCATGATATGGGCGATCGACAGGGCGGCATAATGTTCAGCCCTTGGATTGGCGGCCACAACCCTTCTCAAGGGCCCGACTGCCTTTGCATACTGTCCCTGACTGGTCAGAAAGGTAGCGCGGGCGAAGTCGGTACGCGAATCATCCGGAGCGATCCGTTCCAGACGCCGCAGCTCCACCTCAGACTGAATGGAATCCCCGCTTCCTATCGTTGCCAGGACATGAAAATAAAGAGCGTCGACATTGGTCGAATCGATAGCGAGCACTCTCTCCCAGTCGGCAAGAGCATCACTCTGGCGCCCCATAGCGGTAAGCACCCTGGCACGGTTGGCGATCATGACTGTGGAATTAGGGGCCATACGGAGAGCATCGTCGAGAGTCGACAGAGCCATCGAATCATTTCCCTGGTAAAATCTCACCATGCCAAGGTTGGACATCAGAAGCACATTGGCCGGATTGGCCGGCTCAAGCCTCATGGCCTTTAGAAAAAGACTCTCGGCAAGCGGCCATTCGGCCACCGCGCAAGCGCTGTCGGCCTGTTCTACCAGCCGGAGATATGGAGCATGGCGCTCTTCGGCATCCTGAGCGGCCGCGCCCGAAGCGATGAATATCGCTGTCAATACAAGCCAAATAGTTTTTTTCATACCGCGAAGTTAGCCACTCCCCATGTTTCTGGCTGCATATCTGTCGGTAAATATTGTTAACGGACACTGATATAAGCAGCGGCCGCAATGCCATCTGACATTGCGGCCGCTTTAACTTTAATATGAAGTTGATCGACTCTGGAATATCACTCCGCCTTGTAGAGATCAAGCTGCGAAGGATTGAAAGCTGCGATGAACTCGGCATGACGCGCTACCTCGCTCTGTGCCAGCTTGCAGTATACGCCGGCCGAGCGGGTAAAGTCCTGATTGCGCTCCGCATCCGAAAGAAGCAGATAGCTCATTATGATATTCCCTGCCATCTCCACCATGCGGCGGGCCATAAAGTCGGTATAAGCCGTATCGTTGACGGCGGCGACAGCTGCCACAGCGGTCTCGTACTGAGCTGTGAGGCCGATAAGGATATCTTTGATCCACTGCAGATCCTCGCGCACAGGCTGGGCCTCATAATCGCGGATCATTGCCAGATAGGTGCCGGTGGTGACGTGGCGTATGGCAGCCACGACCTGAAGCTGGGTCGTGCCCTCGTATATGGATGTGATGCGTGCGTCGCGGTAAACGCGCTCGCAGGCATAGTCCTTCATAAAGCCCGATCCGCCATGGATCTGTATGCTGTCATAGGCGTTCTGGTTGCAATATTCGCTACCCATGCCCTTCACAAGAGGAGTGCAGGCGTCGGCGAGTTTGCTATAATGCTTCATCTCCTTACGCTCGTCAGCGCTGAGCGAACGCTCCTTGGCAATATCTTCATAGATCTTGTAGATGTCGACAAAGCGGGCGGTCTCGTAGAGCAGAGCGCGCGAAGCGTCGAGTTTTGCCTTCATGACAGAGAGCATCTCCGACACTGCCGGGAACTCAATGATGGCTTTTCCAAACTGCTTGCGGTCCTTTGCATATGCGAGAGCTTCACGGTAGGCACGCTCGCTGACGCCGACCGACTGTGCAGCGATACCCAGACGGGCGCCGTTCATAAGAGCCATCACATATTTGATAAGACCCATGCGGCGCGAGCCGACGAGTTCAGCCGGGGCGTTCTTGTAAGTAAGCTCGCATGTCGGCGAACCCTTGATACCCATCTTGTTCTCGATGCGTCTAACGTCGACTCCGCCATTGCGCTTGTCGTAGATGAACATCGACAGGCCGCGACCGTCGCGTGTGCCCTCTTCCGAGCGGGCGAGCACCAGATGTATATCACTGTCACCATTGGTGATGAAGCGCTTCACGCCATTGAGCACCCAGCTGCCGTCGGGCTTCTGGGTAGCCTTGAGCATCACCGACTGCAGGTCGGAGCCGGCATCGGGCTCGGTCAGGTCCATCGACATGGTCTCCCCCTTGCATACGCGCGGTATGTAGCGCTGTTTCTGATCCTCGTCGGCAAACTCATATATTGTCTCGGCGCAGTCCTGCAGTCCCCAGAGATTCTCGAAACCGGTATCTGCGCGGCTGACGATATCGGCAGCCATGATATACGGCGTGATGGGGAAATTCAGTCCGCCGAGACGGCGCGGCATGGCCATGCCCATCAGGCCGGCCTTGCGGCAGAGTTCGAGGTTTTCCTGCGTACCCGGAGCATAGATGACACGTCCGTTCTCTACCTTCGGACCGTCGTGATCCACTCCTTCGGCATTGTCGGCGATTGTGCCGCCGCAGATATCTCCCACGATCTCAAGCACCTTGTCATAAGAATCCATCGCGTCAGCGAAGTCCATAGGCGCATAGTCGTATTTGGCGGCGTCGGAATAATTGCGCTCCTTGAGCTCGACGATCTTCTGCATCAGCGGATGGTTGAGATGATGCCTCAGATCGGGATTATCGGTATAAAAATTAGCCATTGTCTTTACTTCGAGTTCTTTTTGTAGTACTTGATGAGTTTGGGCACGATCTCCTCGGCATTGCCTGTTATTACATAGTCGGCAATTGTGTTGATGGGAGCGTCGGGATCATTGTTGATGGAAATGACCATGGCGCTGTCCTGCATGCCGGCGATGTGCTGCCCTCGGAACAGGAATGGGCAGAAGCTCTGTCTATCAAAAAGCGGGATGTGCGTCCGATTTTAAAGAATTTGGAAATGACCGGTGTGCTGTCCTGTTCCAAAGAGGGGGAGATGACACTTTCTAAAGATATGTCCGACAGCATGGAGGAACTGCTGCATGTGATGTTTCTGATACAAAAAATTTCACCCTATGAGGTGTGTCAGATGCGGCGGGCAATGGAGTTGTCGGCATTTCCTATGGTATTTGCCAGACGGGAACGGCTGGATCTGGACGAATTGAAAAACTTGCTGGACGAATTCCGATACGGCAACGGACTGGACAGTATTCGTGCTGATGAAGAAATGCACCGCTGGCTGATCAAGGCTTCAGGAAACCGGCTCATGGAATGTGTGATGCAGGGTATCTGGGATATTTGTTCTGCACAGATCAACCTGATCTTGTCAGACAGCACGGAAAAACTGCGGCAGAAGCAGGCAACCATTCATGAAAAGATTTATAAGAGCCTGATGATCGGTGATCTGAAAATGGGCATGGGTGCGTTGCAGACCCACTATGATATTATTGAACAGGCATTGGCAGATCAGTCACTGTATGACCTTAGTTCTATTGCGTGAGTGTTTTGTGTCGGTGCAGGGGAGGCTGGTATGAATTTATTTTTGACATTGGCGTTTTTATTTTTGATCGGCAGTGTCCTCGGCTGGGGACTGGAGGTAATATTCCGTCGGTTCTTTTCAGCACACCGCTGGGTGAATCCGGGATTTCTGGTAGGGCCGTATTTGCCGCTGTATGGCTCCAGTTTGTGTGTGCTGTACCTGCTGGCGATGCTGGAATCGCTGATGCCGGTGGAAAATCCGTTGTTGAAAAAGATCCTGCTCTTTGTGGTCATGGCGTTGGCGATCACGGCACTGGAATATGTGGCAGGGCTGATCTTTATCCGCGGCATGAAAATCAAGCTGTGGGATTATTCTGACCGTTGGGGCAATATCCAGGGCATTATCTGTCCGTTGTTTACATTTTTCTGGATGGTGCTCAGTGCAGTGTACTATTTTCTGATCCACCCGCACATTTTGAATGCGTTGCACTGGCTGGCGGAAAATCTGGCGTTTTCGTTCGGCATCGGTTTTTTCTATGGAATTTTTCTCATCGATGTAGGATATTCCACACACCTGATGGTAAAGATCCGCGAATTTGCGAAAGAAACCAATATCGTGGTACGGGTGGAAGAACTGCGGGAGGACATTCACGATGCCCTGCAAAAGAAAAATGTACGTCGGTTTTTCTTTCCCATGCATGGCGGTGTGCCGGTGCGGGAAATGCTGGATCAGTACGTGAAGCAGCATTTCTCACGGGAAAAATCGCAGGGGAAGTGGATTCGCCTGCCCGTGAAAAAAGCCCGAAAGCAAAAAGATACCCAAAAGAGATAAGGCAATACTACACAAAGATTGTGCGACAGACGCTCTTTGTGCGGTATTGCCATAAGAATTAAACAGCCCGACAGTTTCTCTTGCTGAAACTGTCGGGCTGTTTGTGTGCAGGATCAATCTTCTTCCGGAGCCGTCTGCTTTCGGCTGCGTCTGCGGCTTTCCGATTCTACCGGCAGCACATCTTCAAACATGGCATAGAACTTCATAGGAATAAAGCGGTCCATGTGGCACTTGCCGAAGAACCATTTCCGATAGCTGCACTGTTTGATGATGTCCTCAAAAAACGTGTGAATTTCCAGACGCTGCTGCATATCGACACCAAGGCAGTCTTTCAGAGAAGCCGGCGGTTCGTGGGTGATGATGTAGTCCACCTGTGCATTGTGCTCGTTCAGGTTGTGAATGGCACGGCGAATCTCTGCATGTGTGGGTTGTTCCCGCTGCCACCAGTTCCGACCCTGCCGGAACTCGAAATCCTGACTGTGTCCGCCGCCAAATGTGAAGTAGGTGCGGTCGTCAATGGTGAAGATCTCGCCACGCATCATGTGGAAAATATTCGGGGCAATGAGATGTGCCCTGCCGCCACGCCAGCGGACAGTCCGGAAGCTTTGTTCCAGAATGTCAAAGTTTTCGTGGCAGCCGTCTACAAAGGCAATGGTAAACGGCATTTCCCGCAGCTTTTTCAGATTTTGCTTTTCCTGACGGGAACCGTCCCAGATAAACCCGAAGTCGCCGCAGACGATCAGAACATCGCCGGCTTTCATTTTTTTGAAAATGGGATTTTTGAAACGGGACAGATCTCCGTGCATGTCACCTGTGATATATACCAAAAGGAAGCCCTCCTTAAAAAGTGAAATCAAATTTCATGCTCTGGTGTTTATTTTTGCATGATTTTCAGTTACATAGATTATTTTATCATATTTTCCGTGAAAGGTAAATAAATTTTCGAAAAAAGTCTTTTCGAATCGGATTTTTTTTGTTATAATAAGAATGTGGAGTTTGAAAACTTTCACGAATAAAGAATTTTCGGGAGGATTGCATCTTATGCACTTGTTCCATTTGATAAAACGACTGCGTGTCGCATTGGCGATCGGCATTGTTGCCGCGGTACTGCTGTGCGGAAACGCACTTTCTGTACAGGCTTATACTTTTACACCGGACGCAACGATCCACAGTCAGGCGGCGATCCTGTACAATCAGGATACCCAACAGATACTCTATGAAAAAAATGCTGACCAGCAGCAGATGCCCGGTCATCTGGTGCAGATCATGACTGCCATTGTGGTGCTGCAAAACTGCACTGATCTGGACGGCACAACGATCACTGCCAGTGATGAACTGTATAAAACGCTGTACAGCTATGACGAACCGGACGACCTGCGGTATGCGGATATTGACAACGGCGATACATTGACCGTGCGGGAATACCTCTATGCCATGATGCTGACTTCGTCCTGTGAAGCTTCTCTGATTCTGGCGAACCAGTTCGGGGACGGCAGCATTGACGGGTTTGTTACCAAGATGAACGACACCGCCGCTGAAATCGGCTGTACCGCCACCACGTTTGCCAACCCTACCGGACTGTACGATACCAGACAACAGACCACGGCACGGGATATGCTGACGATCACCAACTACGCTCTCTCGCTGGACGGCTTTGAGGAAATTGCAACAGCCACTGCATTTACTCCCACCACTGCCAATCCGGCAAATCACCCTGACGCTTCCGCATGGAACTGGACACAGGCAAATTCCATGACGCTGGAGGACAGTTCCTATTATTACGAGGGTGCCAAGGGTATCAAGACCGGCAACCTGAGCAAGACCGGACGGAGCATTATCACCGAGGCAACGCGGGACGAGAACACATATCTGGTAATTCTGCTGAACGCACCCTTTGAAGATGCGGACGGAAAATTGCAGTACTATCATCTGGACGATGCCACATCGCTGCTGAACTGGGCATTTCGTTCCTTTGCCTATACTACGCTGCTGGAGAGCAGTGAGGAAACCGCAGAGGTGGAAGTGATGAACTCCGACGGGAACTCCTATGTGCTGGTGCACCCAAAGACAGACTGCGTTTTGCTGTGGTGCAAGAGTGTGGATATTACTGCGGTACAGACCGTTATTCATCTGGACAAAAATGTCATGGCACCAGTGAAAAAAGGGGACGAACTGGGAACGATGGAACTGAAATTTTCCGGAGAAACCATTGCGGAGGTGCCGCTTGTGGCAGTGTCTGATGTCAGCCGTTCCTTTACCAAGTTTAACGCCTATGCTCTGAAAAATTTCCCCAATTCACCATGGTTCCGCAACGGCATCATTGCCGGATTTGTGCTGACTGCCCTGTATATCGGTTTGTGTATCTACGCTTCCTATCGTGCCAAGAAAAACGTGACACCGGAGGATCCGATTCATCTGGTGCCCCATGCAACCGAATTCCATGACCGTCCGCGGCAGAACTGGAAACGTTCTGATACTGTATTCTATCACGGTCCGGAGTCCAGACAAACAGACCGGACATCTGCACCGCAGGAGAACGAACGGGAAAAAGAACTGACAGGTTCTCACCGGAAGTAGGGGATAACATGAAGATAGCCATTGCACAAGCAGAGATCATATTTGAGCAGCCGGAGGAAAATCTGGCGAATGCCGCCGCGTGGATCGCACAGGCAGCAGCGGCACAGGCGGACTGCATTGTCTTTCCGGAGATGAGTTTCACAGGCTTTTCCATGCAGGTGGAGAAGATCGCGGGATATGCCCCGAAAATCCATGAGAAAATGCGGCAGCTGGCAGTGCAGTGCGGTATTGCGATCGGATACGGCTGGACTTCACAGGAGCAGCATGGAAAAGGTGAAAATCACTATACCCTGCTGGACAAAAACGGCGGTGTGCTGTCGGATTATGTGAAGATACACCCGTTTTCCTACGGCGGGGAAGACCGGTTCTACCACAGCGGCGAGAAGCTTACGAGTGCTGTGCTGGGAGAGTTTTCCGTGGGAACGCTGATCTGCTATGACCTGCGGTTTCCGGAAGTGTTTCGGGCGGCAGCACAGAAAAACCGCTTGCTACTGGTACCGGCAAACTGGCTGCATCAGCGGACGGCTCACTGGCGGATTCTGCTGCGGGCAAGGGCAATCGAAAATCAGGTCTATGTGCTGGGTGTCAACTGCGTGGGGCGGCAGCAGTCTTACACATTCGACGGGCAGAGTTGTCTGGTGAATCCGGAGGGAGAGCTGCTGTGTACCTGCGGCGGCGAGAAACAGCTTGTCTATGTGACCATTGCTGACGATACCGAACAATTCCGGCAGGCATTTCCCACCTGTCGGGACGTGAAAATCTCCCTCTATCGAAAGCTGTACGAAGATATTTTTTAAAGGCAATACCGCACAAAGATTGTACGACAGATGCGTCGTCAAATTTTTCGTCAGAT
>CALHWU010000155.1 GCA_938039795.1 uncultured Muribaculaceae bacterium
AGGTTGAATTTTCCGTTATATTCCTGAGAAAGACCATAGTTTAACAGAATGGATTTTGCATGTCCGATATGAAGATATCCGTTGGGTTCAGGCGGAAAACGGGTGTTCAGTCGTCCGCCGTTCTTCCCTTCACGCAGGTCATCGGCCACTATCTGCTCTACGAAGTTGAGGCCGCGGGTCTCCGCAGCAGGCTGCATGTCTTTTTCTTCAGTCATATGATAATGATGATGTAAAGTAAAAATCGTTGTTGTCAGAACTTATATGCCGCAAGGGCGCTGAAATTATAATTGTGAATACGCGGGGAAACGATTCCGTCGGTGCGAGCGACATTCTTGAAGCCGACCTGAAGCCGAGCTCCGACGGCGAAATGGCTTCCAAACTGCAGAGCTGTGGACAAATGCATACCTATGTCGCTGCGACGAAATGAATTAATAAACGTATCCTTGCTATTGAAATAATCCGGCTTGCTCTTGACCACACTCGGAACGAGCTGCCCCAGATCATTAATCTCCGAATTGAATATTGTCTGGCTCTGTGAGCCGGAAAGACCGTACTGATAGAACAGACCTGCGTCGACATTCCATCTTACCGGACCGAACACATGGAATCTGAACGACAGGAATACCGGAATGTTGGCATAACAATAACGGTTACGGAGAAATATATTGCTCACAGACGTGGCATCGTCGTTGCTGACAGCCATATCCATACTGCAATGATTCAGCAGCAGATTAAACTCTGTGCCAAGCCCGAGAAACGAATTAAGTCCGAACACGGCTCCGGCTCCCACACCGTAGCTGCCACCCATCGAGGTGTTGATTTCACGTATCTCATTAAAGCATGATGCGTAATTCTGGGTCAGACCGCTTCCGCCTCCAAGAAGATGGACATCCACTTCCACAAACTGCTTCGCGGGCGCAAACGACACGAAACCCTGTGCGTGAGCTCTTCCGGCCTGCGAAATGAGCATGATGATAATAGCGGCTGATACCGCAATCGCATTGATTATATTTCCGCGTTTACAAATCATGCCCCAAAATTACTCATTTTCTCTGAAACAAAGCCTATCACCCAAGATTTTTCGATAATTCACACCATGCCGATGATCTGCCCGACGATCAACCGAGCCAGCTGCATAAGGGCGACGACTTGATGTGCCGGACTGAAACCGAAGCATGAGCGGGGTGTAGCCTGAGTCAGCGGGGAGATGACTCGCTGTCGATGACAGCCATTACCACCCTTCCGACAGCCTGAAGAGAGCGCTTATCGATCGACGACATATTGTCCGACCGGGTGTGCCACGTCGGCGGAAATGAATGAGTAAGAGCATTATTGCACTCAACGATGTCGATACAAGGGATTCCAGCACGGTTGATAAACACATGATCGTCTATGATCGATCCTCCCACCTCGTCGATGAAGATCTTTGAATAGCCTTCGCGCACAGCTATCCCCCACACCTTGCTTACCACCGAAGGAGCCGCCTGATTGGAATAATATTCACGGTGGAAACGTGCATTGGTGCCTCCGACCATATCAAGCACAATACCGAATATCGGACGATTGTCGGCCCCATAGGGCATATGCTGCACCCAGTATTGCGTGCCGAGACACCAGGTGTCTTCCTGATTGCTGAAGCCGCTTGAATCGCCATAGTCCTCCGCATCCACAAGAAGCAGATCGACACCCACATCGGGCCGCTCGGCGCCGAGCACCCTTGCTATCTCAAGGAGCACGCCTACTCCGCTGGCACCGTCGTTGGCGCCATCCACAGGCATGTGGCGGTCAGCCTCCTTGTCTTCATTATCGGCCCACGGACGGCTGTCATAGTGGGCTACAAGCAATATGCGCCGATTGTTGCCGACGTTGAACCGTCCCATAATATTGCTGATCGGCAGCTCATCGCCATTAAAGGCACAGACAATGGCATTCTGCACTATAACCGTGTCACAGCCATGGCGCGCGAGCTCATTGGCAAGAAATTCAGCACACCGGCGATGCGCCTCCGAACCCGGCACACGAGGGCCCATCTCCACTTGCCGGCGCACATTCTCATAAGCGCTGTCAGCCCTGAATTTGGTCCGAAGCTGCGGAGTCGCTGCGGCAGCGGACTGGATCTCAGCTTCAGTCTTACGGGTTTCGGATGAGCTGCATCCTGTAAGCATCAGCGCGGCTGTAAGAACTATATTTGAAAAGATAACATTCATTACGGTATGTGATTCATGCACCTGAAATCGATGCAAAGGTCGGTTGATTTGACGACAAAGTTACGGCTTTGTTACGAAATAATGACTAAGTTTATGAAATTTTTTGTCGAATTGTTTTGATTAAACTTTGTTAAATATATATCTTTGCACCCGCATTTGCATCAGTCATCGATGGAAAACGAAAATATTCATAATGAAATCACACGTCTGCGCCGTGAGATCGAGAGTCACAACCACAGCTACTATGTGGAAAATGCTCCCTCGATTTCCGACCACGACTATGACATGCTCGTAAAACGCCTCGAACGCCTTGAGACAGATCATCCCGAATTCGATGATCCCGACTCCCCCACTCATCGTGTCGGCAGCGATCTGTCCAAAGGTTTCACACAGGCAAGACACATATATCCCATGCTCTCGCTGGGCAATACATATTCGGTCGATGAAGTCGACGAGTTTGTAAAACGTGTGACCGACACTCTCAGCGGACAGAAAGTGACGATAATTGGAGAAATGAAATTCGACGGCACCTCCATATCGCTGATCTACGAACACGGACGCCTGGTCAGAGCAGTCACCCGCGGAGACGGCGAGAAAGGGGATGTGGTGACTGACAATGTACGCACCATACGCTCGATTCCCCTGAGGCTCAGCGGCGAAGGATGGCCCGACCGCTTTGAAATCCGCGGCGAGATAGTGTTGCCATGGAAAGAATTCGACAGGCTGAACTCCGAACGCGAGTTTCAGGAAGAGCCTCTCTTTGCCAATCCACGCAACGCAGCGGCCGGCACGCTGAAGCTTCTCAATCCTTCAGAAGTGTCGCGACGCGGTCTGGATGCATATTTCTACTATCTGCTCGGCGATAATCTGCCTTGCGACACACACTACGACAATATGCAGCTGGCACGGTCATGGGGATTCAAGGTTTCTGACGCCATGACACGGCTTGACTCGATGGAGGCCGTAGACACGTTCATCAACCATTGGGACACGGCCCGCAAGGAGCTGCCTGTGGCCACCGACGGGCTTGTATTCAAGGTCGACTCGCTTCGTCAGCAGCTCAATCTCGGCACTACCGCAAAATCTCCCCGCTGGGCGATCGCTTACAAATTTCAGGCCGAAAGAGCCCTGACGCGACTGCAGCATGTGTCGTTCGAGGTTGGACGCACCGGAGTCATAACGCCTGTGGCCAATCTCGATCCGGTGCTTCTGTCAGGCACGATCGTGAAACGCGCATCGCTCCATAACGCCGACATAATACGCTCGCTCGACATCCATGAGCATGATATGCTCTATGTGGAGAAAGGAGGTGAGATCATCCCAAAAATCACCGGAGTAGATACTGACAGCCGTCAGACAGAGGCACGGCCCGTAACGTTTGTGGAATTCTGCCCGTCGTGCGGTGCGCGTCTGGTCAGACCTGAAGGAGAGGTGACATGGCTATGCCCCAACAAATACGGCTGCCAGCCTCAGATCGTGGGCCGGGTGGAGCATTTCGTCGGGCGCCGCATGATGAATATCGACGGAATCGGTGAAGAGATTTCGGCCGACCTGTTTGATGCGGGACTCGTGAAAGACATCGCCGATCTTTACACTCTCACCTATGATCAGCTCACCTCGCTCGAACGACTCGGACACAAGTCGGCGCTAAATATACTCAAAAGCATCGACCAGTCACGGACAGTGCCTTTCGAGAGAGTGATCTATGCCCTTTCGATACCTTCGGTGGGAGAGACTGTGGCAAAGAAACTCGCCAAGGCAGTCAAGACGATGGATCGTCTGATGACCATGTCCGCAGCAGAGCTTGCAGCCATAGAAAACATAGGGCCGTCAATAGCCGAAGGTATCGTCAGCTTTTTTGCAGAGCCTGAAAACCAGTCGATCATCGAGCGTCTGCGCAAAGCCGGGGTGACTATGTCGGCCGACGAATCGGCCGACGCCGTAAAAACCGACCGACTGGATGGAAAATCATTCGTCATCAGCGGCGTTTTCTCCCGGCATTCACGTGACCAGTACAAGGAAATGATCGAACTCAACGGCGGCAAGAACCTCAGTTCGATCTCCGGAAAGACCGACTACGTGCTAGCAGGCGACAATATGGGGCCGTCAAAACTCGAAAAAGCCAGCAAACTCGGCATACCCATCATAGATGAGGACACTTTCCTCGAAATGATCAGATAGACACGAAACGACATACACAAACAACAACAGTATGAAAACAATCAAGAACATCGCAATCATGACCATCCTGGTCATAGCAGCCGTCTCTCCGATGGCAAGTCAGGCCCAGCTCCGCTTCGGCCCCAAAGTAGGACTCAACGTCAACAGTCTCCACTTCAACGAGAGCACATTCGACGCCAGCAACCGTGTAGGTTTCAATGCCGGTCTCATGGCTGAATTCACTGTGCCTGTGATCGGCGTCGGCGCTGATATCTCGGCCATGTACGTGCGCCGCTCCGCCGAAATCAAGGGACAGCCCATCGACAAGCGTGATTATATCGAGATACCGGTCAATCTCAAATGGAAGATCAACATTCCGGTAGTGGCCTCGATAATCAAACCGTATCTTACCACCGGCCCGTCGTTCGCATTCCTCACAAGCAAGGAGAGCTTCCGCGAATTCCGCAACAAAAAGACTGATGTAGCCTGGAACTTCGGCTTCGGCGTGGAACTCCTCAAGCACCTTCAGGTAGGCGCGAGCTACGGCATAGGAATGACAAAGGCATTCAAAAGCACCGGTCTGATAGAAGGTCAGCAGAACATAGACGCGAAAAACCGTTACTGGACAGTCACGGCCGCATATCTGTTCTGACAGACCGTCTGACACCTCTTGCAATGACGCCCTTCATCATGAAGCGGCGTCATTTTTTTACAGACGGTGCAACTTTTCGCAAAAACGTGCGTCACATAATCAGTATGAACCCTACCACACCATCCGACAACAACGAGCGATTCATGGATCTGCTTGCCCGACACCGCCAGCTGATCTACAAGGTGTGCTATCTCTACGCGACCGATGCCGAGCATTTCAAGGATCTGTGCCAGGAAGTGATGATCAACATGTGGACCGGATTAAGCTCTTTTCGCGGAGAGTCGGCCGAATCGACATGGATCTACCGGGTGGCGCTGAATTCCTGTGTCAGCTTTTACCGCAAACACCGCCAGAGGGGCGTGAGCGTGAGCCTTGACCAGGCTGTACAGATTGAAGCTGACGACGGATCACATCTGGAGCAGCTCCACGAGATGTACCGCCTTATAGGATCGCTCGGCAAGATCGACAAAGCGATCGTGCTGCTCAGGCTTGAAGATTGTTCGTATGACCAGATCGCCGAAATCATCGGTATGACACGCGCCAACGTTGCGTCGCGTCTTCATCGTATCAAACAAAGACTGAGACAACAAACCGAATGAACGAATCATCAAACATACAAGATATGCCTGACAACACTTCCGACCTGAGGCAGGCATGGAAAAACGCCTGTCTGCGCATCGACTCGTTGCAGAGCAATGTCGACAAGACTGTCATGGCGCTCAGCAAACGCAATATCGACTCAAGCCTTCAACGGCTGCGCCGCATCTTCTCGCGACAGATCCGGCTGGCCTGCCTGTGTATCGTGACGATCCCTCTTACGGTCTATCCGGTCAGCCACGGCAATATATGGCTGAGCGCAGCCATGGGGGTATTCTTCATTATAATGGCGACAAGCATCTATCTGCTGCGCCGCCGTCTTGACACAGTGGATTGCTCCCGCAGTAAAATTGTCGATTCACTCAAAGCGGTCTCTTCAGTCGAGATCGGCCTGAAACGCCATACGATCGTCGGCGCTTCACTGGGACTGCCGATACTGCTGTGGTTTTTCAGCGCTATCGGCTTCAACGAACTGCCCATGCTGATAGGCGGCTGTATGGGAGCGGTAGCCGGCGTGGCAATAGGACTGAACATAAGGAACAGTATCAAACGGTCGCTTGCCGAGCTTCGGGCAGATCTTGATTCCTGACCGGCGACACATAAGTAACAATATATGATGAAAAGCATTATCAGATCATTGATAGCAATGGCTGCCATGGTGGCACTATCGTGTATGGATGCGACGGCATTGAGCGGCAGCTGGCGGGGAAGTCTGTCGCTGGGAGAGATGAAACTGCCTTTGGTATTCAATTTCGCTCAGGACGGCAACGGACTTACGACGTGTACGCTTGACTCCCCGTCGCAGGGAGCGAAAGGGATCCCAACGAAGGTCGTAGTGTGTACCGCCGACTCGATATCCCTGGAATGCAGTGTGATAGGAGCCACATTCAATGGCACCGTTTCCCGTGATACCATTACCGGCACGTTCAGCCAACGGGGATACTCTTTCCCGATGGTTCTGACGCCTGATAGCCCCATGGAAGAACGCCGTCCGCAAACGCCGAAACCGCCATATCCATATACGGTCAAAGACACAGTGTTCATTGCTCCCGACGGCATCGCTCTCAGCGCGACACTGACACTTCCGGCTATGGACGGACAGCAGACGGCGCCCGGAGTAGTGATGATTTCTGGAAGCGGCCCGCAAAACCGCGATGAAGAGATTCTGGATCATAAGCCTTTTGCAGTCATAGCTGATTATCTGGCCAGAAACGGAGTGGCATCCTTGAGATATGACGACCGAGGCACAGGCGAATCAAAAGGAGATTTTCTTAAAGGCACTACCTACACATTCAGAGATGATGCACGCAGCGGTATCGCTTTTATGCACTCGCTTCCCATGACAGGCAAGGTCGGAGTCATCGGGCATTCCGAAGGAGGGACTATAGCATTCATGCTTGGGGCCGAAGACGTGCCCGATTTCATCATATCAATGGCCGGCATGGCTGTTACCGGAAAAGAAGGACTGCTTGCACAGAACGCTCGTCTGCTTGACAAATCAGGCCTTACCGGTGAGGAGAGAGACAACAGCATGACCCTTATCAGCCATCTGTTTGATGAATACGCGCGACAGGGTAAAAACGGGATATCAATACCGGTCGATCCCGATTCACTTGCAGTGGCTTACAGCCTGAAAGTACCGCATGAAGTGATGGCATCACTAAAATCCACCCAGAAGATCCGTACTCAATGGTATGACATATTGCTTGGCCTTGACCCGGGAGAAAGCATTTCAAAAATCAAATGCCCGGTGCTCGCCATAAACGGCGATAAGGACACCCAGGTAGAGGCGACTCCGAATCTCGCTGTCATAAGACAGCATTGCAAACACGCGGAAATCAGAATGATGCCTTCGCTGAATCATATGATGCAACATGCGCAGACCGGCGACATGACGGAATACGATGAGATAAGAGAAACCATATCGCCTGAAGTGCTGGAAATAATTCTTGAGTTTATCAGAAGGGAAGGAGAGTCTGATAAATGACATCGCCTCGGCTGACACGTATTTGATTTGTATGATATGGCCGCGATAGTTTAGGAATATTTTTTGTAACTTTGCCGACAAATACACATCAATCTCACCGACAATGGAAAAAGACTCAGTGATTTTTGACCTCATCGAGCGCGAGCATCAGCGCCAGGCCAAGGGTATCGAACTCATCGCATCCGAAAACTTCGTCAGCGACGAAGTGATGCAAGCCATGGGCTCATGTCTTACCAACAAATATGCCGAAGGATATCCCGGACACCGCTACTACGGCGGATGCGGCGTGGTCGACGAAGTGGAGCAGATTGCCATCGACCGCGCCAAGGAACTGTTCGGAGCCGAATATGTCAACGTGCAGCCTCATTCGGGCGCACAGGCCAATATGGCGGTATTCATGGCTTGTCTCAAGCCTGGCGACAAATTTCTGGGTCTGAACCTCTCTCATGGCGGACATCTTTCACACGGATCCCCGGTCAACTTCTCGGGCCTCATGTTCCATGCCCTTGAATACAATGTGAGCCCCGAAAGCGGTCTGGTCGACTATGACCAGATGGAGGAAGTAGCCCGTCGCGAGCGTCCCAGTCTGATCATCGGCGGAGCCAGCGCCTACAGCCGCGAGTGGGATTATGCCCGCATGCGCCGGCTTGCCGACGAAATAGGAGCCATCCTGGTAATCGACATGGCACACCCTGCCGGACTGATCGCTGCCGGACTGCTTGACAACCCTCTCCGCCACGCGCATATAGTCACCACAACCACCCACAAGACACTCCGCGGCCCTCGCGGGGGCATGATCCTAATGGGCAAGGATTTCCCCAATCCGTGGGGCAAGACCACTCCAAAGGGACAGGTGCGCATGATGTCGTCGCTGCTCGACTCGGCAGTATTCCCGGGTACTCAGGGCGGCCCGCTCGAACACGTGATCGCAGCCAAGGCTGTAGCGCTCGGCGAGGCTCTGAAACCGGAATTCAGGGAATATCAGAAGCAGGTGCAGAAAAACGCGCGTGCCATGGCCGACGCCCTCATCAAGCGAGGCTACAAGATCGTCTCCGGAGGCACCGACAATCATTGCGTGCTTGTAGACCTCCGTACCAAATTCCCCGATCTTACCGGCAAGGTAGCTGAACGAGCTCTTGTCGACGCCGACATTACGGCCAACAAGAACATGGTGCCGTTCGACAGCCGCTCGCCGTTCCAGACTTCGGGCATCCGGCTCGGCACCCCGGCGATAACTACACGCGGCGTGAAAGAGGATCAGATGGAAACCATCGTTGAGCTTATAGACACAGTGCTTTCGGATCCGGAGAATCCTGAAGTGATAGCCTCCGTCAGAAACAGGGTGAACGCAATGATGGCCAACTATCCTATTTTCGCCTATTGACACATATCTCTTTAATGATACGATCAAGCATATCGCGACTTATAGCGGCAGCACTTTTCATGCTGCCGCTTATTGCCGTAGCCTGCAGCTCTGACGATCCCAAACCGGAGCCCGAGATACCGCAACATCCGGAGCAACCGGAAGAGCCTGAAAAACCGGAGGAACCGGTCGACGCCACCACAGCTTACTTTCAGGGCATACTGTCGGGCACGGATACAAATATGCCCGAAGACAAGGAGATCCCTGCGGGCGCCGAAGATCTGAAAAGCGTGCGCGACGAAATCTGGAGCGCCTGGAAAAAAGCCAATCAGCTCACTGATACGGAACGGCTGCCCAACCTGATGGCCATTGACAACCTCAATGAAAACACCGTCACTCCCAACGGCCAGTGGAAAATGGGAAACATTTCATCCTATTTCGTCTACGGCAGCAAGGGGAGCAAGCCTGCCGACGGATATCCGCTGTTTATCCATCTGCATGGCTCCGGCTCCGATGCCGACGCCGACTGGAGGGCGACTCTCGGATGGGGAATATGGTTCAACGACGGGCCGTCGGTCTATCTCGTGCCACGGAGTCCGGCAGGCGGCACTGGCTGCCGCTGGTTCACCCCCACGCGTCAGGACTTCTTCGAACGCGTGTTCCGTCGCGCGATGCTCTCCGAAGAGATCAATCCCGATGCGATATTCTTCATCGGCATATCGGAAGGAGCCTACGGGAGCCAGCGTCTGGCGTCGTTCTATGCCGACTATCTCGCCGGCGCCGGTCCGATGGCAGGCGGCGACCTGATGGCCAACTGCCCTCCGGAAAACATGGCCAACATAGCGTTTGCCCTCCATACCGGAGGAGCTGACTACGGATATGGCCGCGATGAGCTGTCGCGCCGTTTCAAAACCGAGCTCGACAAACTTGAAAAACAATACCCTGGCTATTATTCCCACCATGTGATGGTGCCGGGCGGTCTGGGCCACGGAGATCTTGCCGACCTTGCCACATCGCCATGGCTGAAGACTGCGCGGCGCAAAGCTGTGCCGACGTTCTTCCGCTGGGAAGTGTTTCCTATGGGCGGTCAGCTCGGAGAGGAATACCGCTCACGCACCTCGTTTTACTGTCTCCGTCAGGACAAAGCTCCTGACGGCACACTCGGAGAGATGACCCGTGCGTCGTATGAATTCCACGTAGCTGACAACACAGTCGACATCACTGCTTCTATAGTCAGCCTCTCTACGACCGACCACAACGCCGAATGGAACATGGATTTCGGACTTACCAAGACATATACGGCAGCTTCGGGAGGCGAACTCACCCTGTTTCTTGACGAAACGATGGTGGATCTGACAAAGGATGTGACTGTAAATATCAACGGTGAGCCGCGGTTCACAGGCAAAGTGACTACCAACCGCAACACAGCCGTAGAAAGCTGCGCGCTCTTCGGCGATCCTCGCCGCATATTTCCGGGCAAAATCAAGATCAAATATTAATGCAATGATATCATGGGTATATTGGATTTCATAGTCTGGAACGCAAGTCCGGAAATAATCACAAGCCCCATCACCGTGCGCTGGTACGGTCTGATGTTTGCCATCGGCTTCCTGTCAGGGACGAGCATTCTTGGAAGGATCTACCGCCATGAGGGCGCTCCTGAAAAATGGGTCGGCATACTGCTCATATGGGTGGTGTGCGCCACAATGATAGGAGCACGTCTGGGCCACGTGTTTTTCTACGAATGGTCATATTACAGCCAGCATCCGCTTGAGATACTGAAAATCTGGGAGGGCGGTCTGGCAAGCCATGGAGGCACGATAGCCATCATACTGGCCGTGATACTCTATTCGATCTTCACCACCAAGCGCAGCCCGATATGGACGTTCGACCGTCTTGTCATCCCGGTAGCTCTGGTCGGAGGCCTCATCCGCATAGGCAATCTCATGAACTCGGAGATCTACGGCACAGCCACGACACTCCCCTGGGGATTCATGTTCGTGCGCTCGCGCCAGTGGCAAGAAATGTATCTCGGACAGGCCTGCCATCCCACACAGATTTATGAGGCTCTGTGCTATTTCGCGCTGTTTGCTCTGCTGATGTGGATGTACTGGAAGAAAAATGCCGAAGAACGTCCGGGCCTCCTTTTCGGAGTATTCTTTATCGGCATATTCCTTCCCAGATTCCTCATCGAGTTTATCAAAAACGACCAGACCGCCTTCGAAGCCGAAATGACTCTCAACATGGGCCAATGGCTCAGCATACCCTTCATCATCACCGGCATAATACTGGTCATATGGTCGCTTACGCGCCCGAAAGTTCATATCGAATTTCCCGACCGTTATGCCGACGAAGCGACAGACAAGAGAAGAAAATGAATGAATCAAAAGTGATCTTCATATCCGGCATCGACACCGATGCCGGCAAAAGCTATGCCACAGGCTGGCTTGCAAAGGAGCTTGGCGGCCGCGGAATTCGCGTCGCGACTATGAAATTCATCCAGACCGGATGCCATGGCCGTTCAGAGGACATCGAGATCCACCGGCGCATTACCGGCACTCCCCTGCCTGAGGATACCGACCTGACTACAGCGCCTCAGATATTCAGCTATCCCGCATCGCCTCATCTCGCAGCGAGAATCGACCGGCGCGAGATCGACTTCAACGCGATCGACGCCGCGCTGCAGCGTCTGACCCAGGCCTACGATACGGTGCTTGTAGAGGGAGCGGGCGGACTGATGGTGCCTCTCACCGACAGCATGCTGACGATCGACTATCCCCGCGAGAGAAATCTGCCGGTAGCGCTCGTCACCAACGGCAAGCTCGGATCGATCAACCACACGATCCTTTCGCTCGAAGCCCTCGCCTCGCGCGGCATGACGCTTCACTCCATTCTCTACAACACGCGGTTTGACACCGACCCGGTCATTTCGCCCGACACACAGGCCTACCTCCGAGCCTACGTCGAGCGTCACTTCCCCGGCACCCCCTTCATGCTCGTCCCCACCCTCTGATCCCCGCTCCGTCCCCAATTCTCTCCCGCCCTCTCCGTATCTGCTTATGACCGCCGGACAAGTCATAATGTTTTTTGTACAAGATCTAACCACATTTCAATTTCTCTAAAAAATAATTCGTATCTTTGCTATAACATCAATGCGACCTTTGACTGACACGCTTGTAAGGATTTCAGAATTACTTGATATTGATGTTAAAGATTTAATTGTAAGCAATAAGGCATAGTCATGGACAAGAAAGAAATATTTGATAGAATTGAATATGTAGTGGCTTGTGTAGGAGCTTTCGCCCAGCGGTATCAGCTCTCCAATATGCAGGCATACGCGTATTTGCGCCGTTTCACAGGCATAGATTTCCTTCTCGACTGCTATGCTGCCGAGCATACGCTCTCCATCGACGATGCGGTTTCAGACCTTCAGGTCATTTGCCAACGGGAAGGAGGTAAAATATGATACGTCTCTATCACGGCTCTAACGTAGCCATTGAGCATGTTGATCTCTCACGCAGCAAGCGTGGCAAGGATTTCGGGCAAGGCTTCTATCTCAACGCCAATCCCGACCAAGCCATGGAAATGGCTGCTCGTACTACTCGATTTCTCAACGAGGGAATCCCTACTATATCCTGCTTTGAATATGATGAAGACGAGGCTACAAAGAACGGGCTGCACATAAAGATTTTTCCTGACTACTCAGAGGAATGGGCCGAATTTATCGTGATGAACCGCAAGAACAACTCCGATATTCCGGCTCATCCTTACGATATTGTAATCGGCCCGATAGCCGATGATACGGTTGGCGTACAGATTCGCCGTTTCATAATGGGCTATCTGTCGGCATCAGCATTGGTTGAGGAGCTGAGATTTAAGGGTGACCATGCTGTCCAATACTTCTTCGGCACTCCAAAAGCCGTGGAATTCTTAAAACACATCGAATTATGACACAAGACATACAGTTTCAAATAGAATGCCTTGCGGCTGAACTTGCCGAGATGCTCATGGCAGAATATGGCTGGGACATACACCGCGCCCTTGATGAACTGTATTCATCAGCCACCTTCGCCAAACTCAACGACCCCGAATGTGGCCTCTACTATCAGGGAGCAGTCTATATATTCCAGTTCCTCAAATCCGAAATAGAAACCGGCAAAGTCGCATGATTATGATATGCCATAATTAATATTCAAATAAACTTAATGTATGAATTACCGAATACTTAAATATTTTTATATTTCATTCTTAATCATTGCAATATTTTTCTCATTTGTAACTACTGCCAGAGTTTTATACCACTATGTACCCAATATGACAATGCTTGGAGAACGAGCTGAAACATTAGGATTTTACAGTTTTTGGGCAGATATACTGGGGTCGATAGCTTCATTTACAATGATATTTATTACCGCTGTTTCAGTAAACTTAAACGAGAAACAATTAAAAGAGTTGAAACGACAATGGGATGAGGAGCATTCCCCATATCTTTCATGTCAATTAATCGTTTCAGGAAATTATTTTAAGTTGCGGGTTCATAATTCTGCTTCAGTTGTTGCAGATAATGTATCAATTGGCATAGAAAATTATTTGAGAGATACTGACATCTATCGTTTTGACAAATTGAAAGATTTTCTATCAAGTCATTCTTTCGTTATTCCTCCAAACGAGAGTATATATTTTGATATTCTAATTACTGCTTATAAAGACATTGAAAATTTACCTCAAGGGCATATAGAAGTATCTATGAAATCTTCGAAAAAGGATTTCGGCAAATTCCAACTATACCCAAGCAACTATGCTTTTATATCTTTTGAGAAAGAAAACATTGGTCATGCAGTAGTCGAATCGATATCCAAAGTTAGCAAAACTATCGAAAATAAGCGATATCTTTTCAAATAACAATACAGTATATTAAATTATGACACCCCCGCAAGTCGACATACAGGAAAATGAAATCTTCGAGCTTTCGCCC
This sequence comes from uncultured Muribaculaceae bacterium, assembly GCA_938039795.1. Taxonomy (GTDB): domain Bacteria; phylum Bacteroidota; class Bacteroidia; order Bacteroidales; family Muribaculaceae; genus Paramuribaculum. Next base: position 13,942 of record CALHWU010000155.1, read on the forward strand.
GAACTGCTCAATACTCTGCTTAAAGACCATACTTTAAGCACCGATACTGAGCAGATCAACATTTTCTGGGCTACCGACAACTATGCTGACAGAGGGAAGGGTTATCAGTACGGGGACCAAATCAAAATTGAAGCTATAACCGGAGCCAACGGTAACGTAATCATGCCACGTACCGTCAAATCACGTGAACAGCAGCAACAACGAAGCCGCGAGATGGCCGAGGTGTTCACTCCTTCTTGGATCTGCAACAAGCAGAACAACCTCGTTGATAATGCTTGGTTTGGTCGTGAGGGCGTTTTCAATACCGAGGTTGACAATCCCGACGGCTCCCATACATGGATTGTAAATGCCGAGCCTGTCGTTTTCCCGGAGGGAAAATCGTGGCGCGACTATGTTAATGAAAACCGCCTCGAAATTACTTGCGGCGAGGCTCCATACCTTGTGAGCCGATACGACACCGTTACAGGCGAGCCTATTCCGGTTGAACGTCGCATCGGACTTCTCGACCGCAAACTCCGTGTTGTCGGTGAAAACACTGAGACAAGCAGCGACTGGCTCAAAGCAGCACAAGCTGCCTATATGAGCATTTACGGTTTTGAGTGGCAGGGCGACAATCTCGTTCTCGCCCGTGAAGCCCTTCTCTATACCTTCCTCGACTATTACCGCGCCAAATTCGGTAAAGACCCGCAGCTCAAATCTTTGCAATATATCGCATACATTATTTCCTGGAACATTTGGCAGATGGACGGCCTCAAAGGTGTTATCCCCAACTCTTGCGGTGAACGCCGTACCGTTGTGGTTGACCTTTTCGGAGAAACCGAGACCATCACTCAATGCCAAGGTTGCAAGAACGGCGACATACGCGCCCATAATGGCACATACGCTGTCATCAAAGACTGGGGCGCAACCAAGTCCAAACAAAAAATCCGATTCATCGACCTAATAAAATAATCGGCCATGGAATATTTCTCTAACCTTAAAGCCAAGCTGATCTATGTGTTCCGCATACCCGATGCGGCTCATAGTGACTGTCTGAAAATTGGCGAAGCCACTTTTGAGGACGGCAACATTACGCTACCGCCCAACAGCAGTGCGCTAAACAAGGCAGCTAAGGCTCGCATCGACCAGTACACTAAGACTGCCGGTATCACTTATGAACTCCTGCACACTGAAATTGCCATTTTCGTGCGCAACGGTAAAATTGCAGCAGTCAACGATAAGGAAGTCCACGAAGTGCTTCTCCGTAGTGGAATCAAGCGCAAGGTGTTCGATAAGGTCAACGGTGCCAATGAATGGTTCTGTTGCGACCTCGAAACAGCCAAACGAGCTATCGCCGCTGTGAAGGAAGGCCGCAAAGCCTTAAAAGGCTCTGAGGTAACTGTCGGTCTGTCGCCCATTGTGTTCCGTCCGGAACAGCGCGAGGCTATTGACAAGACCATCAAACAATTTAAGAAAGGCAATCAGATGCTTTGGAACGCCAAGATGCGTTTCGGCAAAACACTCTCGGCTTTACAGGTCGTTAAGGAACGTGGCGACTTCCGCCGTGTACTTATCCTCACCCACCGCCCTGTGGTCGATGCGGGCTGGTTCGAGGACTTCCAAAAGATATTCTACGACAACGACGAATACGCATACGGTTCCAAAGCTAAGGGCGACACTTTCGCAAACCTCGAACGCCGTGCCCTACGTGATGAATGTCGTTACATCTACTTCGCCTCGATGCAAGACCTCCGAGGCTCTGAACTTGTCGGCGGCAACTTCGACAAGAATAACGATATTTTCTCAACCCCGTGGGATCTCATCATTGTAGATGAAGCCCACGAGGGTACGCAGACCGAACTTGGTAAAGCTGTCATGGCCGAGCTTACAAAAGAGAAAACAAAGGTGCTTCGCCTCAGCGGTACACCGTTCAATCTGCTTGACGATTTCAAGGAGGAGGAAATCTACACGTGGGATTATGTTATGGAGCAACGCGCAAAAGCGCAGTGGGATATAGACCACCCCGGTGACCACAATCCCTATGCCGGACTACCTCGCCTGAACATCTATACCTACGACCTCGGCAGACTGATGAACGAGTATGCCGACGAGGATATAGCGTTTAACTTCCGCGAGTTCTTCCGTGTTAACGATAACGGCGAATTTATTCACCGCAGCCACGTTCAGAATTTCCTCGACCTCCTTACGAAGACCGACGAAGAAAGTATGTATCCCTTTGCCAACAAACGCTATCGCGACATCTTCCGCCATACCCTTTGGATGGTGCCGGGAGTAAAGGCGGCAAAGGCTCTCGCCGCCATGCTTCGCAATCATCCGGTATTCGGACTGTTTGAAATTGTCAACGTAGCAGGAGACGGCGATGAGGAAGAAGCCAACGAGGAAGCTCTCAAAAAGGTTACCGACGCTATCGGTCCCGACCCCGACAAGACACGCACCATTACGCTCTCTTGCGGCAGACTTACCACCGGCGTGAGCGTCAAACCGTGGATGGGCGTATTTATGCTGTCGGGTAGCTTCAACACAGCCGCTTCGGCTTATATGCAGACCATCTTCCGCGTGCAGACTCCGGCAACCATCAATGGCCGCGTCAAGGAGGATTGCTATGTGTTCGACTTCGCTCCCGACCGCACTCTCAAAGTGCTTGCCGAAACTGCGAAGATTTCAACCAAGGCTGGCAAACAGTCTACTGGCGAACGTCAGCAACTCGGCGAGTTCCTGAATTTCTGCCCGATCATCTCGATTGAGGGTAGCCAAATGAAACAGCTCGACACCGAGCACATGCTTCAGCAGCTCAAACGTGTTTACGTTGAGCGCGTGGTGCAGAACGGTTTCGAGGACGGCTATCTCTACAATGATGAGCTTATGCGCCTGACTGATGTTGACATCAAGGAGTTCGACGAGCTTAAAGGCATCATCGGTCAGACAAAGGCGATGGGTAAGTCTAACGACATTACCGTCAATGACCAAGGCCTCACCAATGAGGAATACGAGGAAAAGGAAAAGCTCGAAAAGAAAAAGAAACGCGAGCTTACGCCCGAAGAAAAGGCTCGCCTCGAAGAATTGAAGAAAAAGAAGAAAGTCAAGGAAGACGCAATCTCAATTCTTCGCGGTATTTCTATTCGTATGCCCCTTATGATATATGGTGCAAAGGTTGAGAACGAGGATGAAGAATTGACTATCGACAACTTCACCTCGCTTGTCGACCCGCAGTCGTGGGAAGAATTTATGCCGAAAGGCGTTACAAAGCAACGCTTCAACGCCTTCAAGAAATACTACGACCCGGACATCTTCACCGCTGCCGCCAAGCGCATCCGTGCTATGGCTCGTGCTGCCGACCGCCTTTCTATCGAGGAACGCATCGAGCGCATAGCAGCTATCTTCGCCACTTTCCGCAACCCGGATAAGGAAACTGTGTTGACTCCTTGGCGTGTCGTGAATATGCACATGAGCGACTGTCTCGGCGGCTACACGTTCTATAACGAGGACTTATCGGAAACCATCGAGGAACCGCGCTTTATTGACCGTGGAGATGTTACTGCCGACGTATTCTCTCCGGATAGTCACCTCCTTGAGATAAACTCAAAGTCGGGTCTTTATCCGCTGTACCTCGCCTACAACATCTACCGCTCGCGTCTGCGCGATGCGATGTTCTCGCCGGAATCCCTCGAAGAACATCAAGCCATTTGGGACGCTGCCGTTACAGAAAACATCTTTGTTATCTGCAAAACCCCTATGGCTAAATCAATCACGCGCCGCACTCTCCTTGGCTTCCGCAAAGGAAAGACCAATATGTGGGCGCCGGAAGACTTAATCAATAAAATCAAAAATCAGCCCGAACTTTTCATCAAAAAAGTGGGCGACTTAGTTGGAAAGAACGTGAAAATAAAAGCTGTCGTTGGCAATCCACCATATCAAGAAGTAAATGAAGGCAATGGCAACGGTGCAAATCCTTTATATCATTTGTTCATTGATTTAGGCCGGAAATTATCTCCCATAGGGACTATGATACATCCTGCACGTTTCCTATTTAAGGCAGGAAAGACCCCTAAAGATTGGAATGACAGAATCCTTTCAGACCCTCACTTTAAAGTGGTTGACTACTGGGTAAAAAGCATCGACGTATTTAACAATGTCGATGTAAAGGGTGGGATTGCTATTACCATGTGGAATGAAAATGAAAAATGTGGTCCCATTGGATTCTTCTCTCCTTATCCCGAAGTGAGAAATATTCTGAACAAAGTACAATCATTTAATCCACAATCTTTTTCCGACTACGTATATCCACGTGACCTTTACAAACTCACTGATAAGTTATACATAAATAACCCTTGGGCAGAGGGAAGACAGAGTCAAGGGCACCGTCTTGATATAGGGTCGAGTATATTTGACGTATTTCCTGAATTGTTTCTTGACGATGCGCCTAACAAATCTGAATACATTGGGTTATATGGTTTACTTGGGCGAGATCGTGTAACAAAGTGGATTAAACGTAGCTACGTTAAACTTCCTGATAACATAGATAAATTCAAGGTTCTCGTACCTAAATCGAATGGATCAGGTGCCATCGGCGAGGTGCTCAGCACGCCGGTAATCGGCGTGCCGGTAATCGGACATACTTTAACATTCCTCAGCATAGGGAGCTTCGATGAAGCCCCCCATGCCGAGGCCTGTTTAAAATATATCAAAACACGGTTCGCGAGGTTATTGCTGGGCACTTTAAAAGTCACTCAAGATAACCCCAAGGATACCTGGGCTAATGTGCCGATGCAAGACTTTACAGAGGAAAGCGACATTGACTGGAGCAAGAGCGTGGCGGAAATCGACGCTCAACTCTACGTAAAATACAACCTCTCCAACGAAGAAATCTCCTTCATCGAATCCATGATTAAACCAATGTAATTATATGAGTAAGGTTTTAGTTATAGGTAATGGCTTTGATATTGCACTCGGTCTGCGTTCTAAATACTCAGACTATATCAATGTTATGTCGGGCACTTCTAAAAATGCCTTTTGGCCATTCCGAGATTTGCCAAGAGGTAAATTCTCTGATTGTTCATTAGAACGCCATTTCTACGATTATTTCCATCCTAACCTGACTGATAATAGCGACATTGAGAAAGAGTTTTATCATGTTAAGTGGATTGACGTTGAGGCAGAGTTACTGAACTATGTTCGCACTAAAATAGGGAAACCTATTGATGCGGATTTAGCTATGGCTGACGAACATAGTTTCAACAATCTAAAGATGATGCTCCAAAAATATATATCCATTATGCCAACCATAGAACCCAACTCTCCGGAAACATATATAATCGCACTTTTGGAGGCTATTAAAACTGACGGATGCTTTGACAAAGCGTATTCTTTCAATTATACAGATTTAGAGAACGAACTTATTAGTTTCGCAAAATTCAATGACACTGCGCTCCCTAAAATAGTAAACGTGCATCACGCACCATCTAATGACAACCCATTTAATATCGTTTTGGGAATAAGTGAAGATGCTTCCATCCCAAAAGAGTATCGTTTTCTGTTTAAGTCTATGCAAACAGAGCCTACAGATTTGGCGCAAGATTTAGCAAATGCGGATGAAGTAATTTTTTACGGATTATCATTTGGAGAAATAGATTTCCCGTATTTTAAGGCTTTCTTTGAGCTTGTTTCAACACAATCTATTTTATCCTCCAAAAAGCATATTACTATCTTTACATTTGGTAAAGATGGTGTGGATGCTATTTGGGATCGCCTACATGAAATTGGAGTGTTAATTCATACCTTAAAGGAACGCTCTTATTTCTCTATAATAGATGTCAATAACATTAAACTTTCTGGATATGACGAAACCGCTTTCAAGAGGCTTATTAATCGTCTTGAGTCAAAATAAATTTTAGACTTATGTCACTTTGGAATTACATAGGTGAGTTTTTCTTGTTTCGGTGGCTGTATAATAAATTCAGGAAGCCCACAACAGACCCTGATACACACGCTGAGGTTGCAGGAGCTTCAATTGACAGAAACAGTGAATATCTGAATAGCAATCTATATGAGGCAATAGCTCCTGATGATGCAGTTACAGATATCAGTGATAACTTAATTGATGATTCCGGCAATTCCAAAGATCTCGATGATCTGGATATATTCATGCGCGATAATAAAGGCTTTAATCGCTCCTACCATAATCACAGAAACTATGATATTGATTATAATAGCATCGGCCGTCATAGCACCCGGAATGAATGGACTTCGAGGAGCAATTCTCAACCATACGATGATTTCCATGACGAGCAGGACGACTATGACATGATGGATGATGATTTTTAGTGATTTTGGCTGAAATATGGAAGTGACCATTGACGATACGAGGTATTGATCGCAGTGATGTAAAAAAAATCGGGCGGAACATTTGCAGGGGGCGCGGGAATCCGCTAACTTTGCGTAAACCATTTCAATCACACGCGAGCCATGAACAGCAAAAGTCTCGTTTCAATCGACGATATCAGCCGCGACGAAATACTCCAGCTTCTGGAATCGGCGCGACGCTTCGAAGAGAATCCCAACCGCCGACTGCTTGAAGGCAAGGTTGTCGCCACACTGTTTTTCGAACCCTCCACACGCACACGCCTGAGCTTTGAGACGGCAGTCAACCGACTCGGAGGCCGCGTGATCGGTTTTTCCGACGCGAGCACAAGCAGCTCCGCCAAAGGAGAGACCCTTAAAGACACTATAAAAATGGTGAGCAACTATGTGGATCTCATCGTCATGCGCCATTATCTCGAAGGGGCGGCGCGATATGCCACGGAAGTTACCGACGTGCCTGTGATCAACGCCGGCGACGGCGCCAACCAGCACCCGTCGCAGACGATGCTCGACCTCTACTCCATCTACAAGACCCAGGGGAAACTCGAAGACCTGACCATCACGATGGTAGGCGACCTGAAATATGGCCGCACTGTCCACTCACTGATACAGGCCATGAGATACTTCAACCCGACATTCCACTTCGTGGCCTGCGAGGAGCTGCGCATGCCCGACGAATACAAGGAGCTCTGCGACCGCAACGGCATCAGATACACCGAGCACACCGATTTCTCGCCGGAAGTAATCAACACCTCCGATATCCTTTACATGACCCGCGTGCAGCGCGAACGCTTCACCGACATAATGGAGTACGAGAAGGTCAAAAGCCTTTACACGCTGCGCAACGCCATGCTGGCCGACGCGAAGGACAATCTCAAGGTGCTCCATCCGCTCCCCCGCATCACCGAGATCGATCAGGATGTCGACGACAATCCGAAAGCTTATTATTTCGACCAGGCGCGCAACGGACTTTATGCCCGACAGGCTATAATCTGCCGTGCACTCGGCATCGAACAAGCATGATCACCATCAAAAGTGAAACTCCTATGAACACTCAGAAGAAAGAATTGGCCGTAGCCGCGCTCCGCAACGGCACGGTGATCGACCATATACCAAGCACAGCTCTTTTCAAAGTAGTCAAACTGCTCGGCATAGAGAATGTAGGCACACATGTGACTATCGGCAACAATCTCGACTCGCGCCTGATGGGCACCAAGGGGATCATCAAGATAGCCGACGTGTTTTTCCCCGAAGAGACGCTCAACCGCATAGCCATCATCGCTCCGGGCGCGGTAATCAACATCATACGCGACTTCGAGGTGGTGGAGAAGCGCCATGTGGAACTGCCCGACGAGATCGTCGGCATAGTGAAGTGCGGTAATCCGAAGTGCATCACCAACAACGAGCCGATGCGCACCCGTTTCACCGTGGCCGACCGCCAGTCGCTCACGCTTCGCTGCAACTATTGCTGCAAGGAGGTGGGAAGCGCCGACGTGCAACTCTGCTGACCTTGCCCGCATCATGAGACAGAACTGGAAACCGGGCACGATGATATATCCGTTGCCGGCCGTACTGGTCAGCTGCGGCACGATGGAGAAGTCCAATCTGATCACTGTGGCCTGGACCGGCACCATCTGCACCAATCCGGCCATGTGCTATATATCGGTACGCCCCGAGCGCTACTCCTATCCCATAATAACGTCGACGATGGAATTCACCATCAACCTGACTACGGAAAGCATGGCCCGGGCCACTG
>CALHWU010000156.1 GCA_938039795.1 uncultured Muribaculaceae bacterium
GTCGCGCAGACGGGCCGCCTCGATGAATTCCATGCGTTTGGCTGCGTCGACCATCTCCACGCGCTTGCGGGTGATGGAGCGCTGCAGCTCTTCGCAGGTCATATAAGGGATCACGGGATCGGCGGCGATATCCACGCGGGTTGTGTATTCGCTCTCGTAGGTGACCTTCGGAGCCTGGCCGTCGCGCCGCGAGCTTTTGGCTGCCGGTTTGCCGGATCGCGGCGATGTCTGCGGCGCGGCGATATCCTCCTCTCCTGTGTCGACGCCGATTATACGGTTGCGGGCCTTCACGATGGCCTGAGGCGTGATGCCGTGCTCCTCGTTGTATGCGAGCTGTATCTGTCGGCGCCGTTCGGTCTCGTCGATGGTGAGCTGCATGCTCTCGGTGATCTTGTCGGCATACATTATCACGCGGCCTCCGAGATTGCGGGCAGCGCGCCCTACGGTCTGCGTCAGCGACCGGTGGGAGCGCAGGAAGCCCTCCTTGTCGGCGTCGAGGATGGCCACGAGCGACACTTCCGGCAGGTCGAGGCCTTCGCGCAGCAGGTTCACTCCGATAAGCACGTCGTAGACGCCTGCACGCAGGTCGTCAAGTATCCTTATGCGGTCGAGCGTGTCGACGTCGCTGTGTATGTAAGCTGTCTTGACCTTGAGTTTCGTCAGGTAGTCGTTTAGCTCCTCGGCCATGCGTTTGGTGAGAGTCGTCACGAGCACTCTCTCCTGCCGCTCGATGCGCAGCTGTATCTCTTCCATCAGGTCGTCGATCTGGTTGAGCGACGGTCTCACCTCTATGATCGGGTCGAGCAGACCCGTGGGGCGAATCAGCTGTTCTACGACAACTCCTTCGCTCTTCTCAAGCTCGTAGTCGGCGGGTGTAGCGCTGACGTAGACCACTTGCTTCGTAAGCGATTCGAATTCCTCGAACTTCAGCGGGCGGTTGTCGAGGGCGGCCAGGAGACGGAAGCCGTATTCCACAAGATTCATCTTACGCGATACGTCGCCGCCATACATCGCACGGATCTGTGGCACGGTCACATGGCTCTCGTCGATTATCGTCAGAAAATTATCTGGGAAATAGTCGAGCAGACAGAAAGGGCGCATTCCGGGCTGTCGCCCGTCGAAATAGCGGCTGTAGTTCTCGATACCTGGGCAATGGCCTACCTCGCGCATCATCTCCACGTCGTAGGTGACGCGCTCGTAGAGCCGCTTGGCTTCGAGTTCGCGGGCCTCGCGGTTGAAGAATCCCACCTGTTCGCCAAGATCAAGCTCAATCTGTGCTATTCCGCTGGCCATACGCTGGGGTGAGGTTACGAAAATGTTGGCGGGGAAGATCCTGAAAGAGTCGTGCTTGCCCAGTATGACGTTGTCGCGCGGATAATAGCTCGAAACCGATTCGATCTCGTCGCCCCAGAATGTGACGCGCACCACGATCTCCTCATATGCAAGGTATATGTCGACCGTATCGCCCTTGACCCTGAAATTGCCGCGCCCGAGCTCCATCTCGTTGCGGCTGTAGAGAGCGCCCACAAGCTCGCGCAGGAAAGCGTTGCGGCTCACCTTGCGGCCGCGGTATGCCTCTATGACGTTGCTGTTGAAATCCTCTGGATTGCCCATGCCGTAGATGCATGATACTGAACTCACCACGATGACATCCTGGCGCCCCGAGAGCAGGGCGGAGGTAGTGGCGAGACGCAGCTTGTCGATCTCGTCGTTGATCATCAGGTCTTTCTCAATGTATTTGTCGACCGACGGTATGTAGGCTTCCGGCTGATAGTAATCGTAGTAGGATACGAAATATTCCACGGCGTTTTCCGGAAAGAAATTTTTCATCTCTCCGTAGAGCTGGGCAGCGAGAGTCTTGTTGTGGCTGAGTATCAGAGTGGGGCGTTTCACCTCTTTGATGACGTTGGCCATGGTGAATGTCTTGCCCGATCCGGTGACGCCGAGCAGCGTCTGGGCGGGCAATCCCTGGTTGATACCGTCGACAAGTTCCTTTATGGCGCGCGGCTGGTCGCCTGTGGGACTGTATTCCGATGAGAGTCTGAAATCCATAATCTGCAAAGTTACTCATTTTTTTGCTCTGAAACGGGTCATATTGCTCCATTAATTGTTTAACTTTGCAAATAACCGTTTTTTGGAATCAAACATATTTAATCATGCTACAGAAAGGTGACAGAATACCCTCCGTTCTCGGTACAGGCCCCGACGGAGCTGAGGTGAAGGCTTCCGATTTTGCAGGGAAGCCGCTCGTAATCTATTTTTATCCTAAGGACAACACTCCCGGATGCACAGCCGAGGCGTGCTCGCTTCGCGATTCATACCACGAACTGACCGGCAGGGGCTATACGCTGATCGGCATAAGCAAGGACTCGGTGGAGAGCCATATCAGGTTTGCCGACAAATATTCACTTCCTTTCCTGCTTCTGAGCGATCCAACGACCGAAGTAAATCAGGCGTTCGGCGTATGGCAGAAAAAGAAAATGGCCGGACGCGAATACATGGGCACTGTCCGCACAACCTTCATCGCCGATGCCGATCATGTGATCACAGATGTTATCACCAAGGTGGATACGAAGAAGGCTGCCGAACAGCTGCTGCCTCTGCTCTGATACCGGATGCCGGCCAAGCTGAATAAAAACGGCGGCGAGATGGGTTCACCCATTCTCGCCGCCGTTATGGTTGTCATATGCCGGTCACTTGCCTGATTGCTTGCTGTAAGTAAGTTTTATTTTGGCCTTTTCGAGGTTCAGTTTTACCATGGCCGGTTTAGTCACGTAAGGAGAAACATTTGTGATGTAAGTCGTGCCTGAAGAATAGTAACTGGAAGATGTCGTTTCCGTCTCTACGTTCACCGGTGTGATGATGAATGTCCAGTCGTCAGACGTCACAGCGCTTTTGGCGAGCATGTCGAGGATGTACTGACGCATCTCGCTGAAGATATAGCTTTTGCGGGCGCTATTGTAGGTGGCCATGAAAGATGTCTTCGAGTCAGCGATCTTGTTTTTCTCAAAAAACTCTTTCTTTTTGTTTTTGAGCACCATCAGCACCTGCTGCGGAACTTCGATGCCGTAGTCGTTGACTATCTCCTCTGCCGGAATCTCGCAGCTCACGTTGTTGAGCACCGACAGGCTCCCCGCTCCTCTGCGGTAGCTGGAGAGGACGGCGTCGAGAGGAAATTCAAGTTCCACCTCCGTACCGGCCGGGGCAACCAGAAGATTGTCGCCCGATGTGATCATGCCCCTGATCTCAGGGCTGATGGTGAGGTCTATGTTGTTGTTGGTCACCACCTCCGGTGTGACAGCCATATATGATCGTACAAGCTGGTAGATGGTGTCTTTCTCCACATCATTGACTGTCACCTTGTCTTTTTTGCGGTAATACACGTTGACTCGGGTCTCCGATATGTTCATCACGCGTCCGGAGCCGAAAGTGTTCCTGACATATATGCCGGGAAACCATGCCGTGAATGCGGCAGGAGTCGCGAAGTCTTCCGGCGCTTGCTGGAAATGGGTGAAAAGATCTGTGGCGAATGATTTCGGGAGATCAACCATAACTGAACGGAACGACTGCTCACTGATGGAATCGTTCCACATAGCATTGGCGGTATAGATGGTCTGTCCGAGACGGTCGGACGCAGAGTAGTAGCCTTCCGGCGAGAAATTGCTATAGATTGGCGAAGGAAGAGCCTTGTTGAGGCGGAAGACCTCAAGTCCCATAGGTACAATCGAGTCGCCTGTGAAGTCGTTGGTGGTCATGAACAGGATCAGCTTGCACGAATCCACGTCGTCGACTGTCACTCCTTCGGTGTCGATATTCATCGAAGGCATGAACTGGCATACGAAATCAGATTCGATCGAACCGTATTCCTTGGCGTCGAGTCGTCCAAGAAGCTGGGTCAGCGTGCGGCTCTGTACTACCGGATTGTCGATCGTGGTGCCTGTGACACTGAAAGAGGAGTCGACCACTATTTCTGATGTCATAACATCGTCAACGAGCGACGAGCCGATCGTAGTGGAGTCGTCGTTGCATGAGGAGAAAACCAGAAGCGAGCCGAGAGCCGTAATTATGAGCGGGCGTTTCATAGTCAGTTGAAAAAGGGAAAATCAGTTTTTGTCTGAAAGTTTTGTTTCGCCATCTTTTTTAGCGAGAAGTGACTGGTAAAAATCATGGTATGCTGCAGTAGTGGATTCCTCGCCGTCGGGTCCGGGATATTCGAGCACAGGCTTGCCGCTCTTGCGGGCGTAGTCAAGCAGTTCGGCCGGGATATCGGGTGTCGTCACTACAACGGCATCGCTGTGGTCTATGCCGAGCTTGTTGATGCTCAGCCAGTCGAAATCACAAGTACCGAGAGACTGCAGGCAATCGTCGGTAAATCCGGCAAGTTTCAGCTTTTCAAGGAAACGGCTGTCGAGCGTGCCCTCGAAAGATTCGGGGCGCAGGGAGTATACTACCACTGACTTCGACAGTCCCGGATCATCCTGATAAAGATGACGTATGTAGAGTGGAGCAAGAGCCGCTATCCATCCGGTGCAATGTATCACTGTCGGATCCCAGCGCAATTTGCGCACGGTCTCTATGACACCCCTCACAAAAAACATCGAGCGCTCGTCGTTGTCCTCCGGCGACGACACGGTCTCAAGTATTTTTGTTCCGGGCCCTTCGAAATAATCGTCGTTGTCAATAAAATAAACCTGCATGCGGGTGGGCTGCAGAGTAGCGACCTTGATAATCAGAGGATGGTCATTGTCATCAATAGATATATTCATCCCCGAGAGCCTTATCACCTCATGAAGCTGATTGCGGCGTTCATTGATACTTCCGTATTTAGGCATGAACGTCCTCACTTCATAGCCATGGCTCTGAATGTCCTGCGGCAGGTTGCGGCCGAACAGAGAGAGTGGCGTCGAAGGAAGATAGGGATTGATCTCCTGCGAGATGTAAAGTATTTTTTGATGATTCATTTCATATAGGGAATGATCCATATTAGGCGATTCCGCCTGCAAAGTTAGCTATTTTTTTTGAATTACGCCACTTTTTAGTCTTTGGCGCTTCTGATCCGACTGACGGGCTTCGACAGACGTTTCGCCATGTAGAGTTTTTTTGTTACCTTTGTGGTCAATTTCAACCAAATGTTTTTCATGATATGAATCGTCTGTTAATTATAGTATTCGGGCTCTGGGCTTCGATAACTGCGCTGGCACAGGCGCCTGAAGCTCCGGTGCGCTGGCAGGTCACGGTCAGAATGGCCACATCCACAGAAGGGACTGCGGTATTCAAGGCTCGCCTGCAGCCCGGATGGCATCTCTACGGAATGCAATTGCCTGAAGGAGGGCCAAAGCCTACGGTAATCGATATGTCGGCAAGCAAGGGTGTCAAGTTTATTTCGCCTCTGAAAGCCGACAGGGAGCCGCTTACAGTCCATGACAAAATGTTCGGCATAGATCTTACCTGGTGGGATTCCGACATAGTCATCCGCCGCAAATTCACTGTCACAGATCCTGCTGATGCAAGAATCGCAGGCAAGATCACGTTTATGGGGTGTAATGACCAGACCTGTTCGCCCCCATCCGTTTTTGAATTCAATAAACCCGTGCCCAAGAAGTCATGAAAAGATTATTGTTGACGGCTGCGATATTGCTGTCGGCGCTTGCGTCAACGTTGAGCGCCCAGATGCTGAATCCTATAAAATGGACTGTTAGCGCAGAAATGACGTCATCTTCCGAAGGAGTGATAAATTACACGGCTTCTATCGAGCAGGGATGGCATCTGTATGGAACATCACTTCCTGACGGAGGGCCAAAAGCCACTGCGGTGAGCTATATACGGCTCGAAGGTATGGAGCTTATCGGTGATCTCACGCCCTCGCAGGCACCTGTCGAGAAGATGGATCTGACGTTCAATCTCAATCTTAACTGGTGGGAGCAGGACGTGACTTTGAGCCAGCGGTTCCGCCTTAAAGATGGCAGCAAAGGATACGCCGTTGAGGGTGAAATCACATTTCAGGGATGCAATGACGGCAGCTGCATTCCACCTACAAGAGAGCCTTTTGAACTGATAAGCGAGGGCTTTGTGCCGGCGCAGGCTGACGCGGCTCCTGTCAGCGCAGATGTTGTGGCGTCAGCGGTAAAGCAGACTCCGCAGTCGGAGGCCGACTGGTGGAAACCCGTCGTTTTTCCCGACAATGGCGAGACCACCAGTCAGAACATTGCCGACTCGTCATGGTGGTATATTTTCATCTGGGGATTCATAGGCGGACTCGTCGCTCTGCTCACGCCATGTGTGTGGCCGATGATACCGCTGACCGTGAGCTTCTTCCTCAAGAAAAACAACAACCGGGCCAAGTCGGTGCGCGACGCTCTCATCTACGGTGGCGGCATAATAGTGATCTATCTCGGTCTGGGCCTCGCCATAACAATGATTTTCGGGGCAAGCAAACTTAACGACCTGGCCACCAACGCGGTGTTTAATCTGGCATTCTTCCTGCTGCTGCTGGTATTCGCCATCTCGTTCTTCGGAGCGTTTGACATCAAGCTCCCTTCGCGCTGGAGCAACGGAGTCGATAGCAAGGCTGAACGCACTACCGGACTTATAAGCATATTCTTCATGGCTTTCACGCTCGTGCTGGTATCGTTCTCATGCACAGGGCCGATCATCGGCACACTGCTCGTCGAGGCTGCTTCTGTGGGCAATATTGCAGGTCCGGCGGTAGGTATGGGTGCGTTTGCGCTGGCCCTGGCAATTCCGTTCACCCTCTTCGCCATCTTCCCCTCGTGGCTCAAGGAGATGCCGCGTTCGGGCGGTTGGCTTAACTCCGTGAAGGTAGTGCTTGGCTTCCTCGAACTGGCCCTGTCGCTCAAATTTCTCTCTGTCGCCGACTTGGCTTATGGCTGGGGAATACTTGACCGCGAGGTGTTCGTGTCGCTCTGGGTCGTGATCTTTATCCTGCTCGGCCTGTATCTGCTTGGTAAACTGCAGTTCTCGCATGATTCGCCGACAGATTACGTCAGCATACCCCGTTTCTTCATGGCTCTTGTGTCGCTGAGTTTCGCCGTATATCTGATCCCAGGTCTCTGGGGCGCGCCGCTCAAGAGCGTCAGCGCTTTCGTGCCACCGCTCTACACACAGGATTTCAACCTGTATGCGGGCGGTGATTTCCGCGAGTTCCATGATTATGACGAGGGCATGAGATACGCCGCCGAAAACGGCCGTCCGGTGCTGATCGATTTCTCGGGCTACGGATGCGTCAACTGCCGCAAGATGGAGGGAGCCGTGTTTGACACTGAAGTGATCTCGGGCATAATACGCGACAATTTCGTGCTGATCAAGCTGATGGTCGACGACAAGACTGATCTGGCCACTCCTATGACTGTTATTGAGAACGGCCGCGAGGTACGTCTGACCACTGTAGGCGACAAATGGAGCTATCTGCAGCGCAGCAAGTTCGCCGCCAACAGCCAGCCTTACTACGTGATGCTCGATAATGCGGGCAATGTAGTGGAGCAGCCCTATTATTACGATGAAAACGTAGAGAAGTTCGGCGAATGGCTTGAAAGTGGCATAAAGAATTATTCTGATGGAAAATAAGTCAACAAAACTTAAATCCGAGGCGATCGGGCGCGTCATAGACACGCTCGATCGTCTGCGGGTGGAGTGTCCCTGGGATCGTAAGCAGACAAACACTTCTCTCCGGTCAAATACGATCGAGGAGGTCTACGAGCTTTGTCAGGCGTTGATGGACGACAATGTGGCCGATATCCGCAAGGAGCTCGGCGACGTGATGCTCCATATCCTTTTCTACGCGAAGATCGCGGAAGAAAAGGGACAGTTTGACATGGCCGATGTCGCCGATTCTCTCAACGAGAAGCTCATATACCGTCATCCCCATGTTTTCGGGCAGACCCGCGTAAGCGATGCCGCCCAGGTATCTGAAAACTGGGAAAAGCTTAAGCTTCATGAGAAGGGTGGCAACAGGAGCGTACTCGCGGGAGTGCCGCAGGCGCTGCCGGCTCTCATCAAAGCTTACAGAGTGCAGGAAAAAGCAGCTAATGTAGGTTTTGACTGGCCTGACAGTCAGGGGTGCTGGGATAAAGTAGGAGAGGAAATCGCTGAGTTGCGCGAGGAGACGGTTCGCGGCGACAAGGCGGCTATCGAAAAGGAGCTTGGCGACGTGATGTTCAGCATCGTCAATCTCGCCCGCAAACTTGGCGTGAATCCGGAGAATGCTCTTGAGCTGACCAACCGCAAGTTCATAGCCCGATTCAATCACATAGAGCAGGCTGCAAAGGCGATCGGGAGGTCGGTCGACTCGATGACGCTGGAGGAAATGGATGCCCTCTGGAACGAAGCCAAGGTAGAGGAATGATGAGACGATCTCTGATATCATTGTTGTTGCTCCTTGCAGCTGTAGGCGTCGCGCTGGCAAGAGAGGCCCGCGATGTGCGCAGATGCTCGTCGACGTCAACCGGGCAGCTTACGCTTCTGGCTGACAGCATTGATTTCCGCGCTGGGCTGACCCGTCTTTACGGACAGCTCCAGGGACGGCCGCATACATCCGACCGCATCGACCGCGTGTTCATATCGGTCGGCGGCAAAGAGACCGACGCTTCCGATATCGACGGAGTCGATTTCCGCCGCTGGTTTCAGTGGGAGGACGACGGGCTTATTCCCTTGGAGATCGATCTTCCGCCTATGAAGCCCACAGCGACGGTGAAAGTTTACGCTGTAAGCCCGCACGGAGTGGCCACGTGGATCATAAAAGTAGGCAAAGCAACACGAAAGTGAAAGTATGCATCACTGAGAAACCGAGTGTGGCCCGCGATATAGCGGCCATACTCGGGGCTAATGAGCGACGCGACGGATATTTCGAGGGCAACGGCTACCGCGTCACCTGGACTATCGGTCATCTGTGCTGTCTGAAAGAGCCTCACGATTACACGGAGGGATGGCGGCGCTGGGCGCTGTCGGTGCTCCCTATGCTGCCGGCACGGTTCGGCATAAAACTTCTTCCGGAGCAGCGATATCATCAGCAGTTCGACGTAATAGACTCGCTGGTCAGGGATGCCGACGAGGTCATCAACTGCGGCGATGCCGGCCAGGAGGGGGAGCTGATACAACGGTGGGTGATGCAGAAGGCCGGTGTGAAATGTCCGGTAAAGCGTCTGTGGATATCGTCGCTGACCGACGATGCCATCCGTGAGGGGTTCAGCAAGCTTCGTCCGTCGGCCGATTTCGACAATCTGTATTACGCGGGGCTGTCGCGTGCCATCGGCGACTGGATCCTCGGCATGAACGCCACTCGTCTCTACTCGCTGAAATATTCCAGCCCGGGCAAGGTGCTTTCGATCGGAAGAGTGCAGACTCCTACGCTCGCGCTTATCGTGACGCGTCATCGCGAGATACTCAACTTCAAGCCCGAGGACTACTGGGAGCTTCATACGATTTACCGCACGGCCAATTTCAGCTCGCTTCATGGTAAATTCTCTTCCGAGGCCGAAGCGCAGTCTGCCGTGGCAGCCATCGAAGGGCGCCCTCTGACCGTGACCGACATCAAGGAGAAGGCTGGACGCGAAGCGCCACCAAGACTATTTGACCTGACCTCGCTGCAGGTCGAGACCAACAAGCGCTGGGGCTGGTCGGCTGACGAGACTCTGACGCTCATCCAGTCGCTGTATGAAAAGAAAGTGACTACCTATCCGCGTGTCGACACCACCTATCTCAGCGATGACATTTATCCCAAGGTGCCCGACATACTGCGGCGCATGACGCCATATGCGCCACTTACGGCTCGTCCGCTATCGGGCAAGCTGCCGAAAAGCAAGAAGATGTTTGACAATTCGAAGGTCACGGATCACCACGCCATAATCCCCACCGGAGAATCGCCTTCGGCGCTCATAGGCAACGAGCGCAAGCTTTATCACCTGATAGCATTGCGGTTTATCTCCGCATTCTATCCCGACTGTACTTTCTCGACCACCACAGTCACGGCCGATATCGACGGTCAGGGATTCAAGGCCACCGGAAAGGTTATCACTTCGCCAGGATGGCGCGAGGTATATGCCGGGAAAGGTGATGCGGAGCCGGCGCCCGATTCGGACAATTCCGATGAGTCGAAAGTGCTTCCGCCCTTTACTCTCGGTGAAAGCGGCCCGCATGAGCCGCTATTGCAGAAAAAGACCACTCAGCCTCCTAAACAGTATACCGAGGGCACGCTGCTCCGGGCCATGGAATCGGCAGGTAAGACTGTCGACGACGAGGCGCTGCGTGAGGCTATGAAGGAGAACGGCATAGGCCGTCCGTCGACCCGCGCGGCTATTATCGAAACACTGTTCAAGCGCGGATATATAATGCGTCAGCGCAAGAATATCATCCCCACACAGGCCGGCCTCGATCTGATCGATACCATCAACGAGCCTCTGATCAAGAGCGCCCAGCTTACGGGAATATGGGAGAACAAGCTCCGCCGTATAGAGCGCGGCGACTATTCTGCCCGCGAGTTTATCGACGAGCTGAAGGCCATGATCAGCGAGATCGTAGGCAACGTGATGCGCGACAATTCGCAGCGCAGGATACTCGTGGCCGACGGGCCGTCTGACGGTAAAAAGGAGGCGAAAGAGCCGGATTCCCCGGCCGAAAAGGCGCCGCGCAAGCGCGCCCCGGCCATAAAGTCGCTTGAGGCGATAGTGTGTCCGGAATGCGGCAAGGGCCATATATTGAAAGGACGCGCGGCATACGGCTGCAGCAGGTATGCCGAAGGCTGCGGACTGCGTCTTGGCTTCGACCGTTATCCTGCCGATCTGACTCCGGCAAAACTCAATCAACTGATAAAAAAACAGTTCAGGAAATGAGCGAAGAATTATTTCCGGTCGTCGACGAACAGGGCGTAGTCATTGGCTCCGCTACCCGCCGCGACTGTCATTCGGGATCCATGAAGCTTCATCCCGTAGTGCATCTCCATGTCATCGACGGTGAGGGGCGTATCCTGTTGCAGCGTCGGTCGCCCGACAAGGATATTCAGCCAGACCGTTGGGATACGGCTGTCGGCGGACATGTGGATTACGGTGAGGCCGTACGCGACGCTCTTTTGCGGGAATCACGCGAGGAGCTTGGCATCGATGCTTCGGAGGCTGTGGCCGTGACGCATTATGTCTTTCAGTCGCAGAGGGAGCGCGAGTATGTCAATACTTTCTTTCTGCGTGTCGACGCGGCGTCGTTTCATGTCGATCCCGACCCGGTAGAGATTTCCGAAGTGCGTTTCTGGACTGTCGAAGAGATCCGTGCGGCGGTCGGTGCCGGCCGGCTGACGCCGAATTTTGAAATGGAATTCCAGCGGCTGCTTCCACAATTGCTATAATTTGCGGGGCATGAGCTTTAATGACATACTTCAGTTGATCGCGGTAGCGGCAATCGTAGTGATATGCGTGGTATGGGCCTTCCGCCGTTACCGTAAAGGATCCGGATCATGTTGTGATTCGGACTCCGAATGCAGTTCGGGTTGCAGCGGTTGCCCGCTTGCCGACAAATGCAAGAAGAAATAGTGAACTTCTGTCCGATATGCTTTCAGGGATAAAATTCCAGATGTGAAGATCCGGAATTGCCATTCTTGACTATGCGTATCTGAGTGGTGATGCGCTCGCTCATCGTATCGGTATGGCTTATCACGCCCACCTTTTTGCCTCTTGAGCTCTGCAGGCGCGCCAGGGCGTCGATCACCGTAGCCAGCGAATCGGGATCGAGCGTGCCGAAGCCTTCGTCGATAAATAGATTGGACAGCGATACCCCGCGCGACGACAGGGCCGACAGGCCGAGCGCGAGCCCGAGGCTCACGATGAATGTCTCGCCTCCCGAGAGCGATGTGGTGTCGCGGACGTCGTCAGCCCTGTCATGGTCAATCACTCTGATGCCGAGTGAATCCTTCACCTGAAGCAGTTCATAGCGCCGGTTGAAGCGGCGTATCTCCTCGTTGGCATGCTTTATGAGAAATCCGAGAGTGTAGGTCTGCGCTATCTTTCTGAGCGTCTTGCCGTCGCCTCCTATGGCTTCCGTGATCTGTGTCCAGTCGGCGGCTGTCTCTCGGGCCGCGTGCAGTTCATCGGCCAGCGAGCCCATCTGTCGGCGTGCTTCCTGACAGTTCTGCATCCTGAGCCGGCAGCGGTCGAGTTCTTCAGTGGTATATGTCGAGAGCTGCCTGAGACGCTCCTTGAGCTCCTCCTCTTCCTTTTCAGGTTTTGATGCCGCATGTTTCTCTTTTTCAGCACTTTTTTCAGCGAGAGTGGCGCGGGTGGCCGCGAGCCGTTGACGGATCTGGGTCATATCACGTCGCAATGCCTCCCAGTCATCCTTCCATTGACTTATCTCCGCTATGGCCGCGCGGTCGATGTCAATGGCGCCTCCGGCTATGCTCTGCGCTACGGCTATTGCCTGCTCAAGCATCCTGTCGGCGGCGGAAAGAGTCGCGCGTTCAGATTCAATCTGTTGGCGCGTCTGTGCGAGCTTCCATTTTGTCAGTTCAAGAGCCGACCGCCGGGCGATCAATGTGTCTGTCAGTCTGGCTGCCGCCTCTTTTGCATCACTGACAGCTTTGTTAAGCGCCTTGTCAAGTGTTTCCGGGTCAGTGCCGCCGGTCTCCTCGCGCAGTCGGGTCTCTTTTGACGCAATTTCTGCCCTGGCCTTTTCAATTTCAGCCATAGAGGCACGATTCTGTGCGTTTTTCTCCTCCAGCGCCTTGCGGAGCGAATCGGAAAGGCCTTTTTCAGTCTGCAGGAGGGTATTAAGGCGATTGTATTCATTCTCCGCTTTGACTGTTTTGGCATCTGCGTCGGCTTTATGGTCAAGGAGCGCTCGGGCGATGAGATCTTTCTCCGCCTGAAGTTTGTCGACCTCGCTGCGTACATGGTTGTAGGCGTTGAGTGCGGCGTTAGTGGTTTCGAGTTTTCTGTCATAGTCGCCGCGCATGCGGTCGAGCGCCGCCGCTTTGTCGGGCCATGCGGGATATGCCGATGCAATGAGATCCCATTGCCCCTACAGTTCACTGAGGCTTCTTTGGTTTTCGGCCATCCCTTTAGCGAGCTGAACGAGTTCACCCTCTATATGGTTTGATTCGTTGTTGAGCAGGTCGGATTGTTTTTTCAGCGTCTCAAGTTTTTTTACTTTGGCGTCAAGTTCGGCCGACAGATGGTCTACAACGGGTGTCAGCGTGCCTGAGTCGGCATAGGGATGATGAGTCGAGCCGCATAGCGGACACGCTTTCCCCTCGCGCAGTCGTGACCGCTGGAGCTGGAGATCCGCGCTTCTGAGGGTCGTGATATCTTCACGCAGTGTAGCGATGGTATTTTCCGATAGCTCGATTTCAGGCCTGATACCGGTCAGCTGTGATGATATTGCGTTCTTACGGGCAGTCAGTTCTTCATGTCTGCGCCTATACTCATGCAACGTCGCGTAGGTCTTCTCATGACGGTCGCGGTTGGCGATGGCTTCATTCAGATGACTGATGTCAGACTGGACTGATCCGACCGCTGCCTGCAGTTTGGCGACATCGGTTCCCCGGAGTTTTTCGGCCGCTTTTTTCAGCTGTGATTCAGCTGTATCCAACAGTTTTTCAAGTCGGTCGGTCTCTTCAGCAATTGATGCCATGAGTGCTTTTTTCGCAGTCTCGGCCGCCTCCAGATCTCCGGCATGCTTTGCAATCGAAGAAATATTCCTTATTAGCGCTTCCTTTGCAGACTCAACGGCTGATAGTGTCCCTTCGGCGAATTTCTGCCGTTCGCATAGATTACTGCGGCTTATGGTCAGTTCGCCTGTGATGATTCTCGCCCGGTTGATGCGGGGCGCCCATTCTGCGATATTTTTTTCGGCACTCGCGATCTTTTCATTGGCGGCCGTCACAGCGCTTTCTGCGGCACTGACGCTTTTCTCTCCCTCTCCGATTTCGTCGTTAAGCCGGGAGATTGATGCGGTCGCCTCGGCGATGCGGCGCCTGTGGATGAGAATCTCGCGGTAACGCCCGACAGCCTCTACCGTTAGATCGTGCATGTGCAGCCGCTCGGCTTGCGATCCGGCGCTTTCAAGAGCCTTTACAGCCTCCTCGACTGCCGCTGACAGCCTCAGGAGGTCGCTGTCGATATTCCTGGCCGCCTCGTACCATTCAAGCTGTTTCCTGACGGTCTCCTTTTCACGGGTGTTCGAATCGGCCTCCTCTTGAAGTCGTGTTATAGTCAGCTGAAGAGCTTTGAATTCATCGTCGGAGAGATCATGGGAGGCATAAGCCGACAGCCGCGCGTTGATTTCGTCGAGAGAGGCCACAGCCGCCTTTTTGCGTATGGCGATCTCTTCGGCTATGCGTCCGTAGAGCGTATCGCATCCGACAAGCTTTTCAAGCAGTGTGTAGCGCTCCTCCTCTCTGGCGGTGAGAAAACTGGCAAATGACCCTTGCGCAAGCACTACCGTACGCAGGAACTGGTCGTAGTCGAGGCCTATTATTGCAGGCAGCGTATTGTAGTCGGCAAGCTCTTCGGTCATGGCGCCGTCAGGTCGGGCTGTGAGGCGGTAGAGGGCGCGCTGTGCCTGTTCGTATCTTATACGGTTCTTGCGCACCGACCATTCGGCGCGGTAAAGCGTCCCGTCGTTGGCTATGAACGTCAGGCGGCTGTAGGCTTCTTTTTTGCCACGGGTCAGTATGTTGCGGCTGTCGGTCGGAGCGAGGCGTGCGTTTTCATCCTTCCCCTTTGCCCCATAGATCTCTATTGACTGGTTACGGTCGTTTTTCGCGCGGGGATAGCGTGGAGTGCGGTTGAAGAGGGCCAGGCATATGGCGTCGAGTATGGTTGATTTGCCGCTTCCTGTCGGGCCTACAATGCTGAATAACGTACTGCCTCCGAGGGGGCCTTTCTCGAATTCGATCACTTCGCCCTCCTGGCGGTCGAGCGATGCGAGATTTTTTATTTCAAGTCTGATGAATTTCATCGGTCGGTGGCTGTTTTAGCTGCGGCAGTGATTGTCTCCAGCATTTCGCGCTGGCGGTCGGAGAGGGGAGCGCCGTGGCGGAGGACGAAGGCTTTTGACAACACCGTCATCGGATCAAGATTGAGTATGTCGTCGACAGTGGTCAGGCTGACGTTGCCGCTGTCGGTCTCCATTTCTACTGCAGGCATGATCTTCTGGATCTTGCAAAGCACGGCGTTGCGGGTCTTGAGCCGCTCTTCGAGCAGCGCGATGTCGTCGGCGCTGATCTTTCCGTGTGTCACCCGGAGCGTTACGTACACGGCATTCATGTCGGGCGTATCTCCGGCCAACGGAGGCAGCCGTTCGTCAATCATCCTGCACAGTCGGTTGACGGTCAGATCCGACGGCTCATCCTCGTCAGGGATGACTGCAAGCGGGTGCTGGGGGATATAGCGCAGCTGTCTGACCTCCTGCAGGCCGTCGTCCGTGATTCTGACAAGATCGACGCCATGGGAATATGCTTTCTCGGCAAATGACATAGGCATGACGCTTCCGCTGTAGCGGGCCCAGTCGGTGTCGCGGATGGGCTGCCGCTTGTGTATATGCCCGCAGGTCAGATAATCAGGGTGGTCAGTGAGATTGCGGAGAGTGACCTGTTCGGCTCCGCCCACCACTATGCGTTCGCTTGCGTCATCACGCGCTATCTCCGCTCCGGTCGCATAGAGATGGGCCATCATGACAATACGGCGTTCAGGATAGCGGTCACGTGCCTGGAGGAGCAGCGCGTGCATGAAATTTCCCACTGCGTCGGAATAATTCTCGCCGCTGACGGCGTCGCTCCGCAGATATGGAACCGCGAGCACTACCGCTTTGGTTCCGTCAGCTCCGTCTACGGGGATCATGAGATCATCGTAGTCGATGGAGCGGTCGGCAGTCCCGTCGGCTGCGGTATATCGCGTATGGCTGACATTGCCCCTGATCTCCACCTGCAGGCAGCTCAGCAGCGGCCGCGGAGCCTCAAGCCGCTGGGCGGAGTCATGATTGCCGGCGGTGATGATTACCTTGACGGACCGGTTCATGGCCGACAGTCGGGCAAGAAACCCGTAATAAGCTTTCTGTGCGGCTGCCGACGGGTTGCCGCTGTCGAAAATGTCGCCGGCGATCAGAAGGGCGTCGGGACAGTGCTCCTCGATCTGACCGATCATCCAGTCGAGAAAATGACGGTGCTCCTCCAGACGGTCGATGCCGTGGAAGAGATTGCCCAGATGCCAGTCGCCGGTGCAGATTAGTTTCATGATCAACTTTTTGGTGAGAATCCTAAAGCCGCATGCGGAGGAAATGTGCTTCTGCCTCCGATTGCCGTCACCAAAAGTAATAAAAAAAGTTGATATTCCAGGCCGGTGTGTGATGGCGGTCGGGGGAGAGAAATCCGGATTATGGCACTGATGATGTCGCGATGACGCCCTTGGCTGAGATCCCCTGGGCGTCTACTGTCATTTTACGGCAGGTCTGATTGTTGTAGAATTCTATTCGCGCTTTGCCGTCGGCGTCGGTCGCAAGATCGGGATTCCAGTATAGCGTGCGCCGGTAGTCATCCTTCTCAGGCATGACGGAATAGTCGGGATGATAGAACTCCGCCGGAACGGCATACCCATTGATAACTGTCCGCCGTGTGCCTTTCCCCGGAGGCACGGGCATGGCGGGATCGGTCTCTATGAACACCACGCATCCGTAGCGGTCGATATCTTTCATCGTCAGTATAGGATCGGCATATTTGAGTTTTATAGAACTCTCTTCGTTGATATATATAGATTTTATTGATTCAAGATACAGATTGCGGTAGCGGACGGAGTCGGAGAGAAATGATCGCCTGTAGTTGATGACAAACAGCGTCTCTTTTCCTTTATAGAGAATATCTTCCTCTCCCGATGGCGTTATCTGTCGCCTGAAATTGGGATTCATTTCGAGCAGAGCGGCTATAAGGCTCTGCCCTATATATTTGCCGTTATCGGCTATGGCGTCGAGCTCTTCGGCCATGTCGTAATACGCCACCGACTTTGAGCGGTTGCGCAGTATGTCGGCTGCTCTTGAAGTCCGTTTCCCCTTGACGACTACCTCGTCGAGGCTGAGGAGCCGTTCGCCGTCGGGGGTCGTTGATCTCGGCTGATATTCGGCCTGATCATCGCTTTCGGCATTACTGTCTTCTGATTGTGCTTTGTCAGCGACGCTTTTGTCGGCAAATTCTATCTGTTGCTCTTCCAGACGGTAGGCTCTCGGTCTTGGTGCCGGTTTCCGGTCGAAAATGATGCGGTGGTCTTTCTTTTTGCCCTTTTCCTCCGACCACATGATCAGATCCCATGTGCCGGTGATGTCGCAGTCAAAAGCAAAGTGTCCGCCGCTGTCGGATTCGAAGGTTCTGACCATCGACATCCGCGTGGTGTCGCCCTCGTATTTTGCTCGTTCGAGCAGTGCAGCCGTGAGTTTTACTCCCGGCTTGGGTTTCTTTCTGACAAATGATACGACCTGACCCTCTATCCCGATTTCTTTCTCCGGAAGATATTTGATGGCCGATACGTTTTTCTCCCCGGGCTCTGGCCATTTGTAGCGTCTCCATCCTTGTGTCAACATCAGCAGGTCGAGCTGTTCATGCCGGTCGGGATTGGAAGGAGAGAAGAATCTTGACGGATTGGCCACATATCCTTTTATATCCGACATAAGCAGGAGCCCCGACAATATGTCGGAATGGCTGTCTACAGCATTGTCGGCGTCGGTGACAGAGACCGAGAGGGTGGTTGCTACCGGATTTCCATGGCGATCGGTTGCCGTAAGCTGCAGGCCGACTTTTGCCATCGGCTGATATGACGTGCTGTCGCTTTTAACGGCGATTGTGGCATAATCTCCGTTGTCGACAAAAAACATTCTGTCGGCCATCGCATGGCCGACGGCGTCAGTCAGTGTGATGGTCGATACGCCGGTCGGAACCCGACACTTGTCGATTTTCAACACCGCTGTCGAGTCGAGCGAGATCTCTCCTGAATAGTATATGCATCCCCGCGAGCTGAGAATCATGCCTATTGTCGGTGTATTGCCGTCATAGCGCCGTCGTATTGTCACTGTAGCTGTATCGGGAGAGGAAGTGTTGTCCATACTGAATCCGATTCCATCGTCTTTAACTGCCGGCAGATCGAATATAAATGTTTTGCCATCATGATTGACTTCGGCCTGGTAGGATCGGCCCGCGGCAGGCAATAGGGTGAATACGCCTCTGCCGTCGGATGCGGGCGTAATACGCGCCATGACAGCATCTGATCTCTTGTCTCTGACTATCCCCTCCCAGCCGTTGACAGAGCCCTCGGGGCCGATCGCCTCGAAGGCTATTCGGCACGGGATTCCGGCGATGATGTCGCCACCTTCGGGATAGAAACGCAGGTCGAGTTTCTTTGGCTGTCTGATGGTGGGCCGTACCGTGCCGTAGCGTACGTCACTGTTGCGTATCATCCGCCTGTCAGTGTAATCGCCGGCTCTTTTCGGACGGTCGAAAACCGGAAATGCCCGTGAGAATGCCACTTCGTCGACGAAGTTCATCATGTATTGCGTATATGCCCTGACTTCGTAGAATCCGGAATAGAAAGGCAACTGATTGAGAGTGAAATCTCCGTGGCACTGGCCTCCGTCGATCCGCAGCGTCTTCTTTTCAATGACCTTCCCTCCGGGATTGAGCAGCTCCACGTATAGAGTCTGGCTGAGCGGTGTCGGGCCGTTGGATGGCGCAAACACCACGTAAGCCTTGAACCATATTTTGTCGCCATGGTAATAACTGCTGTTGTCGAAATGCAGATATACCTTTTCCTGCGGCAGCCCGATATACTGATGGTTCATGATATCATCAGACGGACGGGCTGCAATGCTGTCGGCTACAGCCGAAACAGAGATGAGTGTCACAGTTGCGGCTACAATCACTAATCTTATGATGTCTGACCGAATACCGGCACTCGGGAAATTTAACATTTGCGTTGGGTCTGGAAAATGAAAATTCGTTTTGCAAATTTATGACTTTTTTTATAGGCGAGGCAGTATTACAGACAAATATTAATGGATGGAGGCTGGAAATGTTAAATATTGGCTGTAAAACATAATGTAACCATATTGTAATCTCTTCGTAAGCGCAGTGTGATATCCTGCCTGTAATTTTGCAGCGTAAACTTAATGAAACATCAAGCCTATCGCTTAGATAATAAGATATAGCAATCTATATACCTCCAATCACAGAAGAAACATTTATTGCAGACTATAGTAATTGAAGAGAGCAATATTATCACATTAGCGGACGGAATGTCGGATGACATTCCGTCCGTTCTTCTTTATCGGGAATGACTTTGCAGTGACATGGCCGATATATGAAATCGGCCGGAGTCCCGCAGAGGAAAGCCGGCCGAAGTCTTTTTTCGGTAATGAATTATTCGATCATGGCTGACTCGCCAGGCGATTTCAGGCAGTAGGTATGGGTTGTGGCGCTGGGCACATAGACGAAGTTGCAGGCTTCATCGTGGCGTCCTTCGAAATGCATCGGGAAGAAGTGGCTGACCTCCACTTTTTCCATGAACCGGCTTGCAGCGTCGGTATATCCTTCGCCTGCCCGCGGGTCGACTGCGATCATCGCGACGGTCACGCTCGGGTTTTCGGAGGCGATGCGGTTGAGCGCTTTCTCAAACTCCAGCTTGGTCTCGTGCTCCTCTTTGGCGTCATCCTTATGGCCATGGTGTATCCACAGCGTGCTCAGATCGCCTCCGTGGAATATCTTCAGGCCATATTTGGTCGTGACAAGGAAGCTTACTCCTTTGCCAGTGCTCGGATATGCTTTGACGGTGATGCCGTCGGGCAGTGTGTCGACAATGTCGCCGGCGCTCATTCCGGCTACGTCGAGTGTCGACGGAACATCGCGTGCCGGAACGTCGTTCGACATCACGTAGTAACGTTTATGATTCTGGGCCATCTCATATATGCCGGTGTTGAAATGGCCCTCATGACGGTGGCTGACGAGGAATATTACGGGGAGAAGAGGGTTGCGGTCCAGAATCTTATGCAGAGCGTGGGATGGATCGTTGCTGTAGTCGAACACAAGGATCGCCTTGTCGAGCTCGATGGCGAATCCGCTGTTGTCCAGATAGGTTACTTTCATAGTTATATGCAGGTTTGAGTTATGGTCGTCTGAAGGCCGTCGTAAGCGATCTCGATCCCCTCCGGAAGTGTGGGAGCCACTGCGGCGTGCAGCCCGAAATGATGGCTCATGTGGATCAGGAATGCTTTCCTTGGTCTTACTGCATTTATAACGTCGATAGCCTGCCGTAGGTTCATATGGGTGGGATGGGGCTCCGGACGCAGAGCGTTTATCACAAGAGTATCTGTTCCGCGGATCGCTTCGAGCGTGGCGCAGGGCATCGTATGGCAGTCGGTGATGTAGGTGAGCTGTCCGATGCGGAACCCGTGTATCATCAGGCGTCCGTGGTCGATGGCGAGGGGCATGATTTCCAGCGGGCCGGAACGAAACGGCACGTAGGGCCTGAACGCAACGGCCTGCAGCCGGGGCACTCCGGGATAATCAAACAGTCCGAAGCAATATGGGAGCCGCGTGGTCAGATCGCGGGCTACGTCGTCGCTGCAGTGTATCGGCAGCGGCCGTTCACCGTAGGCATAGGGCCGCAGGTCATCAATGCCTCCTGTATGGTCGTAATGGCTGTGGGTTATCGCGACGGCGTCGATCCGGGGCGAACCGCAGCGGAGTATCTGCTGACGGAAATCAGGGCCGCAGTCGATCAGGAGATTATGACCGTCGGTCTCCAGAAGGGCCGACGTGCGCAGACGATTGTCGCGTGGATCGGTCGAGCGGCATACATCGCAGGTGCAGCCGATCTGCGGAACGCCGGTCGACGTCCCGGTGCCAAGAAATGTCAGTCGCCAGTCGCTCATCTGTAACCTGTCAGTATGCCGTCCTTGAACATCAGATAGTGACCGTTCTCGTATGTCCATATCTCTATGAGATAGTTGTGGTCGGAACGGCGTTTCACTTCAGCCGGCGCCCCGATGGCCAGGCGGCACTGGTCGCGGGTCATGTCGACAGCCACCCGGCCATTGACGATATTGTCCCACACTGTGTCGGTTATGTCGGGATATTTCAGACGGGGGTCGCTGGAGGAGAAGAGCGACTGAAAGCTCCGCGGGGCTTTCCGGGAGTCGCCGACAGACATGAATAGCTGGAAGTGGTTGCCGTCGCCGTCGTCGAGCACCAGTTTTACAGGATACACCGTATTGCCCTCCTTGACGTCGATGATTTTCACCGGGATGAATTTCCTGCCGTAAAGCGACTGCTCGTTTAGGTCATACCATAGCGACGTCATAATATAATAAGTGGCCCCGTTGATCCGTTTCCTTACCTCTTCCACTATTGATTCCTCGATAGTCAGAGGAATATTTACCGATCCCAGGCGGCTTATCTCTTCAGGCGAGTGGCCGCTCCGGTATCGCATCCGGCGTCCGTCGGCGGTGTGGAACCGGAATTCAGCCACCTCCTGGCCTGTAATGGTCAAAGAGCGTTCCATGCCGTCAAATATGATATATTCGCCTTGTAGCGAGCCAGATTGCGTCTCCTCGCCAAACAGCATGAGCGCTTTGTTGTCGGTGACAAAAAGCCGTTTCCCCGGCTTCCATTTTTCTATCGGCTCACCTTTGATGTCTGAAAGTAAGCTGTTTCCGCTTCCGTTTTCAGTGACGTGACGGTCTTTTTCATCAATGGTGATTTTGGGTGTGCTTTCGATTCCGGTAAAGCAGCCGGTAAAAGAGCCGGCAGTGATAAACGATACCGCTATATAGAGGGTGAATCTTGTTAGACTGTTCATCTGGCTGAATGTAGTGGATTTCTGATGCAAAAATATGCAATAATCCTCGATTTCGGGCAATAACTGATAGCTAAAATAAATCTCATAGACTTATATTATTGTATAACAGGAGATTGACAAATATTAACAGGGAATTATCTCTCAAATGTTTGGAGGTTGTAATAAAAGTGCCTACCTTTGCACTCACAAAACAACAACATCGCGGGGTGGAGCAGTGGTAGCTCGTTGGGCTCATAACCCAAAGGTCACAGGTTCGAGTCCTGTCCCC
>CALHWU010000157.1 GCA_938039795.1 uncultured Muribaculaceae bacterium
ACCAGAAAGGCAACGAATACTACAAGGTGCAGAATTCCTGGACCGACAAACAGAAATATGGCGGTTATTTCTACGTTTCGATGCCATACTTCCTGGCCAAGACCATGGATATCTACGTCAACAAGGAGGCCGTGCCGACCGCTATCCGTAAACGCACCGGAATCTGAGCGTTGACATAGAGGATATTACGTGAAGGCTGCGTCGCTTCTTTAGGACAGCAACGCAGCCTTTGCCTTTTCATGACAGACCAATATACTGCGGAGGCGTATCAAGTGAATCATGCTGGCCAAGGTTGTTGCGGTGCATCCATGGCCGTTGTAGCGCGTGGGATGGAGACAATGAAAACTTTTGTCTCCGACCTGCCGGATTTTCTTGGAAAAGTATGAAAGTGACGTTTTTTTGTTATATTTGCACGTAAAACAACTAAATTAATATTTTATGAGGAAACCTTTGTTCTTGTTGCTGATGGTTGTGATGTGCTCGATGAGCGCCATGGCCGATCGCTACGTTATCGACAGCAAGCAGCAACACGTCATATTGCGTGAAGAAATGCAGTTAAATGGCGAAGAATGGCATACCGTCAATCAGGGAGAATTCGGCGTGCTTGATAACGGATATGAGTTTGAATCTGTAGCCGAACCGAGCGACAAATATTTCGTCATGGCGAAAGACGGCAAGCATTACAAGGTGTGGACCAAGGATATCAAACGAGTCACTTCTGGCGGTGATATCGTCAGAGCTAACCATACCACTTTCTTTGGCAGTACTTTCTTGGTCGACTGGTACATGAGCCCGACTCCGGGCCTTATTGGTCTGTGTTGCGGATTTCTGGCTCTGATTGTGTTCTTCATCGGTCTTTTCCGCGAGAATTCGCTGGCATTGTGCGGCTGGATTTTTGGGGGTGCCATGGCGCTGATCGCTATGCTTGAGATTATCGGATTTTTCTGTGTCGGAAGCGATGTCTACTGGTGGGTGAATCCCGACGAAGTGGGTTATATCGTGGCGATTATCATGCTGGTGCCATTCAGTATGACGGCCGTTATGCAGATTCTCGCATTGAAAATATACAAGCTTTTCCCTGTAAAGGCTGCCGGGCCTAACATTGTGCTCAGGATTCTGATGGGTTTAGGATGCGTCATTGCTGTTGTCGCATCAATACAGGTGATAATTAACTTCATTTTCGCCGCTTTCTGTCTCGGTTTTCTGTTATATCTGGGTGGGCAGAGGACTTACAGCCGTTCAGGCGGTGATGAATATGAGACATCTATATTCGGCACTCGCAAGGTCAATTGACTCAGAATGCTAAAAGTAAAATGAGAGGAGTGTCAGCGGTTAACAGACCCTGATGCTCCCTCTTTCTTTTGCAGGCCTGACTGTAGTCTGTCAGTGCACGTCGGTCATTCTGACGATATCGTCGGCGAGCTCTTCGCGTAGCAGCGCAGCGTCGAAGTCGGAAGCCCATTTCTCGCGTGCTCCGAGGCGCATGCGGCTGTAGCGCAGCTGTGAGTCGATGCACGGCATGATGCCTCGTATGAATTCTTCCTTACGGGGATTGGCGGCGAGCAGTATCCCGCAGTCATCGTCGAGCATTTCCGATAAGCCTCCCACGTCGTTGGCGATAACCGGTACTCCATGCATCAGCGCTTCGCACACTGCCACAGGGCATCCTATGCTGTCTTCGGCAAGAAGCAGCATCCAGTCGATGCGTCCGGTGGCGTATAGTGCGTGGACGTCATCGTTGCTGACAGCTCCGGTCAACTCTACGTGAAGCCATCGGTTGGACGGCATGACAGAGAGGGTCTTTTTCAGGTCGGAAAGGCGCGGACCGTCGCCCACGATGACCCATCGTATTGTTTTTTCACGGGCAGTAGCGAGCGCGTCAATGAATTCCGCCATCTGATCAAAGCGTTTGTCGTCAGATATAGGGCCGACTGTCAGAAAGGTCAGCTGCGAGTGCATCACGTGTGGCGCCGGTGTGGCCGGATGTCGGTCGATGCAACCGAGACGTCGTGTCTCGATGTGTACATGCGGATCGGCCGAAAGGCGGCGTCGCACCACGTCGGCTGTCTGATCGCTTGTCGTGAATATCGCCTTGCATCTGCGGGCGGTAAAAAGGCGTAGCTGACGGTTGCCTTGCTGAAGATCGTCAGTGTGGGCACGGGTGACGATACGCAGATGCAGGCGCCGCGAGGCCAGAGCAAGCCCTGATGTGAAAGGATTGAGACGGAATGTATAGAATACGGTGTTGTGCGGCGATAGGCTTGGATCGCGTTTTATCCAGCCGGTGATCCAGCGGCTGAAAGCAGCCGCCTGCACGGCATGGCTGAATGTATCCCTGCTGTCTGTGCCGTTGACAAGCCATTTCGGCAATTCTCCCGACAGTATCGCCAGCCATAACGGGAGCCGGCCGTCGGGGGTGGTAGCGTCGCCGATGAGCTTCGCGTGCGGCCACACCTTCACGATCTCGTCGTACAGGTCGGTGTTCTGCTCCACGCCGAGGGAGGTCAGCACGGTGTCGCACTCGATGAGCTGCTCCTCGCCGGTCT
>CALHWU010000158.1 GCA_938039795.1 uncultured Muribaculaceae bacterium
GTTCGACCCCGGCCTGGCGCACTTTGGCCACTATGTCCTTGACCCCGTCGATGCCGAGCACCGGCGCCAGACGTTTCTTGGTGGTGGTGGTGTGTACCGGCCCGAGACCTACATAGTCCACGTCCTTGCCTTTCCACTTGATGATGTCGTCGGCTGTATTGGCTGTGACTCCAATGATGGCGTGCGGACCGAGCAGTTCGCGGGCCTCCATTGGATCCATGTCGTCATGACCGAGATGCACTCCCGATACTCTGAGTTCGTTGACAAGTTCCACCCGGTCGTCAATTATCAGGAAAGTGTCGTGATCGCGGCACAACGGTATGAGCTCAAGGGCTACCTGACGCACTTCCTCGTCAGTGGCATCTTTCATCCGCAGCTGGATCCAGCGGCATCCGCCCTCAATGGCCATCTGCACTTCCTCAGCTATCGACCAGCGGTCGGAAGGATTGGTAATGAACTGCAACATCTTCGTTTAGTGTTGGTTTTGAATTTTGGTTAAATATACTGGCGAAGCCTCCGCGTGAGATCCTGCCGATCAGCCGCCTGCCAAAGATAGCCGAGGACGGCATATCCGCCGAAGCCCCATTGTTTGAGCAATGGCGTCAGCTGCGGGGTCACTCCTCCTAATGCTATAACAATCGGCGACGAAATAGTTTCGATCGCTTCCAGCTCATAGTCGCTGAATGCAGATGTGTAGCCCGGTTTTGAAATGCTGTCGAACACCGGACTGAGCGTTACGTAGTCGAGATGGCGGTCGGCGTTCATTACTTCTTCGACCGTATGGCATGATCGCGACAGGGCGCCGCAATAATGCGGAGGAGCGGCCGAGCAACGGCTGTTGAGGTGAAGTCCTCCGAGATTGAATTCGTTGGTCAGCTCGAAGTGGCCGTGAAGTCTCAGACGCGAATGATATTGCTGAGGCACGCTCTCTATCAGTCGTCTCATATCAGCCAGAGTGGCTGCCGGGTGCCGCAGATGGACAGCGTCCCAGCCTTCGCGCAATATGTCGGAGATCCATAGCCCCTCGTCATTGCGCATGTCGGGGCCGGTTATAGCTATCCGCTTCATTCAGCTTACCCACCGTAGAAGGCGGTGATCACCACGATCTTGTCGCCGTCGTTCAATACAGTTTTCGACCTCATGGCAGCGACGACGACACGGTTGTTGAGCGCCGTGGCTATTCCCTGCGTTTTCATTTTTGCCGCGTGGAGGGCGTCGTCGAGAGTGGCAGCTTCGGGCAGTTCGTATGTTTTGCCGTTTATAGTTATGTTCATATTGTCTTGAGTTTGCGGGGGGAGAAAAAATGATTTACCGGGCCGTGGCCTGCGCCTGTAGTCACTCTCGCCCCTGCGCGCAGGGCACGCGTGATGAACAGTTTGCCCATTTCCACTGCTCTCGGCAGTCGGTATCCTAAGGCCAGATAGCATGCTATGGCGGCCGACAAGGTGCATCCTGTCCCATGGGTGTTGGCTGTATCGACGGCATCGGCTTTGAGTTCAAGCCATTCACCGTCGGCTGTCAGCAGCAGATCGGTTTTGAAATCGGTCGCATCCGAGTCGCCGCCTTTGATCAGCACATTTGCGCAGCCTTGTCGCTTAAGCTCCTCTGCCTGGTGACGCGGAGCGGTATATCCTGTCAGCGCTTCGGCTTCATTGCGGTTGGGGGTGATGAGGGTAAGCAACGGAAAGAGATTGCGACGCACTGCTTCCACAGCGTCGTCAGCGATCAGTCGGTGTCCGCTTGTCGATATCATGACAGGATCGACTACGAGGTTTTTCACGCAATGCTGATGGAGTGCTTCAGCCGCAGTCTCGACAATCTCTGAGCTGAAGAGCATTCCGGTCTTGACAGCCATAGGTATGATATCGGAAAACACGGCATCAATCTGGGCTTTCACCATATTCCGACTCACTCCTTCGACACAAGACACACCTGTGGTATTCTGCGCCGTCAGAGCGGTTATCGCCGACATGCCGTAGCAGCCTATCGCCGACATCGTCTTGAGGTCGGCCTGAATGCCGGCGCCGCCCGAGGAGTCGGATCCTGCCACGGTAAGCACAGGTATGTAATTCCGCATCAGAAAGGGAATGATGATGGTGTGAGCACGTAGCGGCGTTCGAATTCCTGATTGGACATGCATAGCATCATGATGCCCTGCACCAGGCCGAGTATGGCGGGAATCGTGCCGCACGAAATGACGGTGAGTATCAGGTAGACTATGCCTCCGGTCGGCTTGCCGATGTAGAAGTAGTGGATTCCGAGCGATCCGAGTAATATGGCGAGGATGGCTGCGATGCCGCGGCTTTTCCCTTGGGGACCGGACGCGAATGCATCGTTGGCATACCACATGTTGTATGGATCGGATGGATTGCTCGGGCCATATGCGTTATTGTGCTGGTTGCCGAAGGGAGGAGGTGTCTGCGGCTGGCCGTTATTGAGAGTGCTGCCGCAATACCGGCACTTGACTGCATCGTCCTGGATCTCTTCGGCACAATACGGGCATTTTTTCATTGTCTGTCAGTGTTGGGTTTTGTGAAACATATGTTGCCTGACGCTTAACCACAGGCATGCCTACAAAGTTACAAATTCTTTATTATCCTACCCAAATTTTTGATGCAAACATGTGCGATCGCAGGCTGTCTGTGATTTTTTGTTTGCTCCTGAGCGGGTATTTCGATAGTGTTTTGTACCTTTGCCGAAAATATAGTGCTATCATGATACAACGAATCAAGTCATATCTGTGCCGTTCGGTGGCCTTGGCGACGGTAGCGATTGCAGCAGCAGCGATGCCGTCCGAATCTTTCGCACAGTTCCGCTGGGCGGCTCAGGCGGGAGTCAACTTCAATAATCTCAAGTTCAAACAGGATCTGGTGACGATCGACAAATCTGCCGGTTTCTCTGCCGGAGTGGTCGGTGAGATGATCTTTCCGGGCATCGGTTTCGGTCTCGATGTGGGTCTTCATTATGAGATGACGGGTGCCAAGGCCCATCTCGGTGAACGTAAGATGTGGAGCAGCCAGGGTTATGGCGACGAACAGCTCCGTATGCATTATGCGGTCATTCCTCTGCATCTGCGTTTCAAGTGGACGAGGATGGGCGGACTGGAGGAGAAAATTGCCCCGCTGGTTTATGTCGGTCCGGAGTTCAGCATTCTTGCCGGCCACAGCAAGTGTGATGCCATGGATTTTGCCGGTGGTGCTCTTGCCCTTGATATGGGTGGCGGTTTTGAGATCATGCGCCGGTGGCAGTTGCTTGCCGGATATAATATGGGTATGACATATGTGGTCAAGGCAAAGGTGCTGACCAATTATAGCGCGCGCAGCCGTTACTGGTATGTCCGCGCTGCGTATTTCTTCTGATTCGTCTGAAATCATTGATTGAGTTTTGACCATGATCAACGAGGAACAGCAGGCTCGCATCATATCTCTCATCAGGAAAGAAGTAGTGCCGGCCATCGGTTGTACGGAGCCGATCGCGGTGGCACTGTGTGTGGCTGAAGCGACGCGCCTGCTTGGCAGAGTGCCTGAAAGGATTTACGCAAGCCTGAGTGCCAATATAATTAAGAATGCCATGGGTGTCGGTATTCCCGGTACAGGAATGTCCGGTCTCCCCATAGCTATCGCGCTTGGAGCAATATGCGGCAGGCCGGAACTCGGGCTTGAGGTGCTTCGCGATGTGGACAACGATGCTGTAGCGCTCGGCAAGGCAATGGTCGAACGATCGGCGATCGTCATAGCTCTTAAAGATGATATAACTGAAAAATTATATATCGAGATCCGTTGTGTGGCCGATGATCATGAAGCCGTAGCGGTCATAGCCGGCGGACACACCAATTTCGTATATCTCTCGGTCGATTCGGATATCATTCTTGATCAGCGTTCTCCTAAGGGACAGGAAGCTGAAGACCATACCACAGACCTGACACTTGAGACAGTATATGAATTTGCTACCACGACCCCTCTTGATAAGCTGGGATTCCTGCTTGAGTCATCAAAACTCAATCTGGCCGCATCCCGATTTTCCATCGAAGGGCATTACGGGCATGCGCTCGGTAAGATAATAGGCGGAAGCCATGGTTCGCGACTGATGGGTGACACAATGTTCACTCATATTGTGGCTTTGACAGCCGCTGCATGCGACGCCCGCATGGGAGGAGCGATGATTCCGGTGATGAGCAATTCAGGCAGCGGCAATCAGGGTATATCGGCTACTGTCCCGGTTGTAGTCTTTGCCAGGGAAAATGGAAATACGGAGGATGAGATGCTCCGTGCCCTTGCGCTCAGCCATCTGACGGTGATCTATATAAAGCAGAAACTTGGACGGTTGTCAGCCCTGTGCGGATGTGTGGTGGCAGCTACCGGTTCATCATGTGGACTTACCCTGCTCATGGGTGGCGGATATCGGCAGGTATGTCATGCGGTGAAAAATATGGTCGGCAACCTTACAGGAATGATATGCGACGGAGCGAAGCCCAGTTGCGCCCTGAAGGTCACCTCCGGCGTCTCCACCGCAGTCTATGCAGCGCTAATGGCCATGGAGGATGCCTCGGTAAGCTCCCTTGAGGGAATCGTCGACGAGGACGTTGACCGCTCTATCGACAACCTCACCCGCATCGGCCTGCAGGGCATGGCCCAGACCGACCGCGAGATTCTCTCCATCATGCTCTCGAAATAATCCGGATATCCGTCTTCTGCCAAGGGGTTATTGCGTCAGGATAGTGCGGACGGAGCGGGGCAGTTTCATGAATGCCTGGCGGTAGGAATGGAGGATGAGTTCGCGCTGCACTGCGTCGGGGACGTCGCTGCTGAAGTCGACCGATATCCAGTGGCGTTTGTTCATGTGAAAGCCCGGACGTATGCCTGTGTATCTGTCGCGGAGTTCTATGGCAAAGTCGGGATCCGCTTTCAGGTTGTAGAAGTTCCATTCGTTGTCGAGCGTCATCA
This sequence comes from uncultured Muribaculaceae bacterium, assembly GCA_938039795.1. GTDB lineage: Bacteria > Bacteroidota > Bacteroidia > Bacteroidales > Muribaculaceae > Paramuribaculum. Next base: position 4,944 of record CALHWU010000158.1, read on the forward strand.
GGCAGAATATTCTGCCTCCGATCTCAAGCGATAGAGTGTCGGGGCCGAACGGACACCGTTCGGTAGCGTGAGGCAATGACAGCCCGTATTCCCTTACTTCTTCAATGTTCATGATCGAAACTGATTTTTATTTACGGCGAAGCCAGTATTGCCTCTGTGGCTCCGGTAGGCGTTCTATCGCGTAGCGCAGGGTAGTGCGCGGCATTTTCGTATAGTATGCATCAAGGAAATCGAGCAACTCCGCAACGTCCTTTTTGCCAACTTCGCGCAACATCCATCCCATGGCCTTGTGGATCAGATCATGCCTGTGATACAGAAGGCTGCTGACTATCCGCAACGTGTCGCCGCACTGTCTTTCCCGTATTAGGGCGAGTGTAGCCACTATGCCGATCCTTTGCAGCCACAGGTTGTCGCTTGCAGTCAGTAAGTCGAGGATATGTCTGTCGGGCATGTCGCCGTTCTCATCGGGATGGAGAATCCATCGTCCGATGATATATGGTGCGGACAGATCCACAAGATCCCAGTTATTGGCCTGATGTGCATGCCGCAGATAAAATCCGGCTATTTCCCGTCGCCGGATGGCTGACTCCGGCGAGTCGGCTCCGCGTCGGGGTAGTGACGCGTTCATCTCCTCGACAAGCAACAGAAAGCCCGCAAGCCTGACTTCGTGCCACGGTGAATAGATGAGCTGTTCAATCTCATCCATACCCACGCGCAGACGAGCCTCTTTCACAACAAGTCTTGTCAATGGTACTTTCAGCCCGAGAAACTGATCGCCTTCGCCGTACTGGCCTTTTCCGGTCTTAAAAAAACGACATAGGATCGCGCGCTGTCGGTCATCTTTCATCGCTTCCATGGCGGATATGATCTCTTCGGCCATTATGGCCTGCCGGTCAGTCGGTTTGTAAACCTTGGTCGTGGGCATGTTTCATTGAAGTTTGCTTGCATTCAATGCAAAGTTAATAAAAATTTGTAGGGCTGAAAATTTAATATTAATTTTGCGGCAGAAAAAGCGGTTCGCCCTGATCTGTCACTACTGACGGGCCTGGCGATTAAAAGGGAACACGGGTGAGAATCCCGGACAGTCCCGCTGCGGTAATTTTCGTTAAGGCACCGGATACTAACGCCACTGAGCGCGCCACAGCGCTTCGGGAAGGCATCCGGATAAAGCTGAAATAAGTCCGAAGACCTGCCGTCGATTTCTTTTCAACATATAATATGATTCTTTCGAGGATGAGAATTCATAAATCTTCAGTATCAGCTACAATATCATGTCTGCTGGTCAGGGCACTCGCTCTGGCGGCATTCTGCGTGTGTCTTCACGGTCATGCCGGCGCAACGACTTCAGGGCCTGATTCATTAGGGACAAAGACCGACACTGTCGTCTCCGCCCGGATGCTTCCAGAAATCATGGTTGAAGCCTCATCCCGTAAGGCCGATCGCTCGACAGCGCCGAAATTCCAACTCGGAGCATCCTCGCTCAAGGCCATGGGCGCCACCGACATCTCGTCGGCTCTCAAGCGTCTGCCTGGCATCAATCTGAAGGATTACGGCGGCGCGGGAGGCATGAAGACAGTAGCCGTCAGAAGTTTCGGGGCCGCTCATACCGGAGTGGTTTACGACGGTGTGACCTTGTCGAACAACCGCAGCGGCGAAGTGGATCTGTCGCGTTATTCGCTCGACAACGTAGGCAGTCTGTCGCTCATAATAGGAGAAAACGACGATATATTCCGTCCGGCGCGATCTATCGCGTCAGCTTCTTCGCTTGTCATCTCGTCGGCCCCGGTCGTCGCCGACGTTGATTCACTATGGCTTACCGCCCAGATGCGTGCGGGCTCATTCGGGATGCTCAACCCCTTTCTGAAAGTCGGGACAAGCCGCAGCGGCGGACTGTCAGTCAACTTTATAGGAGAGTTCACTCACGCCCTCAACGATTATCCTTTCACTCTGCAAAACGGTATCTACTCGTCGCGCGAGCGTCGCAAGAACTCGCTGATGAATTCAGGCCACGGCGAAATCAATCTGACCGTGCCTACCGGACGCAGCTCGTCGCTGACGTCGAAAATATATTATTACGACAACGGGCGTCAGCTTCCCGGCCCGGTGATATATTATAATCCGCAGTGCAACGAACGTCTGCGCGAGCGCAACGCTTTCGCACAGGCTTTGTGGAGAGCGACAATCTCCGACAAGGTCTCCCTCCGTCTCACCGGCAAATTCAACTGGGAGGCATCGCTCTACGATGATGTCAACGGCAGATATCCCGGGGGCCGACTGGATCAGGATTACTTCCAGCGCGAAGTATATGCCTCGGGCGTAGCATTGTGGCTCCCGGCTTCGAACCTGGCTTTCAGCTATGCGGCTGATTTTGCTTATGGCAATCTTTCAAGCAATCTGCCGCAGGAGGTCGGGCCAAGCCGATATACGATATTGCAGGCTCTGACCGGACGTTACCGCACCGGACGCCTGACTGCCACCGCCTCGCTGCTCGGATCGATCTATCTCAACCGGGTGCATAAGGGCTCCGAAGCGCGCGACAATCATAGGCTCTCGCCGTCGGCAAGCATCTCCTTTCAGCCCATGGCTGCTTACGACTGGCGCCTGAGAGCGTCATACAAGAGCATCTTCCGGGTGCCTACATTCAATGAGTCATATTTCTTCCACTATGGAAGCACCGACCTGCTGCCCGAAACCACGCAACAGTTCAATCTCGGCACATCCCTATGTTTCGCGCCTGCCCGCTGGCTTCCGCGCGTTGCCCTGACGGCCGATGCATATCTCAACGAGATCGACGACATGATCGTGGGAGTCCCCTACAACATGTTTGTATGGACAATGGTCAATCTCGACAAGGTGAAGGCAATGGGAGTCGACGTCACTCTTTCGGCCGACGTGCGCCTCGCTGCCCGTCACAAGCTTGAATGGAATCTCAACTATAGTTATCAGCGATCGAAGCCGCTTACCGACAGGAGCTCGGCCGAATACGGCAAGCAGGTGGCATACATACCTCTCAATTCCGGCGGTGGGTCAGTGGCATACACAAATCCTTGGGTCGACGTGGTGGTGAAGGTTATCGGTGTCGGGCCACGGTTCACCACCAACAGCAATATACCCGATACCCGAATCGCTGGATATGTAGAGGCCGGCATTTCATTGCGGCGCAGCCTCCGTATCCACGGACATCTGTGGGAAGCTGCATTCGATATCGACAATATTTTCGACAAACAGTATCAGGTGATAGCACGCTACCCAATGCCCGGGCGGTCATGGCGTCTGTCGCTGAAATTCCAACTATAAGCAATTACAAAACAGACTGAAAAATGAAAAAAATCGTTTTCAAACTTCTTCTGGCGGCTCTTCCGCTTTCGTTTGCTGCCTGCAGCGACGATGACGGGCCCCGTCCCGAACCCGAAATGGTGACCGTGTCAAACGGCGTTTTCGTGGTCAACAGCGGCAATCTGCGTTCCAATATTCCAGGCAGCCTGACTTTTATTGATTATGCTACCGGTCAGGCTTCGCAGGATGCCTTCAAGACGGCCAACGGCCGCGTGCTCGGCGATACGCCGCAAAATGCCGTCGTCTACGGATCGAAGATGTATATTGCGGTCTATCAGTCAAATCTTATAGAAGTTGTTGACCGCGTGTCGCTCAAGTCGCTAAAGACAATCTCGTTTGAGTCGACGACCGGCAGCCAGCCCCGCTTTGTGCTCGCCCACGGTGGCAAAGTCTATGCGTCGATGTATGACGGCTACGTGCAGCGCATCGACACTCTCTCGCTTTCGGTCGACGGCTCGGTTAAAGTCGGCCCCAATCCCGAGGAAATGTGCGTGGCCGGCGATTATCTCTACGTGGCCAATTCCGACGGCATGAACTACCAGAACGGGTATGCCGACGGCTGTACGGTATCGAAAGTGGCCCTGGGCACGTTTACCGAAGAAAAGAAGATTAACGTAGGTGTCAATCCCACTAGAATGGCTTCCAACGGCAGCGAGGTATTCGTAATCACCATGGGCGACTATTCGGAGGAGAATCCTGCCACAGTGCGTCAGATCATCGGCGACCAGGTAAAGGCTGTCGCTCCCGCCACTCTTATGGCAATACACGACAAACAGCTCTACTTCATCAACGCTCCATATGGTGCGCCCCAGATCGACTACAAGGTGCTTGACCTCACATCGCAGTCCATATCGTCACTGCCGATTTCCGGCGTCGATTCGCCTGCCGGTATAGCTGTCGATCCTGTCAGCGGCGAGATCTTCATCTCTTCGTATGAAATGGTCGGCGGTTACGCGAGCTACCGCACTCCCGGCTATATCAACCAGTATAAGGCCGACGGCTCGCTCGTGAAACGCTATGAAACCGGCGTGGGTCCGTGCTTTATCAATTTCAACACTGTTGAGGTGGCAAAATGAACATAGCCACCGATAGGTTCCGACATACTTTTTTTTCTGCAGTCCTGACGGCGGCCGCAGCCCTCTCGCTCGTTTCGTGCGGGGGCGGCTCGGACGCCGTCAGCCATCAGAAAGGGGAACCGCTGCAGTTTGACTTCGCCCGGAATATCGCTATAGAGGAAACTGACTCGTTCGCGGTGGTGAGAATCCGCAATCCGTGGGATACGCTCCGGATGCTCCACACCTATGTGCTCGTGCCTGACTCGATCAATGTTCCGGTATCGCTGCCGGAGGGCACGGTCGTCAGGACGCCGCTGAAGAACGCTCTGGTCTACTCGGCGGTGCATGTCTCGCTCGTCAGCGAGCTTGGAGCGGTGCAGTCGATAGGCGGCGTATGCGATTCGAAATATATCCATACTCCAGGAGTGGCTTCGCGCATTGCCGACGGATCGGTGACAGACTGCGGCGTAGGCACCGCTCCCGATCTTGAGCGGATAATGCTTCTGTCGCCCGACGCCATCATGCTTTCGCCATTCGAAAATTCCGGCGGCTACGGCAAGGTCGTATCGCTTGGCGTTCCGGTTATAGAGTGCGCTGACTATATGGAGACATCGCCGCTCGGCCGGGCCGAATGGATGAAATTCTACGGACTGCTGTTCGGCCGGAGAGAGAAGGCCGACTCCATGTTCAGAAGTTCCAGAGAAGCGTATGAGAGTCTTATGGGGCGTGTCGCTGAAGTCAGTGATCGTCCGGGTATACTTGTCGACAGGCTGTATGGCGCGCAGTGGTACGTGCCCGGGGGCCATTCGACAATGGGACAGTTTATTGTCCATGCAGGCGGATCCAATCCGTTTGCTTCACGTCCTACCGCGGGTTCCTATCCGCTTTCGGGCGAGGAAGTGCTTATGAAGGCGCAGGATGCTGACGTATGGCTGATACGCTACAGTCAGGCGTCAGATATGACGCTCGGGCAGCTTGAGGCCGACAGTCCGGTCTATCCGAAATTCGAGGCATTTGGCAAGGGGGCAGTCTACGGCTGCAATACTTCTTCGTGTTATTTCTACGAAGAGGTGCCTTTCCATCCCCAGTGGCTTCTTGCCGAGCTGATATCGATAATTCATCCCGGAAAGGCCGAGCCTTTTGACGGGCATACTTATTTTACTCCCTTGAGGCCCTGATGACTACCGCGCGATTCATCCTGTTGCTGATTGTCACGGCAATTTTGTCGGTCATGAATATTTATCTCGGTTCGGTCGACATTCCTGCTGAGACAGTGACTGATGTATTGACCGGGAGCCGTCCTGAGTCGGATGCCGTGCGGTATATTATTCTCGAAAGCCGCATCCCTCAGATGCTGACGGCCATAATCGCCGGAGCTGCCCTCGCTTCGTCGGGTCTGCTGCTTCAGACCGCTTTCCGCAATCCTCTTGCCGGCCCTTCGGTGCTGGGTATAAATTCCGGCGCAAGTCTCGGAGTGGCGGTGGTGATACTGCTGTTCGGAGGTAGTGTCAGCGCGGGCGCCATGAGCTGGAGCGGCTATGCGGCGGTCATGGCCGGTGCATTTGTGGGGAGTCTGGCTGTCATAGGGGTGCTTCTCGCTTTGTCGGCCATCATAAGGAGCGATCTGATGCTCCTTATCGTCGGGGTCATGATAGGTTATCTCGCTTCGTCGCTGATAATGCTTCTCAACTATACCTCCACAGCCGACGGCATCCAGAGTTATGTCATGTGGGGCATGGGCAATTTCAACGGTGTGACAGCGGCGAATCTGCCTGTATTCGCTTCGATAGCCGGAGCCGGCATAGTGCTCTCGCTGCTCCTTGTCAAGCCGCTGAATGTGATTCAGCTTGGCGCCGACTATGCGGCAAGCCTCGGCGTAAATCTCTGGAGAGTGCGCAATACGCTCCTGCTGGCCACTGGGCTGCTGTCGTCGTCTGTGACGGCCTTCTGCGGTCCGATAGCCTTTATCGGTCTGGCCATGCCTCATGTGGCACGAATGATATTCCGCACGTCTGATCACCGCATTCTGTTGCCTGCAACGCTGTTGGTCGGGTCGGCTGTGGCCTTGCTCTGTAATCTTGTGTGCGTTCTTCCTGCCCACATGGTGCTTCCTCTCAACGCTGT
>CALHWU010000159.1 GCA_938039795.1 uncultured Muribaculaceae bacterium
TCGAGGGCGGTTTCTATCTCATAGACATCCTGAGCCGGAACGTAGATGTCGTCACCGCGGCGTTCGAGAGCTATTCCGAGCCGCTTGAAACTGTCGGGGATGATTCCGAGATTGTCGTACGATACGTTCTTCACCGTGATCTCGCTCGAATTGAGAGCGGCCATGCCTATGAAACTGCCTACCTCGATCATGTCGGGGAGTATGCGGTGGCTGGCGCCATGCAGCCTGTCGGTGCCATGTATGGTCAGCAGATTCGATGCCAGGCCCTCTATTTTTACCCCCATGGCCGAGAGCATGCGGCAAAGCTGCTGCACGTAAGGCTCACACGCTGCATTATAGATCGTAGTCACGCCATGGGCAAGAGCAGCTGCCATAATGATGTTGGCAGTGCCTGTGACAGAAGCTTCGTCGAGCAGCATATAAGTGCCTTTCAGACCGCCTTCAGGAGCCGTCAGCTTATAGGCGCGCTTAGTCTCGTCATATTCGAGGGAAGCCCCGAGATTCATCATGCCCATGATATGAGTATCGACTTTCCGGCGTCCTATCTTGTCGCCACCCGGCTTGGCGAAAAACGCCTCTCCGAAACGGCCCAGAAGGGGGCCTACCACAAGGACAGAGCCGCGAAGCGACGCACACCGGCGGACGAAATCCTCCGACGTGATGTAGTCGGTGTCTATATCATCGGCCTTGAAAACATAGTCCCCTTTTCCTTTTCGCTCAACCTTAACGCCCATGCATTCAAGCAGGCCGATAAGATTGCGTACGTCAAGTATTTCGGGGATATTGGTCACATGTACTTCCTCAGAGGTAAGAAGACAAGCGCTTATTATCTGCAATGACTCGTTTTTGGCTCCCTGAGGTTCGATCTCGCCGGCAAGCCGGTGACCGCCCTCTATTATGAATGTGCTCATCAATGGTTGGTTTTAGGGTTATATTACATGTTCTACTTCGGGATGAAGCTTTATGCCGAAGCGTTTTTCGACCGCGTCGGTAATGTCGCGCTGCATCTCCATGATCTCATCGGGAGCCGCGCGGCCGGTGAGATTAACGATAATAAGCGGCTGACGTGACCATACTGCGACATTGCCGCGCTCCATTCCCTTGAATCCACACTGCTCTATAAGCCATGCGGCAGGGATCTTGACCGTGCCGTCAGTAAGATCATAATGCGGCGGCACTGATCCGAAACCCTCTGCTATCTCCTCGAATTTCGTCCGCTGCACCACCGGATTCTTGAAAAAACTCCCGGCGCTTCCGAATTCACCGACAGCGGGAAGCTTCGCCTCGCGGATTGCGATGACAGCCTGCCGCACGGTCATTGGCGTAAGCGGCTTATCGCCCAGGGATGCGCGAAGATTACCGTAGTCGAGCTTCGGACCAAGTCCTTTGGACAAACGGAAACGCACTGAAATGACTATATACCGGCCAAAGGCCTGCGGAGTCTTGAATATCGACATCCTGTAGCCATAGCAGCAGTCGGCGGCCGTAAAAGACACCTCACATCTGTCGACGGTATCATAGCATCTCACTTCATCGACAATATCGGCAACTTCCACACCGTAAGCACCTATATTCTGCACAGCAGCCGCGCCGATCTGTCCCGGGATGGCCGACAGATTCTCCATGCCCCAGATGCCAGACCGACAGGCATGCTCAACCACATCGTCGAAAATCAGACCTGATCCTGCCGTCAGCAGGAAATCACCGTTGTCATCTACTCCGGCTTCCATGTCCAAAATGCGCGAATGCAGCAACACGCCCGGATAATCTCCCTCAAAGAGCAGATTGCTTCCCTCCCCTATCGCCTTGAACGGAGATGAGCCGATGCGCCGGAATAGCTCCGGCAGATCATCGGAGGAGGTGTATTCTATCCATCTTGCACATTTCACACGCATTCCGAATGTGTTGTGGTGCGTAAGATCAAAATCTTCCAATTCAGTTATCATATTGCAAAAATAGCCAATTTTGCCATCACATCCAAATATCCCATTCCGTTAATATCTTTTAACCACATTCTTCCTCCAAGCATCGGATCAGCGTCATATATTTGCATAATCATGGATAATCGCATGAATACATTAACACTCAACGATATCTCGCTGGGATACCGTTCAAGAGGGTCAGCCATTACAGTGGCTGAAGGCATTAACGCTTCCCTGCACAGCGGGGAGCTGACCTGTCTGCTCGGACCGAACGGCGCCGGAAAATCCACGCTGCTCAGGACTATAGCGGGATTTATCAGCCCGCTCTCGGGCTATGTGGAAATAGAGGGCCGTAAACTCGAAGATTATTCACGCGAGGATATGTCACGGCTGGTAAGCGTTGTACTGACCGACCGTTTCAATCTTCCCGATATGTCAGTTCGTCAGCTCATATCTCTCGGCCGGAGTCCGTATACCGGCTTCTGGGGCACCCTTTCCAAAAATGATGCCCGGGATATCGACGAAGTAATGGCACTCACCGCAACGACCGGCCTCAGCCAAAGGCTTGTCGACACGCTTTCCGACGGCGAACGCCAGAAAGTGATGATCGCCAAGGCTCTTGCCCAGCATACTCCCATAATACTGCTTGACGAGCCAACAGCGTTTCTCGACTTTCCGAGCAAGGTGGAAACAATGAGTATGCTTCGCCGTCTGAGCGCCGAGCAAGGCAAAACGGTGCTTCTCACGACCCATGACATCGAGATAGCCCTGCAACTTGCCGACCGGATATGGATGCTCGACCGCAGCAATGGATTCATCGACGGCATACCGGAGGATATAATGATCTCCGGACAGCTTTCCGATTTTTTCTGCAACAATGCCATAACATTCGACAGCAATACCGCCTCTTTTCATATTGAACTTCCCGAGTCAAGGGAAGAAATCTCCATAGCCGGCTCCGGTGTCATTCATAAACTGGTCTCAAGAGCGCTTCGGCGCTCGGGCTACAGACTTGTCGAGTCGACATCACATCAGACCGCTGAAATAATAGCAGAAAATGGCTGCATATCATTCCATGGACGCCGGATGACAACAATTGCCGCTATTCTCAAGGCATTGTCGGAGGCAGCCGACTGATTTCAGATAATGCCGGCAAAAAAAGACTGACGGCGTAAAGTCTCCGGTAAGAGAACATTACGCCGCCATTTTTATCTGCGTCAATAACTGTATACGGCCTTACTTGATGATGCCGTGAGCGCGGAATACCTTCTGAATCTTTTCGAGCGCCGTGGTGACCTGTTCCTTGGAGTGGGTGGCCATAAGGCTGAACCGGATAAGAGTGTCGTGAGGTGCTACTGCAGGCGAAACGACAGGATTGACGAATATACCCTCTTCGAGGAGATCGCGCGTGATAGCGAACGTCTTGAAGTTGTCGCGGACAAAGAGCGGTATGATCGGCGTCGACGTATTGCCGATCTCACAGCCCATATTCCGGAATCCATCGAGAGCATAATTGGTGAGTTTCCAGAGATTCTCCTGACGCTCAGGCTCGTTCTGCATGATCTCCATGGCCTTGAGCGCAGCAGCCGTCGACGCGGGCGTGATGCTCGCAGTGAAGATATATGAACGTGAATGATGACGGAGGAAATTGGTGATCTCCTTGTCGGTGGCGATAAAACCGCCGAGCGAGGCAAACGACTTTGAGAATGTGCCCATTATGAGGTCTACATCATCGGCCACTCCGTAATGATGGCAAACACCACGGCCGCCGGGACCGAACACACCGATACCATGGGCCTCATCGACCATCACACTTGCATCATACTTTTTCGCAAGCTCTACGATCGTCTTCACATCGGCCACATCGCCCTCCATAGAGAAAACGCTGTCGGTGACGATGAGTTTCACCTTGTCGGGCTCACACTTCTGGAGCTGCTTCTCAAGCGACGCCATATCGTTGTGCTTGTATTTCAGCGACTGGCTGAACGAGAGGCGGCGTCCCTCTATGATGGAAGCATGATCCTGCTCGTCCCAGAGAATATAGTCCTCGCGGCCGGTCAGCGCCGACACCACACCGAGATTGACTCCGAAACCGGTAGAATATATCATTACATCCTCCTTGCCTATGAACTCGGCTATCTTGTGCTCAAGTTCCTTGTGCAGATCAAGAGTGCCGTTGAGGAACGGCGAACCGGCGCATCCTGTGCCATACTTGCGTGTTGCCTCTATCGCAGCTTCCTTGATACGGGGATCATTTACCAGACCGGTATAGCAATTGGAGCCGAACATCAGCACCTTGCGCCCGTCGATAGTGACTTCAGGATCTTGCTCGCTCGAAATAGCTCTGAAATAAGGATATACCCCTGCAGCCTTAGCCTTCTGGGGCTCAGTGTACTGGGCAAGCTTAGATTGTAACAATTTCATATTCTCTAACGTTGAGTGACTTCTGTAAAACGGCCGTTCAGGCACAATCAGGCTGCAAAGTTACAAAAATTCGACAATACTGTAACACGACGGCCCGATTTTTTTGCACTATTTCTTAATGTCTGTGCAATACGCGGAGCTGACAGACAAATTCCCGCAACGAATTGGTATCAGCATGAAAAATGATTATCTTTGCAACACTCGGCATCCCTTCTTAAGGAAACCGTCAAACATATACTCAATAATCTTTGAATCAACAGATGAACAAATACAAACCGCAACCCGCCGATACTTCCGCCATAGAGCTTCCCGCGTCCCTGCAGCCTCTCATAGAGGATATGGCACGCAATGTGCATGAGGTCTGGGCGAAGTCGCGCCTCGACCAAGGATGGATCTACGGGCCCGAACGCGACGACAGGCTAAAAAAGCATCCATGCCTTGTGCCATATGACGAACTACCGGAGTCGGAGAAGGATTATGACCGGGCGACATCACAGGAGACCATCAGATTCATACTCTCCAGAGGTTTCAGGATCTGCCGTTAGTCACTTCCTCAGCACTGGCCGCATGAAACGGATAGCCGCCTCACCGAGAGTCGAGACTGTGCAATATCTCGGTCAGACGGCAATAGGCAGGAATGCCGGGGAGAAAACGATAGCTGCCGTCGGGACAGTATACACAGCAGTAATGATCCATACCGTTGCTGACCATCAGCGCCCGGGCATGAAGCACGAAATTGTATCGCGCTATCTGATCGAAGACTTTCTGACTGATGGTGACTGACGGAGCCTTGTATTCGACGACCACAAGAGGGTGCAGCGAGCGATCGTAGATGACCGTGTCACACCGTCGCAGGGTGCCGTTTAGCTTGAGGCCCACCTCATTGGCCGCCAGACTCGCCGGATATCCGAGCTCGCCGGTAAGCCAGCCCACAAAATGCTGGCGCACCCACTCCTCGGGAGTAAGCGTGACCCACCGGCGCCTCAGGGAATCGTAGACTTCGGAATGAGAGCCGGATCGGCGGATATCAAGCCTGGCAGGCGGCATATTTAGTGCGGGTATATCCATCATTTCGGAAATATTGCGTAAATTTACGCAATTATTCTGACAAAGCATATTATGGCGGCCGCTACATCACCCACTTTCGATCAAATGCTGCGCTCGATACGCGACGGTGCTCCGAGCAGCGTGTATCTGCTCCACGGCGAGGAAAGCTATTTCATCGACGAACTCGTAAGGCGCTTCGAGGATATCCTTCCGGAGAGCGAGAAGGCGTTTGACATGACCGTAGTCTATGCTCCCGACACCACCCCGGGCTCTATAGCCGATATCTGCCGCCGTTTTCCGGTCTCGGCCAAGCGCCAGGTGGTCATCGTGAAAGAACTGCAGAGTGTCGACGCACGGTGGAAATCCAAGCTGTGCGCCTACGTCGAGAAACCGTCGCCCACCACCCTGCTCGTACTGGCGTCGCGCGGCGAGGCAATAAAGCCTGCCGAGGTAGTGAAAGCCGTAAAGAAAGGCGAAGGGGTGGTGTTCGAGAGCTCACGCCTCAAACCGGCCTCGGTAGCTCCGACCATTGAGGCGCTCGTACGCAACGCCGGGCTGCACATCGAACCCAAAGGGATAGCGATGCTCACCGATTATATCGGAGTGGACGCCGCCAAACTCTACAACGAGATCGGCAAGATGGCCATGATACTCGGCAAAGGCGCTACAATCACTCCCGAAAGCATCGAGCGCAACATCGGCGTCAGCAAGGACTACAACAACTTCGAGCTGATCGACGCCATCGCGGCCAAAGACGCGCGCAAGGCTTTCGCCATAACCGACTATTTCGCCAAAAATCCGAAAGCTAATCCGGCAGTGGTGACCATTGCCGCGCTGTTCGCATTCTTCTCCGACCTGCTGATAGTCTATTTTACGAAGGACAAATCACCGTCAGGTCTCAAAGCCGCCTTAGGGCTGAAATGGGACGTGCAGCTTCGCAAATACAGCGTAGCGATGCCAAACTACAATGCATTCAAAGCCATCGAGATAATTTCAGCAATAAGAAAGGCCGACGTACAGTCAAAAGGTGTCGGCTCGCGGCAGAATTCAGCCGATCTGCTCCACGACCTCGTATTCAGGATCCTAACGTGTCCGGGCGACATCTCTTTCTGAGACCAGCCACCCGGAAACGCATGATCATTTCACTCTGAACATATAGCCGAGCGCCACCTCGATCGAGGTGCAACGTGAAGCCGAGAACGGATCACGCTTCTTCGATGAGAAAATGCTGCCGAGTCCGAAATAATAGCGCCCCTCGAGCATCAGGCTGTGACGGCGCGCAAAGATAAACTCCACTCCCGCACCGCCGAGAATTCCATAGTCCATCTTGTTTTTCACCGGAAGAGCCATCTGCTCGGTCTCACGATAATGGAAAGGCGAGTCAGGCCCGGTATCAGGATGCCGGTAGTCGAAATTGGACGATATTGAGCTTGAAAGCATATAGCTCACCGACGGGCCGAGATTCACAAACCCCTTTACCCTGGAACTGCCGAAATAGATGTGGCACAGCACCGGAAGAGTGATATATGTCAGCTTCCGGTCATACTTCCAGGGGCCGTCGTCCTTTTCAAATCCTTCCTTCCATCCGCGCTGTGTGACGCACAGCTCGCCGATAAGACCAAATATATTCTCCTCAGTGTAACGGACAGTCATACCGGCTGTGACACCCTGCACGAGCGCCTGCTTGACATGAGGCGAAAACTGCATGCTTGAGAATGTGGCGCCGGCCTTTCCGCCAAGATAAAGTTTGGGCTCATACTGACGCTGCGCCGACACTCCCGCTGCCGACGCCGTCACGACCATGACAGCGACAAGAGCCCTGAACAACGACGGTCTCATCATAGTGATATTTTGTCAATAAGTCCGCTCGGGCGGAAATTAATGAGATACAGTTCGTCATTGACCCAGCCTCCGTCGGGAACCCTGACGAAATTGAAGCCGTTCTGAATTCCGGAATGCCTCAAGGGTGTATCAGCTCCGCGTGAACTGAGCCAGCGGATCAGGAACATGCCTGTATCGAAACCGAAAGTGCCCTGACGCGGCACGTAGTTGGCCATCTCCCCTCCATACCAGCGCATGAAACTATCGTCGACCGCACGCACCGCGGGATCGTCGGGCACAGTATAGAAACGGGAAAAGACGACAGTATTGAGCTTATGCATGTTGACGAGCGTCTCTCCGCGGAATGTGATCCATTCAGGATAACCGAAGATTCTTACCGGATCAGATTGTGTGGATTTCTCGCGGAATTCAGAGATAGCGCCTGTCAGACGGTTGAGCTCTGCCTGTCGCCCGCTGACCGGAATGAACACATAGCTGCCCTCCGGGTCGAGCTCGGCGAGATCCGTCAGCCGCAGGATGTTGTCGAAGGTGATCTGATGGTATTTACGTCCTTCGTTGTCAAGGCGTTTTTTGAGAGCGGCTATAAACTCAGCCTTGTCGTCGGGCGATTCGCCATGTCCTACTATCACGGGTGTATAATCCTGATAGTTGCGCAGCAGACCTGCTATCGCTTTGTCATACATAGCCTTATGGGGTATATTGCCCTGCATCATCGCCGGATTGCTCCGGTAGGTAGTGTCCTTAACGACAAATAGATTCAGCACATTGACGCCTTTGAAGCGCGCATAGTTGCCAAGCATAGCGAGCTGTGTCTCATCGTCGGGCGCAATGATGACGTCGACCTTTGTCAGCGCCGAATCGCCAAGCAGCGAACCAACGCGCATCGCTGAGCCTTCGGTGTCAAACACATGGATATTGATAGGAGTGCCACACCGGCGCATTGTGTCGACCGCGAGCAGGAATCCCTTGTAGAACTCGGTATAGAGCTGCGCCTTTTTAGGCTGTTCGGACTGATTGAGCATCAGCGGAAGCATCAGAGCCACATTGACTCCGGGTTCGCTTGCCTCCTCTACAGCCGCCATAACTGTATCGCGTCCGGGCGATGCCATCGTAGGATCGACGGTCTCGGCATAAACGTCACCTCCGGCGATAGGCGTTGCCTCCACTGCAGGCGCCTCATTAAGAGGGATGTTGAGGATCATGCCCTCTTTCAGCACACCCACTTCAGGGTTGGCTTTCTCGAGCTGCTCGATCGTCAGCCCGTGGGCATGGGCGATGGAGTAAAATGTCTCCTTGCTCTTCACGCGGTAGCGGCCCATAGCCTTTTCTTCCGTATCCGTCACATCCGACACATCCGGTGCACCAGCCACATCACTCACATCAGAAGCCGCTGAAGCCTCCTGAGCCGCTACGGCCGGAACCTGTATGGTCTGGCCTGCCTCGTAGTGATTCTCGTCAAGCCCCGGATTAAGCGCAAGAAGATTGCTTACCGTCGTATTATGGTTGATGGCGATACGGTAGAGGCTCTCTTTCTCTCCGATACGGTAAGGAACCGTCGCTACTGTAGCCGAGGACGGCTCTAACGGAGTCATAGTGCCTGAAGCCTTCCAGCCCTGATCTGCGGGTAGCGAGGTTGCCGGGAGCGCTGCCTCCGGGACGGATGATGACGCCTCTCCTGGACGATATGAGGGATCACTGACTATGAGCACCTGATCCTTGCGTATGCCGTCACGTGCCTGCGGATTCCACTGGATCAGCTGATCGGTAGTGATGCCATACTGGCGCGCGATGCCATATATTGTCTCCTTGGGTTTTACCGTATGCCGCCTGGGTTGCCATGACGACGCTTCTATAGGGAAATATAACGTCTGGCCTGCCCTCAGACCATCTCTAACCGAAGGGTTGGCCTTCTCTATATCTTCGCGCGAAATCTGAAGTTTGCGCGCGATTGAATATACCGTCTCGCCCTGCGACACCTCATAATAATGACAGTCACGGCCATTGACCTGCTTTACAGGCAGATTGTCGATGCCATCGGAAGCTAAAGCGGCAAAGGCCATCATTGCGGCGGTCGCTAAATATATCAGTCGTCTGTTCATGCGTAATTTGTCAGTGTTGGATTGATTCGATTGGCAAAGTTACGCATTTTTTGACTAATTTTGCGCTCATGACACAATTCAATCCACTACAGACCATAAAACGTCGATTTTTTGCCATGCGCAACGGCATTGTCTCCGACACACTGCGCAAGGCGGGATCGCCTTACCGCATCATTTTCGGTCTCAACCTGCCACAACTGGCGGAAATAGCGCGTGAGACAGGACGCGATGAGACTTTGGCCGCCATCCTTCGCGCTGATGACCATACGCGTGAGAGCCAACTCATGGCGCCCATGCTTGCCGATCCGTCAACGATCGGCCATCGCGAAGCGACTCAATGGGCTGATGCGATGACGTCGGCCGAGGCCATCGACGTGCTCTGTCTCAAACTCCTCAGGCATATCCCGGATCCAGTAAGCACAGCTATCGAATGGGCGTCATCCGCACCTGACGCCGAGCATCCTTTGCGTCAATATGCCGGCGTCAGACTGATGTGGAATCTCATACCGCTGCATTCGGCAGTCATACGCCCGGTAGCTTCAAAAGTCGCGGAAAGCGACGGAGCCACAGCAGCGCTTGCCTCACGTCTGGTAGAAGAAATAGATTTTCTCGCAGGCGCATGAAAAGCTGACCTCAGCCTTTTCTGGCACCGAGACGGTCGCCTGCTATAACTCCGGCGAGGATGAGCACGCATCCTGTGCAACCGATCACCGACACCGCCTCGCCGAGCATAACGGCTGACAGGACAAGAGTGACGATGGGAGAAAAATACATATAATTACCTGAAGTCACAGCACCCAGACCTTTCACTGCCTGCCCCCAGAGAAGGTAGGCGATCATAGAGCAGAACAGGCCGAGAAACAGCAGATTGTAGAGAATCTCGGCATCGAGCATCTGCGCTAAAGGGAAATGATGCTTTTCCATCACGAAAAACGGCAATGCCGTGACCACGCCGTAAAAGAAGGTCTTGCGGGTAATGAACCAGCTCCCATAGACTGTGCTCAGAGGCCTGAGAATTATTGAATATACCGCCCAGCATACCGCTGCCAGAAGAGCGAGCATATCACCCAAAGGATTGACCTGCAGATTCAAGCTTGCATTAAAAATCACACAGCCCACACCGGCGAGCGCCACCAGCGATCCGATTATCATCGGCTTAGAAATGCGTTCGGTTTTATAAAGCAGGGCTACCAGCATTACCGTGAGGAGCGGCGATGTCGATACGAGGAGGGATACATTACTCACGAGCGTATACGTCACGGCAGTATTCTCGGCTATAAAATAGACCGATCCGCCACAAATGCCACACAACGCAAATTTCAGCTCATCGCGCAAGGAGTCAGACAGCAAAGGTCGCGGACAGAAAAGCAATGTGCATAAATATGCTAAAATAAAACGATATATGTAGATCTCCACCGCAGTCATGTCGTGCTGGAGCAAAACCTTCGTGGAAATAAACGATGCGCCCCACGCACTGACTGCAATCAGAGCGCCCAAGTGATATACGATATTAGGACGCTGTTCTCTGCGGTCTTTATTGAAAAAAGCCATTTAGGTAATGATATCAGTCGATAAAAGTCGGTTGATCGTTATTGTCTGCAAATATAGCCAAAATTTATGAGAGAATCATAGAATTCATGTCGTTTCTTTTCAGAGACGACCTTATTGCATGCCCATTGCAGTCATACTGCAATCTCATCGCCACCTTTCCTAAACAAACGGGAAGCGATATGCGTTCTTTCACTATAAAAGTTGATTTTTTTTATTAACTTTGTAGACAGATTCAGATATGTGAAATTTAATTAAATTCTGAAAAATGAAAAAGACACTGAAAATCATGAGCGCAGGCCTTATGGCTATATGCCTTCTGGTAAGCTCCGGATGCAGCAGTATGAACAACACCGGTAAGGGAGCCCTCATCGGAGGTGGCGGCGGCGCCGCTCTCGGCGCAGGCCTCGGAGCCATAATCGGCGGAGGCAAGGGAGCGGCCATAGGCAGCGCAATCGGTGCAGGCGTAGGCGCAGGCGCCGGTGCCCTTATCGGCAAGAAAATGGACAAGCAGCAGGCCGAACTCCAGCGTGAGCTTGCTGAAAAAGCCAAGGTCGAAGAGGTGCAGGACCAGAACGGTCTGCAGGCGATCAAGGTCACATTCAGCTCGGGTATCCTTTTCCCTACCAACGGCACGACTCTCAGCATGTCGGCACGTAACGATCTGACCCCGTTCGCTACATCACTCATCAACAATCCGGAGACCAACGTACAGATCTACGGGTTTACCGACGACACAGGCTCGATGGAGGTGAATACCCGCGTAGCCGACGGACGTGCCAACGCCGTACGCCAGTTCCTGCTCAACAGCGGAGTAGCAGCCAATCGTCTGACTGCTGAAGGAATACCTATGGCCGACTACGTGGCATCAAACGCCACGCCCGAAGGACGACAGCAAAACCGCCGCGTGGAGATCTACATCACCGCCAGCAAGCAGATGATCCAGCAGGCCGAGGCAGGCACGCTCTCGATGCTCTGATCATTGAAATGTAATCAATATCCAAGGGCCACCGTCGATTATCGTGTCGATGATGGCCCTTGGTGTTTCATCAGGCTTTTTCCGAGAGCTCAAGCCAGCGCAACTCCTTTTCGTCGAGCTCGTCGAGCAGCGTCTGGTATCGCCCGGAGGCTTTCGATATCTCTTCGGCCGAGGCGCCCGAATTGAAAAGTGCCTCAAGATCGGCTTTCTCTGCGTTGAGTGCTTCAAGTTCACCCTCCAGAGCTTCAAATTCGCGCCGTTCCTTGAAGGTCAGCTTCTGCTTTTCAGACGCAGAGCGCTGTTTCTCCTTCACCGGCTCTTCAGCAGCTTTGATTTCAGCCGCTGATTCGCGCTCACGCCGGACATTGTATTCGCGCCATTCGGTGTAGTTGCCGGGGAAATCATAGACCTCGCCTGTGCCGTCGAGCACAAATATATGATCGACGATCGAATCAAGGAAAAAGCGGTCGTGGCTTATCACTATCAGACAACCTTTGAATTCGGCGAGATAATCCTCCAGTATGCCGAGCGTCATGATGTCGAGATCATTTGTCGGCTCATCGAGAATCAGGAAGTTGGGCGAACGCATGAGCACTGTGGCAAGCTGCAGCCTACACCGCTCTCCACCGCTCAGGGTGCGTATATATTTCTGCTGGTCGGAAGGCTCGAACAGAAAACGTTTCAGCCACTGCATGGGCGAATATCGTGCGCCGCCGTCGTTGACACTCACCTCCTCCGCGTAGTCAGTGATGGCATCGATCACCTTTTTGTCGGGATCAAACTCCATACCCTCCTGACTGTAGTAACCGAAGCGCACTGTCTCTCCGACATTCCATTTCCCTCCGTCCTGGGCCACGAGCCCCATGAGCATCTTTATGAATGTCGATTTCCCGGCGCCGTTGCGGCCTATGATGCCGAGTTTCTCATAGCGGGCGAAGACATAGGAGAAGTCGCGGAGTATCACCTTTTCGCCGAAACGCTTCGAGATGTGCTCGGCCTCGAAAATCTTCGATCCGATATATGATGAATCCACATCGAGATTTACCTGCCGCTCCGAAAGGTTTATCATCGACCGTTTGCGCAGATCATGATAGGCGTCTATACGGTACTTCGCCTTGCCGGCACGCGCCTGTGGCTGACGGCGCATCCACTCGGTCTCGCGGCGCAGAGTGTTGCGCACGCGGTCAAGTTCGGCCGCCATCGCTTCGTAGCGCTCTTCGCGACGGCGCAGGTAATATTCGAAGTTGCCGTCATATGAAAACAGTTCCTGCCGGTCGATCTCTATTATGCGGTTGCACACACGGTCGAGAAAATAACGGTCGTGTGTGACCATCAGCAGCGTGGCCCTCGACTTCGTCAGATATGCCTCAAGCCACTCTATGACGTCGAGATCGAGATGATTGGTCGGCTCGTCGAGAATCAGCAGCGACGGATCGTCGAGCAGCGTGGCTGCCAACGCCACACGCTTGCGCTGACCGCCCGAGAGATGATCCATTTTCTCGTCGGGATTGTCGATGCGCAGCTGCGCGAGCAACTGGGTCAGCCGGTCCTCGAAGTCCCATGCCGAAGCTTCGTCCATCCGGTGCGTGGCGTCGGCCACAGCCTGATCGTCGCCTGCCATAAGCGTCCTGCGGTACTCCCCCACGGCTCTGGCGGCAGGAGTGTCGGCGAGCAGACAGGCTTCGAGCACGGTAGTGCCCGGAGCATACTCCGGCAGCTGAGGCAGATAGCCGATACGCAGACCGCTGCGTGCCGTGACAGTGCCGCTGTCGGGCGCCTCCTCTCCGGCTATGATACGCAGCATGGTAGATTTGCCGGTGCCGTTTTTGGCCACAATGCCTATCTTGTCGCCCTCGTTGATGCCGAACGTCACATCGGCGAAGAGCATACGGTCGCCATAACTCTTGGTCAGACCCTCTATCTGCAGAAACGAATTAATTGCCATATGACAAAATTACACATTTTTTGCCGGGTCATGAAATTTTTGACGGCGGCATGCGTCAAATAAAAAGAAAGTGATAAATTTGAACAAATTTTAAGCAATGGACAATATCCTTGAAGTAATCGGTGTCAGCAAGAATTACACCGGCCACAAGGCTCTTGACGACGTCAGCATCAACATCGCGCGCGGCACGGTGTATGGTCTGCTGGGGCCAAACGGAGCCGGAAAGACCACTCTCATACGCATCATCAACCATATCACAGCCCCCGACAGCGGCATGGTGATGTTTGACGGCCATACCCTTACGGCGGCCGACGTCAGCCAGATCGGCTATCTTCCAGAAGAGCGCGGCCTCTACAAGAAGATGAAAGTCGGCGAGCAGGCCATATTCTTCGCGCGCCTCAAAGGGCTGTCGAAAGCCGATGCCACGACACAGCTGAAGCGGTGGTTCGAGAAATTCGGCATCTCCGACTGGTGGGACAAGAAGGTCGAGGAGCTCTCCAAGGGTATGGCGCAGAAAGTGCAGTTCATCGTCACAGTGCTCCATCGCCCGAAACTGCTCATTTTCGACGAGCCTTTCTCCGGATTCGACCCGATCAACGCCAATCTGCTCAAACAGGAGATACTGCAGCTCCGCGACGAAGGGAGCACCATCATCTTCTCGACACACAACATGGGATCGGTGGAGGAAATATGCTCCGATATCACTCTTATCAACAAAGGGCAGAACATACTGACAGGCAATGTCGACGAACTGCGCCACCGTTTCAGCGACGGACGTTGCTCGCTGACCTTCACCGGCGATCCACGTCAGCTCATGGAACGTCTGCGCCCGATGTCGAGCGAATTCTTCCTCGACGAACCCAAAGGCGACGAACAGCGTCTGGAGCTCAAGCTCGCCCCGGGTGCCATGCTGCGCGATGTCATAGCCACGGCCAACGAATCGACCGATCTGATCGAAGTAGGCCGCGTGATGGCATCAATGAACGATATATTCATCAAGACAGTAAAACAAAACGAAAACAACGACTGATATGGCAAACAACATAGCCCTCGTGATCCGGCGCGAATTTCTCGAACGGGTCAAGAAAAAGAGCTTCATCATCACGACAATACTTATGCCCGTGCTCATGCTCGCCATGATGGCCGCCCCCGCGCTCATCATGATGGTGAGCGGCAGCGAGGAGCGCGACATCACCGTCATCGACGAAACCGGCATGATCGGCTCCCGGCTGCAGAGCGACAAGGAGACGCACTTCAACAATCTCGCCGCCACTCCCCTCGACTCCGCTCTGACCGATCCCGACGTATCCGGTGTGCTGTATATCCCGGCAGGAACGATGGACGGCAAGGCCACTCCGCGTCTCTACACCAACGGATCATCGTCGATGTCGCTTGAGAGCAACGTCACCTCACAGATCAACGACATAATAGAGGATGAGCGGCTCAAACAATATGACATAGAGAATCTCGACAAAATACTCGAAGAGGTGCACAGCGACGTGAAGCTCATGAGCATCCGCAACGACCGGGAAGAAGGAGAAACGCAGTCGGCATCGGCCACAGTCAGCTATCTGATAGGCATCATACTGACCTTCCTGCTCTACATGTGTCTGCTGCTTTACGGCCAGATGGTGATGACAAGCATCATCGAGGAGAAAAACAACCGAGTGCTCGAGATCGTGGTATCATCCGTCAAGCCCACTCATCTCATGCTCGGCAAAATATGCGGCATAGGCCTTGTGGCCGTCGTCCAAATACTGATATGGGGCGTGCTGATAGCGGCCATGTCGGCGTTCGTGCTCCCGGCTCTGATACCCGACGCCGCCATGAGCGAGATGGCGGCCCTCAACGCCGGCACTCTCGACGCATCGAGCGCCTCGATGGACATGGAGGTGCTGCAGGCCATGAATCTCATGAGCAACGTAGGCTACATACTCCAGCTCTTCGGGCTGCTGATTCTCTTCCTTATCGGCGGATTCCTGCTATATGCCGCCATCTACGCCGCCATCGGCTCGGCCGTCGACAACATTCAGGACGCAAGCCAGCTCCAGTCGTTCGTCATCTTCCCCATAATCATCGGCATCATATTCGGCATGACCGCCGCCGGCGACGCATCCTCCCCGGCCGCCCTCTGGACGTCGTTCATACCCTTCACCTCGCCGATGGTGATGATGGCCCGCGTACCCTCGGGCATCCCGATGTGGGAGGTATGGGTATCTCTGGCGATACTCTACGCAAGCTTCCTCGCTATGGTATGGATCGCAGCCAAGATCTACCGCGTGGGTATCTTCATGTATGGCAAGAAACCCACCTTCAAGGATCTCATCCGCTGGGCCCGCTACAAGTAACCGACGCAGCCACTCAATCCAATATTCAACCACACTCGTGCCGGCAGTCAGATCTGACCGTCGGCGCGAGTGTGGTCTTGTTTATAAGCTGCCGCAGTTGCGTTCCTCACATGAATAACGAGGGACGGACTGAGGGGAAGCCGATGATGGAGCCTATGGCTGGTGAGGAAAAAACTATCCGACAGAGCACTTCGGCAGTGATATCGAAGTCGGGACGGTCAGAGCGTTCGTCGACGAGATAGAGCGAGCCGTTTTCAATCGTGTAGTAATGCGAGTTGTCGGGTATGATCCGATCGGTGACGCGCATCGTCAGACAAAGATCGGGATTGGCGGCGGCCACTTTCTCCAGACATTGCGCTACATCGACAATCCTCGCCATTCCGCAAGCATAGAGCCTACGGTGAGTGTCGCCCGGCACGGCCATGATCTGCACCGCCACGTCGGGGAAACGGCGCCTCAGCTCATGCATGGCTCCCCTCATGGCCGAGCGATCGATGCCAAGAAGGTCGGTAACCGTCAGGAGCTCTCGGTCAGCCGACAGACTTGCCCATGCCATCGCCGCCACCCGTCGGGATCCGTCGGCTACGGCGACGAATGCCTTCCCCGGTTCGTCGGCGGCATTTTCGACGCTCAGGCGAAAATCAGCCGCGGAATGCAGGACAGTGCATCCGCGATGCATCTCCATGCGATGAAACGCCTCGAACACTTCATCGGACAATGGATTTTCCACCGGCTGATAGCCCTCTCCTGCGCCAAAAGTGTGGAGTGATGTAAACCTCTGGCGGTCATTGTAAAAAACCGTTGAGAAGCCGAGACGGTCGAAAAAGAAA
>CALHWU010000160.1 GCA_938039795.1 uncultured Muribaculaceae bacterium
CAACGTAGTCGTCGGCACCGCTCTCCAGGCCGGCCAGCTTGTCGTATTCCTCGCCCCGGGCTGAGAGCATCAGCACCGGGGTGTTGCAGGTTTTGCGAATCTCCGCCACGGCGGAGAAGCCGTCCAGCTCGGGCATCATGATGTCGAGTATGATCAGATGGACCGTGTGCGTCATCACGATGTCGAGCGCTTCCAGACCGTTGTACGCCTTCTCGATCTCATAGCCGTCCGCGCGAAGGAAGATCGCGATGCTGTCCACGATCTCGCGGTCGTCGTCCTGGGTCAGATAACCGCCGTAGGCGCCGAAATCGGAGGCGTCGGTGTAGCGGGCTCCGCCTTCGCTCCATTCCTTCCAGGTCAGTTCGGGACGCCAGGCAGCGTATTCTGTCAGCCGTGGGTATTTCTTGATTTCAAGACGCCAGCCGGCTCCGTCGGTAAGGTGCAGGTGCAGACGGTTGATCTTCAGACGCGCCAGGGCGTCGATCTGCTTGAGGATGAAATTCTTGTCGCGGTAGTTGCGTGATATGTCGAGCATCATGCCTCGGTAGCCGAAGCGTGGGGAGTCGCTGATGTTAATGGCCGGGATGGTGTCTGTGCCGTCGGCAAGCTGCATCAGGGTCCGCAGGCCGTAGAAGAGTCCGGCGCCGGATGTCGCCTCTACAAGGGCTTTGCGCGGAGTGACGCTCAGCAGGTACCCTTCGGGGGAATCCACGCCGTCAAGTTTTTTTACAGTTCTCAGCTCGATGGATGTCGATGATTTCTTTCCTGCGGGAGCGAAACGGCGCCATTCGGTGTCGGCGTAGTAGCGAAGTCTTGCGGCATCCTCTGCCGAAGCGTCGATTACCAGCGATGTGGAGGGGGTGATGATCATATCCCCGTCTGTTACCGTGACTTGGGATGGCAACGGCGTGACGTCGACAGTCCGGGCGTTGGCTGCCGGTATGACCAACAATGCGGCGAGCGCCGCCAGTGTCATTATTTTCATGTTTAAGGGTTAATGGTGGAATTACTATGCTTATGGTATTATATGTTCGCGAAGTTACGGTTTTTTTGCGATACGGACAACCGATGCTCCACAAAAGGCATAATACAATCCGGGCGGAAACTCACGCAGTTTCCGCCCGGATCAGTAATTCCGGATCGATGATCTCAATATCGGTCAGCGCCGACCGACATGTTCAATCACATATTCTTCCAGTTCTCGGCCTGTTCCTCATAGCCTGCGCCCAGACGGTAGTAGAGACGGTAGAGGATCGAAGGAATGTTGTTGAGGTTGGTGGAATCGATGCTGTAGGCTTTCTCGAAGAGCTTGGCTGCGTCGAGCAGGAGGGGGTCGACTTTAGCCTTGCGCTCTGCTTCGGGAGCGTCGACAAGAGTCTCGTCCATCTTCACGGCATTGTTGTAGATGACGCGGGCTTTGTCATAGAAGTTCTTGCCCTGTGTCTCGTCGATGGATATAGCCTTGTCGAATGCTTCGAGAGCTTTGTCGTTCTTGTCCTGCTGTTCGTAGATGACGCCGAGTATGTCGTAAAGCTGGCTCTTGATGCTGGCCATGGAGTCGGGTGTGGCGGCGATAGCGTCGTTCACGAGCTGATAGCAGCCGTCGAAATCGTTTTTCTGAAGGTGCTCGTTGATGAGCTGTCCGACGAACGATACGTTCTGTGTGCCGTATTCGGCATATCCGCGCTTGGCGAGATCAAGCATGGCCACAGAGTCATTGAGACGGCGAGCAGCCTCAATGCCGTAGACGTAGACGTCGATGTTCTTATAGCCGGTCTTTTCAACCTGCGGCACTTTGGCGAGCGCTTCGGCATTGCGGTCGGAGGAGAGGGCGGCGAGAAGCTGGTAGTACATTATCTGTCCGACAAGTGTGTCGGCCTCAGCCTTGGGCGCCTCATCGCCGAGAGCCGGATTGGAGGGAAGATTGACGTATACTTCCCAAAGATCGTAGGCTCCGCTATAGTCCTGTGCGTCGAACAGGTAGATGCCGCCGGTCTTGAGGGAAATATAGTTATCCTTCATTGTCTTGACCATTTCCTTGGTGAGTTTGCCGGGCTTGGCTTTTCCGGTCTTCTTGTCGACCTTGGGCTCACCGGTCTTTTTGTCTATTTCAACATCAAGAGGAAGGGCTTTCATGTATGATTCATAACCTTGAAGAAGTCCCGTGCCGGCGGCTTTCTTCTGGTCGGCTGAAAGCTGTGTTCCGAGCGCCTCCTGCATGTAGGCGTTGTCGTAGAGTCCGAATCCGGCTTTGCCGTTTATATACCATGGCATTGCCGTTTTGGCGGTTGAGGGATCCTGAAGAGCGGGCTGGATGGCTTTCTGCACGGCTGCGTAGTCGGGTTTGGACTGATCGAGCATGTGCTTGGCGTCGTTGACCACATTGGTCTGAGCCGAGGCTGCCATTGCGGTGAAGAGCCCTAATCCTAAGAGGGTGATTTTCTTCATAACGTTTCAGTTGGTTGAGATTATTATTAAGGTATTTTTGTTGCTTATTATACTCCTGTGGTTATCCGTTGTCGGTCTCGTCGTCGTCATGGTCTTCAGTCAGCTCCTCGTCGTCATCAGGGATGATGTCGTCGGAGATCTCTTCCATCATATCGTCGACTGCTTCCTCGATCACTTCGGCCTGCATTTCAGCAGTGTCTGTCTCGTGTTCTTCATCGGGGTCGGTGTCGACGCAGCAGACGGACGCAATGACATCGCCACGTTTTTCGAGATTGATCACTCTTACACCCTGAGCGGCGCGGCCCATGACACGGATGTCGGCGACTCTGACTCTGATGGTGATGCCGGAACGGTTTATGATCACAAGATCGTTATCATCGTTGACGCTCTCGATGGCCACAAGCGCTCCAGTCTTCTGAGTGATGTTCATGGTGCGTACGCCCTTGCCGCCTCGGTTGGTGATGCGGTATACGTTCTGGCGCTCCACGGTGCCGTCGGGAAGAGTGACGTCGACGTCGAGAGGCGAGCGTTTGCCGTAGCCGTTTTCCGAGAGCACCATGACGGTGTTGTCGGTGTCGGGGCTCATGCAGATCATGCCTACGAGGGCGTCATCGTCGCCGTCGAGAGTCATTCCGCGCACGCCGGTGCTGACACGACCCATTTCGCGGACTTTGCTTTCGTGGAATCTGATGGCGCGTCCGTTGCGGTTGGCCATTATGATCTCGGAGTTGCCGTCGGTCAGCTCAACTGAGATGAGCTCGTCGCCTTCACGGATTATAATGGCGTTGACGCCGTTGGCACGCGGCCGCGAGTAAGCTTCAAGCGATGTCTTCTTGATGATGCCATTCTTGGTGGCGAATACAAGATTGTGTGAGGTGACGAAATCTTTGTTTTCGAGTCCCTTGACACGGATGAATGCCTTGACGGAGTCGCCGGGCTCGATGGAGAGCAGATTCTGTATGGCTCTTCCCTTGGTGTTTTTGGCTCCTTCGGGGATGTCGTAGACTTTGAGCCAGTAGCAGCGTCCGCGGTTGGTGAAGAAGAGCATATAGTTGTGCATAGAAGCGGGATAGATATGCTCTATGAAATCCTTGTCGCGGGTGTCGCTTCCCTTGGCTCCTACTCCGCCTCGGTTTTGCGCGTGGAATTCCGAGAGATTGGTGCGCTTGATATATCCGAGGTGAGAAATAGTGATGATCATGTCGTCATCGGCCACTTCGTCCTCAGGATTCGATTCGCCTGTAAGGCGGGCGTTGATCTCCGTGCGGCGTTCGTCGCTGTATTTCTCCTTCATTTCGAGCAGTTCGTCC
>CALHWU010000161.1 GCA_938039795.1 uncultured Muribaculaceae bacterium
TGGGGCACAATCCTGCCGGTGGATCACTCGTTCTGGAGTCGCCACAGGCCCGGCGACCGGTGGAACTGCCAGTGCTCTCTGGAGTCGACCGACGAGCCGGCGACCGGAATCAGGCATGAGGATGCGGTGGATCCGCGCAAGAATGGCCCGCAAAAGAGCCTCAAGGACAATCCGGGCAAGACCGGCAATCTCTTCGGGCAGGATCACCCATATTTTCCGGAGAACTGCTCCTCATGCCCGTTCGCGGGTGGCCTCACAAATCGGCTGGGGACGATATTTCGCGGGCAGAAAAGAGACTGCAACCGATGCAAAAGCTTATTGGGCAAACTGCCAAGTACCACCGGTGAAGAGCGTCGGGCTGTCGCTCGTGCTCTATTCGAGGAATACTCAATCGAGCCCTGAATCGCTATCGTGGCATCAAGGGCGATCCTAACAGAACTTATATCGAGTTTAAGCGTGTGATATGTATTGGGGGAGGTAAGATCTTATATGACCAACCGTTTGAGATATAGCAAAAATGGGACGGGAGGCTCCGTTTCCGGTACACCCCCCGTATGTAGTAGTTGTATGTGCTGCAAAAGTAATATTTTTCTCTCACAATCCAATCAATGACTCCCCAAAATTTTCTAAGATTAATCGAAAAGCAGCAACCGGAGCTGCTGAAACTCGTCCGCGACGACCTGCCGCGTATCGTCGGTACCAAGGCGATGCAGCACTTCCGGGAGAACTTCGCCCGGGGCGGTTTTGTCGATCGCGATCTGGAGCCGTGGGAAGTCACCTGGAGACAAAAGACGCTCTCCGGAGCGGACGGCCAGCGTGGGCCGCTGCTGTCGCGCACCAACACCCTGCGCAACCGGATTTACTTCCGGGCCTCCGCCGGGCGCGCCACGATATACAATAACCTCATATACGCCGCCATCCACAATGAGGGAGGCAACATCATTACTATTAAGAACGCGAGTGTATTCTTCCAAAAATCGAATCACACCCACTTCTACAACTTCATTCCCCGCAAGGGTCAGGCGTTGGCGGCAAGGATGGCGTGGGTGGGACACGCTTCGATGCAGCGGCCGCAAGCCGTGCAGCGGGTAGCGTCGATACGTGCAGGAGGAACGGCTGTGCGCGAGCCTTCGGGAAGATTAAGAGTTATGGCTGATTCGGGACATAGCCGCTCACACTTGCCGCAGGCTATGCATGCCGAACGGCACGCTTTCAGAGCCAACGCTCCTCCCACGGAATTGGAACATGCCACATAAGAAAAAGCGGCCGATTTAATGGCTGGCCTTATGCTGATGACCGAACGCGGACACTGCGCCGCACATGCGCCGCACCCGGTGCATCGCGAATAATCCACTTCCGGAAGCCCTGTAGCGCTATTCATGCCGATCGCGCCGAACGGACAAGCCCTCACACAGTCGGCCAAGCCAAGGCAACCATAGCTGCAAAGCGTAGGGCCGGAACCGATCGACGCGAGAGCGGCACACGATCCCGGCCCGTCATACGTAGCTATATTCTGACGGGAGGAACATGAAGCTCCACATCCCACAACAGCCACATTGCGCCTGTCGTCGGCGCCTACAGCTTTCTGACCGAGAATTCCTGCGATCTTCTCCATTACCGTCGCATCCGAGCCCGGGCACGACAGCCCGTTGAGCGATGCAGCGCTGCAACAGGCCTGAGCAAACGCACGGCAACCGCTGAAACCACACCCTCCGCAATTGGCGCCGGGAAGCAGCGACTCCACTTCGTCGATACGGAGATCTGTTGCCACATGAAACCGTCGTGCAACGACATACAGCAGTGCGGCCGCAATAACACCTATAACTGTAAGAACAAGAGTTGAAAGGATCACTTCTGCGAAATTTCTAAACGGTGACAAACTAAGCCCGAACGCCTGAATATGCGTCGGCGCAAAAGATACATGATCAAATAAAAAACTACTGGCAATGCGATCGAAACGATCGCTGTCAACGCATCAGGCAGCCGTGCCCATGAAGCGGCAATAGCTGCAACTATCATCAGTGTGAGCGGAACAGCCAGACCCCATATGACAGCACGGCTCCAGGAAAAATTTCTTGCCGAAACGCCCACCTTCATGCCGGGCACGATACATTCCGACGGTTCTACCCAAGCCTCAAACCGGCATCGGGACGACTCCTGACGGGAGCACACTGATGCCAGACGGCAGCCATCGCACGACTCATCCGCGACGTCGAGCTCCACTACCGCCATATCATCATCCAAAGAGATTACAGTTGCCGTCAGGTTTTCCATTTCAAAGCTCAAATTTACAAAATAATCATTAATTTTGCATTCGGCCGCATGAAATAAATATGTCGGTCGCGAATGGTTGTCGACTGGGCGTAAACACCAGACATGCACGGATAAGCAGCTGATTCAACATTACGGCCGCCCCGTTTGTTTCTTTCAAATAAATCAAATTCATGATTATGGACAATTCTACCATATATTTTGCCGGAGGATGCTTCTGGGGCACGGAAAAGTTTTTCAGAAGCGTGCCGGGCGTAGTAGAGACGGAAGTCGGATATGCCAACAGCGATGTCGAGCACCCATCATATCAACAGGTATGCACCGGACTGACCCATGCCGCCGAAACCGTCAGAGTCGTCTACAATCCACGGCGCGTCACGCTACCCTACCTCATCAAGCTTTATCTTATGACGGTTGATCCCACATCTGTCAACTGCCAGGGAGGCGACGCCGGCACGCAATACCGCACCGGAATATACACCGTCAGCGAAGCCGACCGTCAGACTGTAGCCGAATCTCTCCGGCAGGCCGCGGAGGGCTATGACAGCCCGATCGTAGTGGAGAATCTGCCTTTGCACAATTTCTATCCGGCCGAGATGTATCATCAGGATTATCTCGACAAGAATCCCGGAGGATATTGCCACATCAATCCCGGACTGCTGCGCAAGGCGGCCGAATTTCACGATCCGGACGCACCGGATAGCGATCTGAAACGCTATGCACGCCGCAGCGACGAGGAGCTGCGCCATCAGCTCTCGCCATTGCAGTTCGACGTCACACGCCACAATGCTACCGAACCGCCGTTTGACAACGCCTACTGGCGAGAACGTCGCGAAGGCATATATGTCGATATTACCAACGGTCAGCCGCTGTTCCTGTCGACGGATAAGTTTCAGTCGGAATGCGGATGGCCAAGCTTTTCGCGCCCTATCAACGACGCGCTTATCTCACGTTTTCCCGACAATTCGGCCGGAATACAGCGCGTTGAAGTCAGAAGCCGTGTCGGAGATGCCCATCTCGGACACGTGTTCAACGACGGCCCGCGTCAGTCCGGCGGACTCCGCTACTGCATCAATTCAGCATCCTTACGGTTCATTCCACGCTCGCAGATGGAGGAGCAGGGATATGCCGATTATCTCCCGCTGTTACCCGACTGAAATTATGGCTGAGCACAACGACATAGGCCGATGGGGCGAAAACATAGCCCGCGAATACCTCGCCGCCAAAGGATACGCCATAGTGGAGAGCAACGTCCGCATGGGCAAAAAGGAGCTTGATATCGTGGCCATGCACGGCTCGCGCATCGTATTTGTCGAAGTGAAGACGCGCACCAACCCCGACTTCGATCCTCTTGAAGCTATGGATGCCAGGAAAATACGCAATCTGAGCTATGCGGCCGATGCCTACGTCAGATCGCGCCGGATCCCCCATGAAGTGCAGTTCGACATCATCGTAATCGCAGGAGTGCCCCACGGGGAATACCGGGTCGAACACTATCCCGACGCATTTCTAGCACCGCTCTCCACTACACGCTGAACGCCGCCCTAAGTGATTGTCTCCTTTGACAGATCGCAGATGTATCCCAAGCTGATCCCATATCAGGAACACAATAAAAGATCCTGGTTACTACGATAACTCCGATTACTCCGATAATTCTGATTACTCCGATAACTCCGATCAAAAAAAAGAGCTGCCTTCGCGGTCGGTGTGACCATGA
>CALHWU010000162.1 GCA_938039795.1 uncultured Muribaculaceae bacterium
GGGCTCACCGGCTCGTTCCGCAAGCCCATATCATGCTATCTCTACCCGCTGCGCATCACAGAGTATCCTGCTTTCACGGCTGTCAACTACCACCGGTGGAAAATTTGCCGCAGCGCCGAAGCCAACGGACGCCGCCTCGGCATACGTCTGTATCAGTTCATGAAAGAGCCGCTCATCGCGCGCTTCGGACAGAAGTGGTACGACGAACTCGCCCAGGCCTGCGAGGCCATAATCGAAAACGGCATAGATTAACCCTTCAACACCAACTATATCATGAAGTCAATCAAAATTTGTCTTATCGTAGCGCTTCTGGCAATAGCTGCCACGGCCACAGCACGACCATCGCTTGCCGACTATGCGCTTCTGCCCGTGCCGCAGGAGATCGAATTCCACAACGGAGAGACGAGATTCTCCACCGCCCGGCTTGAGATGCCGGCTTGGGCCGAACAGTGGAGTGCATGTCTGACGCAGCTCGGCGCGAAAGTCGATCCGCAGGCCCGTTTTCTCATCAAAGGCGAAATAGTCGACTCCATAGCCGGAGCCGGGGCCAACGACGAAGCCTATACCCTCAGCATCGGCAGCCACGGCATCACCGTCACCGCCACCTCCTCCAAAGGTGTTTTCTGGGCCATGCAGACACTGCGTCAGCTCGGACACCGGTCTACCGCCAGGCAGGCCCGTTTTCCGCGCTGCGAGATCGTCGACTGGCCCGCATTCCCCTGGCGCGGCTTCATGATGGACGTCGGCCGCTCCTACATCAGTATGGAAGAGCTGAAACGCGAGATCGACGCCATGTCGCTTTTCAAGCTAAATGTATTCCACTGGCATCTCACCGAAAACCAGGCATGGCGCCTCGAGAGCAAGATATTCCCGATGCTCAACGACAGCGTCAATACCATCCGTCAGCCGGGTAAATACTACACCGTCGAAGAGGCCCGCGACCTCGTGGCCTACTGCCGCGACCGTGGCATCATGCTCGTGCCGGAGATCGACATGCCCGGACACAGCGCGGCTTTCGAGCGGACATTCCGCCACGACATGCAGTCGCCCGAAGGCATGAAGATACTCAAGTTGCTCGTAGAGGAGGCCTGCTCCACATTTGACGAAGTGCCCTATCTGCATATCGGCACCGACGAGGTGCGTTTCACCAATCCCGATTTCGTGCCGGAAATGGTGGCATTCGTGCGCAGTCACGGCAAAAAAGCCATATCATGGAATCCCGGATGGCATTATGAGCCCGGACAGATCGACATGACCCATCTGTGGAGCTATCGCGGAAAAGGTCAGGAAGGAATACCGGCCATTGATTCCAAACTCCACTATCTCAACCACTTCGACCTGTATGCCGACCTCCGCGCCCTCTACCGCAGCAAGATCTACGGTCAGACGGCAGGCACGCCCGACGTTGCCGGAGTGGAGATAGCTATATGGAACGACCGCTATGTGGCCGACGAGACCGCCAATGCCAACCAGAACAATCTCTATCCCGTGATGCTTGCCGTGGCCGAACGCTCATGGCACGGAGGAGGCACCGAATATTTCGACAGCCTCGGCACCAATATGGCCGAGCCGGGGACTGACGACTTCAACGCATTCGCAGATTTCGAACGCCGCCTGCTCCATCACAAAGCCACCTCGCTGAGCCATCTCGACATACCCTACGTGAAGCAGAGCAATGTCAGATGGCGGATAACCGATCCGTTCCCCAACGAAGGCGACCTAAGCCGCCAGTTTCCGCCCGAAAAAGAGGGGATGAAACAAAGCTACGAGTATGAAGGCAATACCTACGGCACCCGAAAGGCATCGGGAGCCGGCATATATCTTCGCCACGTGTGGGGCCCCGGCACTATACCGGGATTCTATACCGATCCCCAACCCGATCATACAGCCTACGCTTTCACGCGCGTCTACTCCCCTGTTGACCAGACCCTCGGACTGCAGGCCGAGACGCAGAACTACAGCCGATCGGAGCCCGATATCGCTCCCGAACCAGGCAAATGGGACTATCGTGAAAGCCGTATCTGGATCAATGGAGTGGCAGTAGAGCCGCCCGTTTGGCAGTCGACCCATAAGATCCGCGACAACGAGATTTCCCTGACCAACGAGAACGCATCGGCACGCAAACCACTCCCTGTAAAACTTCACAAAGGCTGGAACGACGTGATGATAAAGCTCCCGATCGGCCAGTTCTCCACTCCGGAGACACGATTGGCCAAATGGATGTTCACGTTCGTGCTGACCACACCCGACGGGACGCGTGAGGCCGACGTGGTCTACGACCCCGATGTTCAGGGAAAATAACGGCGCGAAAGCTTCCGGTAAATTTCGGTCTGGCGCTGCGCCTCCATGACCGTATCAAGCCGGCTCACCAACAGTGAGTCGGCTTTTCTGCATATCCACGACTGGAACTGATTGAACGACACCGCCGTTGACACATCCACCCGAGGATAATCCGCTGCCATGGCGCGGGCTATCCGCTCATTGACCACAGCCGACGGTATTTCTCCGGTAGCAGTCATGATAAACAGCTGTTCGCTGCCATAAGCCGGATCCTCGACTACATAAATTGTATCTCCGATCTCCGACGCAAGATTGTGAAGCCGGTCGGCCACAGGCGACTGTGCCATGACCCATACTTCATGCCGAGCCAAGTCGAGCTGCGAATTGACAGGCACATTTCCCGATGAGTCACGCAACTGCACAAGAACCTGACGATCAATATATACCGGCATGGTAAACGCATAATCCTCCCTGTAGCGCTCGGTCATAGGCATAGCGGCCACCACAACATCATACAGACCGTCGTCAAGGCCGCCAAGAGCTTCACCTATAGTCACTATAGGGTGGAACTTCAGTTTAAGATCATGATCAGCCGCCATCTGGCGTAAAAGATCGTAAGAAAAGCCTCCGAGCGTATCGTCATAGCGGTAGAACGACAAAGGCCCGTATTCTATAGCGACATCTATCGTATCACCGCCCGAAGGCTGACGCGTAGAGACATGTAGCGTGGGGACACTGCATGTGCGGACACACAGCATCATCGTCAGCGCTGCCACAAGCAGCATCCCGTAGAGAGCGAGCCTTGACGACGGCTTGCGAGCATATCGTAGTTTCATGATCAGTTGGCGAAATCAATTGACAGACCTATCTGGAAGCGACGCGGATTCATCGGATAATGAGGCATGGCGAAGTAGTTCTTGCCGGTCAGTCCCTGGTTGATATGCGACATCATGACGTAGAACCGCGTGCGGCTGAGTTTCATATTGGCATAGAGATTCATAAAAGGATAATTGCCCACCTCAACCGACCGCTGATTGTAAAACGCCATAGTAGCAGGCTGATACGACGGGGAATAGTAGCGCGTATAGTAGTCGCAGTCGAGACCCAGCTGCACTTCAAGCACCTTCGCCACCTTGAAGTATACAAACAGATTGGAATAGACTGCAAGCTTTGGCGCGGGCAGCACATTTTCATCGGAAGTCACCTGATAGGTGATGTTGTTCTGCCAGTTGAGCGCCCTGTAGCGGAAATCCTGACGAAGATTGACACTTACCACCTGCACGCTTCCCTTATGTTGCACCGGGAGGCAGTCCTGACCGAAGTAGATATAATTCTGTATATTTTCCACTCCGGCGTTGACATAGGTGCCTGTGAACGGTATCTTCAGCCAACCGCCCGCTTTAAGCCTGCGCGTCTTGCCGAAATCGTTGTTCCATATGAAATGATTTGACACATACTGGCGCATGAGCAGAGGCGCCTCTTCGTTGGAAAAGTGGAAATAACCGTTGATTCTGACAGTATCGTTTTTGAGCCGGAACAGAGTGGACAGATTGGCATTTACCCTGACATCACCCGCCACCGGCCCAGCTATTCCTATCCGTCCGGTCAGATCATACCTAAGCACACGTCCTGACTGTTTAGTAAGCTGACCTCCGGCATAAAACAGGTTTTCTGTGACTTTTGGACTCAACTTGCTTTCAAACGGATATGGGGTAAGTCCTGCAAGACGATCCGCACCGGCGATCGGTATGCTGTCGACCGTCTGGTTATAGCGGCGTATCTCATGAGTGATATACGCAGCCAGTCCGGCCTTGGCATACTTGTGGAAACCTTCGAGAAGCGACACCCCGAAAGTGTTAGACAGCGACCAGTACGAAGTATTGTCGTGTGTCGAGCCGTCCGACAGGTACGAATTGCGCCAGAAATCTTCCGTCTCAGGGGGCACGGTGTTGTCAAACACATGGCGCCCCTTGTTGTAATCGAGCGTCCATATGAAGCTCGACACGGGAATATAGGTGCGGTGCTCAATAGTGTCACCTGGTATTGAATCATTCGGCGGTGTCACATGCCAGTAGCCGACCTTATAGCGCGAGTTGGCCATAAACTCCGTGCCGGTCACCCTCGAATGCGCTCCGGTGAGGAACGTAGGTATCGACTTGGGATTGATCGACGCGGATCCGCCCTGCAATATTTCAGGATTCGTGATGTAAAGATCATCGGTAATACCGCCGTTCTCTTTCGCTACCAGGTTATAATGATTTAGAAACGTCTGCAGTTCGTAGCGGTCGCCCATATACGATGATGCCAGCCCCCATGCAAGGTTCTTGTCGGCCTGATTAGCATAGCTGCCCTTGGAGTAGAGATAATCTACCGAAGCCCCGATCTGAAGCTTGCTGTTGACATTGCCCGAGAAATCAGCCTGCAGGCGATCCTGCGCCGTTTCGCGTCCGCCGGAGTTGTTATAACTCAGGAGCGTCATCGGTATTCGCGTGTTGTAAAATTTGTGGTTGCCCTGAATGGGAAGCCACTGGCGCACGGCGTCACGGAAGAAAAAGTCGCTCATTGCCGGACGCTCGAACAATATCATGTTAATGCCCGGGGATCCGAGATTGCCCGTAGAGGCCCAGGCGGGAGACAGACCCGACGGCACTGACTGCATTGAATAGTCGAACAACAGGGTATCAATAGTGGCAGGCTCATGCAATCCCAGCGGGGGAAGCATGGTCCAGGCATATGAGGGCGCTATTACAGGGGCTTTTTTCTGCCCTGCCGCGCCTAT
The DNA here is from genome assembly GCA_938039795.1 of uncultured Muribaculaceae bacterium. GTDB lineage: Bacteria > Bacteroidota > Bacteroidia > Bacteroidales > Muribaculaceae > Paramuribaculum. Next base: position 5,060 of record CALHWU010000162.1, read on the forward strand.
TGCTGCTGCAAAGCAGAGGACAATCAGTAGTAAGGCTCTTCGTAACATGCGGCAAAGTTACGAAGAAATTGGCCAACATATGGGAATGTATGACGTTTTTTTACGCGTTAGGCCACTTGCTGACCAGCCGGCAGATGATCATGCATGACGCGACGCCGTCATACGTCATCTTCATCCGTGCCCTTTTTCCTGAATATAAAGCTCAGACACCACATGATGACGGCACACACAGCCACTGCTCCCACAAGAGAGATGGTCTGCCCGTAATCATTCTCGCCGAACCACATCATGAAAGCATAGCCGCCGCCGACTGCCGATGCTACTCCGACTATGACATTGACGATCACAGACAGGCCGCCGGATGTCAGCAGACGGCCGCACATATATCCGCCTATAGCGCCTATCAGACCCCAGACAAGCCATGTGGTCAGCCCTATATCAGCAAGTATCATGACAATACATTGAAACTACGTGATGTATTGATTATCGCACGCGCAGCCACATCTGTGTCGCCCCAGAGATCGGCCATCGTGAGCCAAATAACGAGGAGTACTATTAGCACGATCACTCCCACGACAAGCCAGGAGTTGACTTTAGAATTTTTTTGTTTCTTATCCATCTTGAAGATCACAATGAAAACGATTGAAAAATCAGGGTTAGTTTTATAAATAAACGTTCACTCCGGGGAATTTGTTCCTTTTTTTAGGTCAATTTCGGGATAATGCCTAAATTTGCGTATAAAATTCAACCTAATCAATTACCCTGTAAAATGGAACTGATAGAGAAAATGACCGCCCGGGCCAAGGCCAATCCCCAGCGGATAATACTGCCTGAAGGCACAGAGCCACGCACTCTTTCGGCCGCTGACCGTATCATAGCCGAAAAAATCGCCGACATCACCCTTATCGGTGATCCTGCCGACATCCATGCTCTCGCCAAAGAGCTGAAACTTGAGCACATCAAGGATGCCAGGATAGTCAATCCTGCCGATGAGAAAGTCATTGACCGCTATGCTCCGCTTTTCTTCGAGCTCCGCAAGAAAAAAGGCATCACGATGGAAGAGGCGCGCCTGACCACGGCCAATCCGCTCTATCTCGGCTGCCTGATGGTAAAGGCAGGCGACGCCGACGGACAGGTGGCCGGCGCACAGAACACCACCGGCAACGTGCTCCGCGCCGCTTTCCAGGTCATAAAGACACAGCCCGGCATCAGCGTCGTCTCAGGAGCGTTCCTGATGCTTCTCCCCGAAGGCCTCAATTTCGGCACCGACGGCATACTGATATTCGCCGATTGCGCGGTAGTGCCTGATCCGACTGCCGAAGAACTCGCACAGATCGCCGTGTCGGCATCCCAGACCGCACGCGACATAGCCGGCATAGAGCCGCGCGTGGCCATTTTGAGTTTCTCCACCAAAGGCAGCGCTAAGCATGAGCGGGTCGACAAGGTGATCCGCGCTACAGAGATCGCCAAGGAGATGGCCCCCGGTTTGATTCTTGACGGCGAGCTTCAGGCCGACGCAGCCATAGTGCCCGGCGTGGCTCACTCAAAGGCCCCCAACAGTCCGCTCAACGGACGAGCCAACGTACTGGTGTTCCCGTCGCTCGAAGTAGGCAACATCGCCTATAAGCTCGTGCAGCGTCTGGGAGGCGTTCAGGCAGTCGGACCCGTACTTCAGGGACTCGCCGCTCCGGTCAACGACCTCTCGCGCGGATGCTTCCCCGAGGACATCTACAAGACCATCATCATGACCTGCAACCAGGCTATCGGTCTTAAAAACGGAAAGTAAATCATAACCAGAATCATCTCATACAGACATGAAAATCTTAGTGCTCAACTGCGGCAGCAGTTCCGTAAAATACAAACTCATCGACACCGACAACGACCGTACCATGGCCGAGGGCGGCGTGGAAAAGATCGGACTCTCCGACGGATTCCTCAAATTCAAGAAAGCCGACGGCTCCAAAGAGATCAAGGAACTTGGCCTCACCGACCACAAAGGAGCTGTCGGAGCGATCCTCAACAACCTGACCGATCCTACAGTAGGATGCATCAAGGATTACTCGGAGATCGACGCCGTCGGCCATCGCGTGGTGCATGGCGCGGAGAAATTCAACAAATCTGTCCTTATCACCGATGAAGTGATACAGCAGGTGAAAGATTGCTACAACCTCGCCCCGCTGCACAACCCCGCCAACATCACCGGCATCGAAGCCATCTCGGCCCTCATGCCCGACGTTCCGCAGGTGGGAGTGTTCGACACCGCCTTCCATCAGACTATGCCGGCCAAGTCGTTCATGTATGCGCTCCCCTACCGTTTCTATAAGGAGGACGGAGTACGCCGCTACGGCTTCCACGGCACCAGCCACCGCTATGTGTCGGCACGCGCATGTGAATTCCTGGGACTCGACATCACCAAGCAGAAGATGATCACATGTCATGTGGGCAACGGAGGTTCGATCACAGCCGTTCTCTACGGCAAGAGCGTCGACACGTCGATGGGTCTGACCCCGACCGAAGGACTGATGATGGGCACCCGCGTAGGCGACGTCGATCCGGGAGCGATAACTTACCTGATGCACCGTCACGGCTATACCGTCGACGACATACAGCGCATCATCAACAAGGAGAGCGGCATGGCGGGGGTCAGCGAGATATCCTCCGACATGCGTGAGATCGAGGCAGCTGAAAAGGCAGGCAACGAACGCGCCAAGCTCGGCATGGACATGTATGAGCAACGTATCATCAAATATGTCGGCGCTTATGCGGCCGAAATGGGTGGCGTCGACGTGATCGTCTTCACAGGAGGCGTCGGTGAGAACCAGACCGGAGTACGAGAGAACGTCTGCGAGCCGCTCAAATTCATGGGCGTGGAGATCGATAAAGAGCTCAACGCACGCACCCGCGGAACCGAGACAGAGATATCCACCCCTGCCTCAAAAGTAAAAGTAGTGGTGATCCCCACCGACGAGGAGCTGATGATAGCCCGCGACACACGCGACATCGTGTCGGCTCTCAATAAATAACCCGTTAACACATTTCGATCAGAATGAGCAAGATCAAAGCAGCCATAGTGGGATATGGCAACATAGGCCACTTTGTGCTTCAGTCACTTCAGGAAGCCGACGACTTCGAGATAGCCGGAATTGTCCGGCGCTCCGTCGGATCGCAGCCAGCTGAACTCGCGCCATATAAAGTCGTGACAGATATCGCTGAACTCGGTAAGGTCGATGTAGCCATCCTGTGTACTCCCACACGCGAAGTCGAGAAGCACGCATCTGCCATGCTTGCAGCCGGCATCAATACTGTCGACAGCTTCGACATACATACTCTTATCCCGCAGCTGCGCCACGATCTCGGCGAGATCGCGCGTAAGCACGGCACGGTGGCCGTCATTTCGGCAGGATGGGATCCGGGCAGCGACTCCGTAGTGAGAGCCCTTATGCAGGCTGCCGCACCGAAAGGACTGACCTATACCAACTTCGGGCCCGGCATGAGCATGGGCCACACCGTATGCGTCAAATCGAAGCCGGGAGTCAAGGACGCCCTGTCGATGACCATACCTCTGGGCACAGGCATCCACCGCCGCATGGTGTATGTGGAGCTTGAACCGGGAGCAAGCCTCGAAGAGGTGACAGAGGCCGTGAAGACCGACCCCTACTTCGCGAGCGACGAGACCCACGTGATCGAGATAAAATCGGTCGATGAGGTCAAGGACATGGGCCACGGAGTGCACATGACACGCAAAGGAGTGTCGGGCCGCACTCAGAACCAGCGCCTTGAGTTCAGCATGAGCATCAACAACCCGGCTCTGACCGCACAGATACTCGTCGGCGCTGCCCGCGCTTCCATGCGCCTGCAGCCCGGAGCCTATACCATGATCGAAATCCCGGTCATCGACCTTCTCCCCGGTGACCGCGAAGAGCTCGTGGCCCATCTCGTATGACCGCCCCCGGCATATGACATCCATTTCCGACATTCTTACGCAGGTAGCCGACACTTTGTGCGGCTACCCGCTTTTCATTACCCTTATCGGAGGAGGCCTGTTCCTATTCCTGTATTCGGGTATGGTGTCGGTGCGACTTCTGCCAAATGCTATTTCCGCTCTGAGAGAGAGCCATGGCACTGACAGATCCAGACGCGGCATCACCTCCGCCCAGGCTCTGATGTCGGTAGTGGCTGCCACGGTCGGCATGGGCAATATCGCCGGAGTGGCGATAGCGCTGGCAATGGGCGGATCCGGCGCGATTTTCTGGATGTGGGTCAGCGCCATAGTCGGCATGAGTACGAAATACCATGAGGGAGTGCTCGCCATACTCCATCGCTCCTCGCGGCCCGACGGTACGCCTACCGGCGGCCCGATGTATATCATCACCTCAGGCCTCGGACGACACTGGCGCCCGCTTGCCGTGATCTTCGCAATAGCCGGCATGTTCGGCACGCTTTGCATCATCAACGCCAATCAGCTCGCCGAAGCGCTCGCATCGGCGGCTCAGTCGGCCGGACTGGCCGATGATTCGATGACGATGCGGATGTCAATCGGGGTGCTCATCGCTCTCATCGTGGGTTCGGTGGTGATGGGAGGCATAAAGAGAATAGCGTCGGTAGCGACCGTGCTTGTGCCGTTCATGGTGACGATTTACTTCATAATGGTGGCATATATCGTGATGACCAATATCGGGAATGTGCCGGATGTGTTTGCCTCCATCTTCCGCGAAGCGTTCAGCCTCAGGGCAGGATGGGGCGCCCTTGCAGGAGTGGCGATAATCGGCGCCCGCAGAGCCGCTCTTGTCAACGATGCGGGGGTGGGAACCGCTTCGATCATGCACTCTACCTCTGCCAACAAAGAACCTGTCAGGGAAGGACTGGTAGCGATGCTCGGTCCGGCCATAGATTCCGGATTCGTATGCACTCTGACAGCTGTTGCTCGCAGGCGATTTCAGCACGGGCGGCACTCAAGGGCTCTCACTGGCTCTCGACGCTTTCGGCCGCGCCATCCCGTTCGGCGAATATATGCTGACGGCTGTCGTCACATGTTTCGCGCTGAGCTCCATGTTCACCTATTCGTTCTACGGCAGCCGCTGCGCGGCCTATCTGTTTGGCGACGGCAGCAGCCGATGGTACACTCTGGCTTTCACACTATCGCTCATACTTTTCGCCACGGTTCCCCTAAGTGCGGCTGTGGCAATGTGTGATCTGTTTTATGCCCTGATGGCTTTCCCTACAATGTTCGCGCTCATCATGCTGCGCAAAAGTGTAAGGACTGCGACACGCAAATATTTCAACAATCCTCAAAAAGACTATGCTGACACCCGAAGAGAAGCTGCAACTTGAAGAGAAAGTCGTGACTATGCTCAAGACCGTGTTTGATCCCGAGATCCCGGTCGACATATATAGCCTCGGACTTGTATACAATATCGAAATAGACGATGACGCCAATCTGAAAATCGACATGACGCTCACCGCCCCCAACTGTCCGGCCGCCGATTTCATCATTGACGACGCCCGCATAAAGCTCGAGAGCATCGAGGGAATAAAGAGCGTCGATATCCGCCTTGTGTTCGAACCGGTATGGGACAAGGACATGATGAGCGACGAGGCCAAGCTCGACCTTGGCTTCATGTGATTAAGTCAGACTGCCTCGCAATGGACAATAGAAAGGCATACTTTATTTCCGACATCCACCTTGGGGCAGGATGGATCGCAGACCCGCGTTCCCATGAACTCGCCATATCCCGATGGATAACCTCTCTTGCCGGCAAAGCATCGGCTCTCTACATATTAGGCGATGCGATCGACTACTGGTATGAATACCGCACGGTGGTCCCACGTGGGTTCGTGCGTTTTTTTGCCGCCATTGCATCCCTTACCGACGCCGGAATACCTGTTTATTGGCTCAAAGGGAATCACGACATCTGGATATTCGACTACCTTCCCTCTGAAATAGGAGTAAAAGTGATTGACGGAGCGCTGGATACTATCATTCTCGGCCACCGGTTCTATCTCGAACATGGAGACCTGAGCGGCGAACCGCGTCGGTCATATCGACGGATGCAACGTATTTTCCGCAACCCGACGGCTCAACGGTTATTCTCCGCCATTCATCCGCGGTGGACAGTAGGATTCGCCCACCGGTGGTCATCGCATTCACGGCTCAACGGTCAGGACGCCTCCGAAACGCTTCAGGCTGACGATCCGCTGCTGCGCTTTGCTGCACAATACAGAAAGGAGCACCCTGATACGGAATATTTCGTGTTTGGCCACAGGCACGTACTGGTCGAAAAAACCTTAGGGCCCGACTGTCGTCTGGTGATACTCGGTGAGGGATTCCGGCTCATGACTTATGGAGTCTTTGACGGCGAATCTTTCAATATCCATAAGATTAAGTAATATTAACAGATCGACGTTATTCCACTTTCAATCGCTTATCAGTTATAGATCAGCATGTTGCGATCAACACTCACTTAATCGTGCGTAATAATGATGTTCCACAACATATTTATTTATTAGATGGTGACAGAATTAAGGCATACCTTTGTGTCACCAAACTAAAACAATCTTTTTTACCTTAGAAATTCTACCTAATTGAAAATCATAAAAGAGGATTCCGACGTTTCGGAATCCTCTTTTATATTTTCACATGACCTGCATCAGTCCCCGACGATAGAAGCTATCGTATCTTTCCATCAAAAAATATAGCGCCGGCCGCTGAAGTCGGCTTACTTTGCAGCCTGAAACGACTAAACGAATACGAAACCATGTACAGACCATTACTCACCTGGGCCATTATGGCAGCAATATTTATATTATTGTTTATCCTGAAAGGTACAGGCTTATTCCGAAGGCATCACAAGAAGAGCCTCATCGAAATATCTACTGAACGTGAAGAATTTTTCGTACCTGGCGATCTTACGAGTCATGACAAAAGCAGGGACTATGAAGACTTCTGAACATGATACGGATAAGGTGAGAGAGCTTCTGACCGATTATGCCGGCTGGCTGCTCGGATGCGGAGCCACATGCATAAGACTTGAAAAGAATCTCCGACGGATCGCCGATGCCTATGGTCAGAACCTGGAACTCACAATCACCCCTCACCACGTACATGTCGCCATTTCCGACCGCCGCGACAGAGTCGTGTTCACCTCTATAGCGGCTGCCCGCGGAGGCGTCACAAGTTTTGACACCATAACCCGCCTGAGCGCTCTCAGCTGGAAAATTGCCGACACAGATATGCACGTCGACGAGGCCCGACGTAATTTTGACAACATCGTCAGCGAAAAACCGCACCACCTGTGGGCCGCAGCTCCGCTGGTCGCGTTGGCCAACGCATCGTTCTGCCGCCTGTTTGGAGGCGATGCGCCAGCCATGGCGGTGGTATTTGCAGCCACTCTTGCCGGCTACTGTCTGAAACTATGGCTGGCCGGACTTCACACTGATATCAGACTCGTTTTTCTCGCTTGCTCATTCGTGTCGTCAATGATCGGGGCTTCCGGATTTTATTTCGAACTCGGATCCACTCCTCAGCTTGCTGTCGGCACGAGCATACTGTATCTCATACCGGGAGTGCCGTTTCTCAATTCGTTCAGCGACATGCTTCATAAATTCTATCTGTGTTCCCTCGGGAGGCTCATGGATGCATTGGTGCTTACTGCTTGTCTGTCGATCGGATTATGTGCCGGAATGATGGCTACTGGGACAGGCATGTTCTGAACAATATCCTGTTATTGCATATTTCCCATATATCATGGATCTGAATATTCTTTCCGACGCACTTTTTGCCGCTCTGGCGGCAGTCGGGTTCTCTTCGATCAGCCGTCTGCCGTTGAAAGCCTATCCATATTGTGCCGCGATCGCGGCGATCGGTCATTCATTGCGCTATTTGCTGATGCTGAGCCCAGAGCCTGCGTTGCATATATTTTGGGCGAGCCTCATCGCATCGTTTGTGATCGGCACGCTTGCCGTACTGTTGTCGCCGAAAGCACACACCCCGGCCGAAGCATGTTTTTTCCCTTCGCTGTTGCCGATGATTCCGGGCATGTATGCCTACAGGGCGTTCGGTGGACTGGCTGCCTGCGTGCTGAATGACAATCCGGATAAGTTCGGCTATTATTTCTACCAGTTTGCAAGCAACGGGGTCGTGTGCCTCGCCGTTTTGGCCGCTATGGTTGTCGGCGCGACGATGCCATTGTTCATGTTCAAAAAAATCGCATATCAGGCCACCCGTTAACGAGGATTTTTTTCTACTTTTGTCTTTACCCGCCATATACCTCAACACTAACGATGGAACTTCGTCAGATCAGATATTTCGTGAAACTCGCCGAATGCCTCAACTTTTCCGAGGCGTCGCGATCGCTATGCATCACTCAGAGCACACTCTCCCAGCAGATAAAACAGCTTGAGACAGAATTCGGCACACAGCTCTTCGTACGCACCAGCCACAGCGTAGCCCTGACTGAGGCCGGACATGAACTGCTGCCGATGGCACGCCGGGCTATCCGTACGGCCGACGACTGCCGCTCGCGCATCGAAGATCTGTCACACCTCAGATGCGGCACTCTCAACATAGGCGTGACCTACTCTTTCAGCCCGATTCTTACCGAAAGTATCGTTACGTTCATGAAGCTGTATCCCGGCATCAAGCTCAATGTTCTCTACAAACCCATGTCGGAACTTATGGAGGCCATGAAACGGAGGGAAGTGGACTTTGCGCTCGCGTTTAAGCCTCTCCAGCCTATTGAAGGAGTTGAGTCACATATCCTTTTTCAAAGCTTTCTGGCAGCCATAGTGCGGCCGACCCATTCTCTCGCCTCGCAGGAAAGGCTATCGCTTAACGACCTTTCCGCCTACGATCTGGCACTTCCGGCCAAAGGACTACAGGCACGCAACGCTTTCGACAGCGTTGCCTCATACCTGTCTAAGCCAAGGGTCAGAATAGAGCTGAATGAAGTGAATATATTGCTGAAACTCATCGGACAGACTGATCTCGTCACTATTCTGGCGGAAGCTACCATTCATAATGTCATTGGGGTGAAAGCCATCCCCCTCGATATACCCGACAATGTGATGACAGGTTGCGTCCACGTGCTTTCCGATTCTTACCGCAAGCAGTCAATGCAGGAATTTCTGCGTATTCTGAGCGATTCGATCGCGGTCAAGGAGAGGCAAAATGCATGGCTATGATAGTCATGCTCTTAAAATGACTGACTATCCGAGTATGACAGAAACTTAAAACTTTTTCACACCGGAGTGACTTCATTGACATCCACAAGATGATGTATAATAGCGAAAATGGTCAGTCCGGCAGCCGTATGAATCTCCAGCTTAGCGCTGATATTGCGGCGGTGGGTGGCGACGGTATGCACCGAAATGCATAATTCGTCGGCTATCTCCTTGTTGACTTTTCCTTGTGCCACTCCCCTGATAATCTCCTTCTCACGCTCACTGAGCAGAGCGAGCTGTGCCGATGTATCTCCGTCTGCATCAGGCTCCAGGCCTTCGCTTTCCGACATTGAACGCCGCTTCTCCATCTCAAGCCGTTCGACGGCAGGAATGAAAAGCTGACTCTCGACGTCGAAATGGCGCAACATGTCGCGTTCGCACATTATTATATCGAACAGCGCTCCGCTCAGTCGGTCGTTCTCCTTCTGCTTATAGTGATATATGAAGATATCCTTCAGCTCCTTGAGTTTCTCCGCTGTATCGACGTGGCCGGCCGAATAGCGCGCGATATTGAACTCCTCGTCAGCCTCTCCACGGATCAGACGCTCCACATAGCGGAATATCACATCGTTCTCATAATCCATGTGTTTCTTGACCTCTACCACGTAATCGTCGTAAAACTTCATGAGCAGCAGAGCCGCCTCATTCGAGGCAGAATAGTTGATGGCGTCAATCAGGTAATGGCGTATCTTCGGGAACTGCACGTCAAGAAACGACGTGTGGGCCCGTTTAAGATACCCCATCAACGACTCAAGGGATATTTTCACCACATCATGAGGATAGCCGCTCAACAGATTGCACACACACAGAAAAGTATCCGTATCGACTCCGTTCTCCCCGCATACCTGCGCTACCGTGCCGTCTCCGAAGCCAAAAGCGATATCGAAACGACTGATGGCCGGCAACAGCATGGCATTGTCGCGAATCAGCTCTCTCATTTTGTTGGACGAGAGATATCCTTGTTGCTTTTCGATCATATAGAATCCAAGGGCTGCATTTTCCCATGCAAAATTAATATTTAATATTAATGCGTCAAATACTCAAAAGCAGTGATCATATTCCTCCGACAAGACTGTTTTTGTCCCAATAGGAATACAAACAGCCCGAAATTATCATTTCATCACGGTATTGATAGACCTTGAGGCCATATATAATTTTGCAACTGAAAAATTAAACCATCACAGACTGAATGAAATCCAACCGACATATTCTGACATGGAAAAACGTCCATAAATGGATCGGACTCGTGCTGACGGTATTTTTATTACTGTTCTGCCTGTCCGGTCTGGTGCTCAATCACCGGGGACTGTTCGCGTCATGCTCGGTCAGCCGGTCGATACTCCCCGAGGCATATCATATCAGAAATTTCAACAATGGCATCATAAAGGGTACAATCCCTTTTTCCGCCGACAAAGTGCTTGCCTACGGCAATGCGGGCGTATGGCTTGCCGATCGGAAGCTCGCTTCGATATCAGATTTCAACGACGGGCTGCCTGAAGGAGCCGACAACCGTAACGTACGCAACATCGTCCGTACGTCGGACGGAACGCTGTGGTGCGCCGCCCAGTTCGGACTCTATCGGCTTGACGGTGGCAGCTGGACAAAAATGGCCCTGCCCGGAAACGACGAACGCATAGCCGACGTAACCCTCACGCCTGACAGTGCCGGCGTTGTGGCGATGACCCGTTCGGCTATCTACCGGATGAGCGGCGACGGATTTCAGCGTCAGGAGCTCTCCCCGCTCGAAGGGCAGGCGGACAAGGTGTCGCTCTTCAAGACCATCTGGCATCTGCACAGCGGAGATCTCTTCGGCATTACCGGAAAAATAATAGTGGATATCATAGCGATAGTCATCATATTTCTCTGTCTGACAGGCATCGTGCTTTTCGTGCTCCCATACTCGATAAGAAAGGGAGCCAAAGCAAAAGCCGCATCAAAGGCAAAAACACTCAAATGGAACTTCAGATGGCACAACAAGGCCGGCTACTATACCATAGTGCTGACACTGCTGATTGCCGTCACCGGAGCATGTCTGAGACCCCCGCTGATGATCCCCTTCGTGATGGTCAAGACCGCTCCCCTGCCAGGCTCTACGCTTGACAGCGACAATGCATGGCACGACAAGCTGCGCGGCATCCGCTGGGATGCCACCAAGGGCAACTGGCTGATATCCACTTCCGACGGCTTCATCCGCGCCGACAGGGATTTCACCGGTCAGCCGCACCGCGTGGACTCCAAAACGACACCGCCTGTCAGCCCCATGGGCATCAACGTATTCGAGCATGCCGGCGACGGCAAGTGGCTCATCGGATCCTTCAGCGGCCTGTATGTATGGGATCCCAGCGATGGCGCCGTCACCGACTATTTCATCGGCGCGCCATATACGCCTTCGCGCGGCGGCCGCCCGGCTGTGGCGTCGCACCTCGTGTCGGGCTACAGCAGCGATCTGGCATGCGGCCCTGCGGTATTTGACTACGCCAGGGGAGCTGATCCCCGGCTTGACATGCCACAGGTGCTGGCCGAGCAGCCGATGTCGCTCTGGAACTTCGCGCTCGAACTTCATGTGGGCCGCTGCTACTCCCCTTTCCTGGGACCTCTGTCGGATCTGTTCGTATTCCTTTCAGGCATGATACTTACGATCGTGCTGATCTCGGGCCTCATAATCCACAACCGCATCAGCCGGAAAAAAACGCATAACCAGAAAACAATATAAACAATAAAACAATATCGTAATGAAAAAAATCACTACACTCTTCGCATCAATGATGCTCTTCGCCGGACTGACGACCGCATTCACATCATGCTCCGACGACGACAACAACGAGCCCGAAATCCCCGCAGCCAAGAGCGTGGCCGGAACCTACACCGGCGACATGTCATGCACCGTGATGGGCAGCGAGTCGACATTCGAGGACATGACATTCACGGTAACCGCAACGGACGACGCCACGGTGACTGTTAAGATCCCGACGTTCGGCAACCCGCCTATGCAGGTGCCCGAGATCGACATCCAGGGCGTGAACGTATCGGGCAGCGAAGGCACATACTCGCTTGCATCGACCGAGTTCAGGGGCTCCACCGACGCCGGCCGAGAATATTCCGGCACCGTCCAGGGGGCGTTTGCCGACAACACTCTCACCATACGGTTCAGCCTCCAGTATGGAGCCATGCCGATGCCTATGATCTGCGCATTTTCCGCACCTAAAAAATAATTATCATGACTGGAAGTCTGAGGTACATACTGATTTATGCCGTCGGACTTCTGTCTCCGCTCACAGCCCTTGCCGACGCATTCGCCGGCAAGGTGCTTGATGAGACAGGGAGCCCGCTGCCGGGAGCCATCGTAAGGATCGACGGCTTCAGACAGCCGGCCATAACCGACCCCGACGGCCGATTCACATTCGAGATACCGCAAAAATCCACCGCCGACATCACTGTCAGCTATGTAGGCTATACACCCAACTCCACCGTCATACGCGCCGACGGCAGCGAGAAAGACAATACGGTGCGCATGAATCCTGATCCGACAATGCTCAGCGAGATCGTTGTGACGGCCACGCGCACGCCCAAAACCCTCAAGGATGTGCCTGTGGTGACACGCGTCATATCAGCCGACGACATAGCCAAGACCGACGCCACCGACATTCAGGATCTTCTGACGGAAGAGCTTCCCGGACTGGAGTTCGGCTACGCCATGAGTCAGGAAACCTCGCTCAACATGAGCGGCTTCGGAGGCAGCGCGGTGCTCTTTCTCGTCGACGGTGAGCGGCTTGCAGGCGAGACGATGGACAATGTCGACTACAACCGCCTCAATCTCGAGAACGTGGGCAAGGTGGAGATCGTCAAAGGAGCCTCTTCGGCCCTGTACGGAGCCAATGCCGTGGGCGGCGTAGTCAACCTGATCACTCAGGAGAACAACGATCCCTGGCATCTCAACGTCAACTCTCGATATCGCAGCGCAGGCAAGGAGTGGCGAACCGGAGGCGAACTGAGCTTCAACTCCGGCAAGTGGAACTCCAGCACGTCGGTGCAGCACTCGACCCGCAACTCGATCAGGCTTACTGACGCGTTCGACACCGAATCGAAGATCCACGAGATCTACGGAGGCAATACCCTTAACATAAAGGAGCGTCTCACCTACCGTCTGTCGGACCGCCAGCGTCTGATCGCACGCGGAGGCTACTTCGCGCGTGTCAGCGACCGTGCCAACTACGATGATCATTACCACGACTACAATGGCGGCCTGCGCGGCATCTGGGATATCGACGACAGTCAGAACCTGGAACTGTCGTACAGCTACGACCAATATGACAAGGCGCGATTTGTCAACGACAACCGCACACACGACCACGATTACAGCAACCGGCAGCACATAGTGCACGGGCTCTACAACAAATTCTGGGGCCTGAACGGACTGACCGTAGGCGCGGACTACATGCACGACTATCTGACCACCTACCAGTTTGTCGACAACGAATCGCATTCGCAGACATCGATCGACGCATTCGTACAGTTTGACTACAACCCGCTGTCGTGGCTCAACGTTGTGGCGTCGGTACGCGATGACTATTTTTCGGAATCCGACAACAATGCCGTCACATCGCGCATCGCCACGATGTTCAAGCTCAAGCCGCTGTCGATCCGTGCCTCCTATTCGGGAGGATTCCGCGCTCCGACTCTCAAAGAGATGTACATGTGCTTCGACATGGCCGGCATACAGATGATCTACGGCAATCCGGATCTGAAACCTGAAAAAAGCCACAACTTCAATCTCGCGCTGGAGCGTAACGGCCAGGTGCGCGGCGGCATACTCGCAGGCTCCTACAGCCTTACCCTCTCGGGATACTACAACTACTACGACAGCCGCATCACCACCACCGACTTCCCGGCTACGGCCGACATGGAAGAGGGAGCCGTCTACACCAACGAGGACGGAGTGAAGGTGATGGGAATCGACTTCAATGCCCGTTACCGCACGCTCTTCGGCCTGGGAGCCTCGGCGAGCTACAACTACCTGCATGTCGGGGGACGCTCGGTCGACTCGCAGTTCACCCAGCCGCGCCCCCACTCGGCTACATGGCGCCTTGACTACGACCGGCAGATATGCAGCGGCTACAGAATTTATGCGGGTATCTCCGGACGCTATATGTCAAAACCTGTGAGCCATTACGAAACCGACGGCGCATACTCGCTGTGGAAATTCACCCTCCAGCAACGGATATGGCGTGGTATCAGCCTGAACTTCGTGATCGACAATCTACTGAACTACCGACCCAAGATCTACTATTGGAATTCGGCGCCGACCGATGGACGCTCATGGTCTGTCGGACTGTCAATCGACGTCAACAATTTCTTCAAATAACAGATAATGAGCAAGAAAAAGACAATTTTACTATCGATAACTTGCGCCGGCATAGTCGGCGCAGGCTTCTTGCTTTGGAATAGTCTGGCTTCGCGGACACGCATCGCTTTCGTCAACTATCAGGCGATAACGCTGGGACAGATCTCCAAAGCCAACGACAACTCTTCCGTGACGATCCATGAGCTCGCACCCGACCAGCTCGGCAAAGCGGACAAGTATGACATGGTATTCGTCAACGGCATGGGACTCCGCATCGACGCCGAGCAGCGTCAGCTACTTATCGCCGCCGCCGAGGCTGGGACGCCGGTGCTGACCACAGCAGCCACCAATCCGCAGAACCAGATCAATTCGGTCGACTCGATCGACTGCGAGTTTCTGCGTCAGTATCTCGCGGGGGGGCGCAACAACTACCGCAACATGCTCCGCTATGTCAGAAAGTTCATCGACGGCAAGAAACTGTTTGTCGATGAGCCCGGCGACCCGGTTGTAGCGGCGGGATCACTGCTTTATCATCCCTCGGCCGAAGATGATCTCGCATTCGGCTCGGTGGCCGAGTACGAGCAGTGGCTCCGCAGTCAGGGCAAATGGAGCGACACCGCACCCCGCATCATCCTGACCGGACAGATGGGAGTGGCCGACAGTCTCGTCAGGCGCCTCGAAAGCACTGGCAATATGGTGTATCCGGTGAGTGTCATACAGTCCTTCATCGCCGCCGGACATGCCGACTCCGTGCAGGCCTCGGCGATGATCAATATGGCTCACGGACGCATGGGCGACGCGGTGGTGCGCTGGCTCGACAGCCATAACATACCGCTTTTCTCGCCGGTCAACGCCAACCGCGACTATGACGAATGGATGGCCGACAGAATGGGCATGAGCGGAGGCTTCATGTCGCAGAGCATTGTCACTCCCGAAATCGACGGAGCGATCAGGCCGTTCACGCTCTTCGCGCACTTCACAGGCGACGATGGGCTGCCTACCGTAGAAGCCATCCCCGGACGCCTCGACGATTTCGTGGCCACTGTCAACAACTACACGGCTCTTGCACGCAAAGCCAACAAGGACAAGAAGATCGCCATATTCTACTTCAAGGGACCGGGGCAGAGCGCGCTGGTGGCAGAAGGAATGGACGTGGCCAGGTCGCTGTATAATCTGCTCGTAAAGCTCCGCAACGAGGGCTACAACGTCGACGGTCTGCCGGCCGACGCCGCCGGACTGGAGAATCTTATCGCCGCCAACGGCCGTGTATTCAACGAATATGCCGAGGGAGCGCAGACCGATTTCGTCCGCAACAACAATCCGCAGCTGATCAGCCGCGAGGACTACGACGCCTGGTGCGACAATGCGTTCTCCAAAGAGATGCGCGGGGAGATCGACGCCGTCGACGGCGAGTTTCCGGGCCACGGACTGAAAGACGACGCCGGCAATCTGGCGCTGGCACGCATCAGCCTCGGCAACGTAGTGCTCATACCGCAGACAGCGGCCGGCCTCGGCAGCGATGACTTCAAGAATGTACACGGCACCGACGCCGCGCCGCCCCACAACTACGTGGCCGCCTATCTGTGGGCGCGCTACGGTTTCGGCGCCGACGCACTGATGCATTTCGGAGCCCACGGCTCTCTCGAGTTCACTCCGCGCAAACAGGCGGCTCTCGGCAGCGCCCGACCGCCTGGTTGGCACGATGCCCCACGTCTATGTCTATTCCACCTCCAATGTGGGCGAGGCCATGATAGCCAAGCGGCGCACATATGCCGGAATAGTCAACTATCTCACTCCGCCGTTCATGGAGAGCGAGGTCAGGGGCATCTACAAAAATCTGACCGACGCCATCAACGACTATAACCGCGCTCGTACTCCGGCCGATTCGCTGCGGGCATCAGGGCTGGTGAAGCGATATACCATCGACCTGGGCATTCACCGCGAGCTGCGCATCGACAGCACTGCAGCGCTGACTCCCGACGACATCATGCGCATAGAGAACTTCGCTGAGGAACTCGCAAACGAAAAGATCACCGGTGCGCTCTACGTGATGGGGCAGCCCTACTCCGACGAGCACCTACGGTCGACCGTCGAGGCCATGACGGTGGATCCGCTCGCCTACAGCCTCAAAAAGCTCCGCGGGGGCGATCTCCGCGACTGGCGCCGCAAAGCAGTGGAGCTCGTCAGATCGGGCGCTCCGGCCGATGATGCGGCGATATGCCGCCTGGCCGGAATCACTCCGGCTGATCTTGACAGCGCGCGCAGCATACTCAGGGCTGTCGAAGGATCTAAGGACATGCTCTCGCGCATGATGGTGATGGGCACCATGATGCAGTCGAAGCCTCATGCCGTCTCGAAGATATCGGATCGTCCGGCCACCAAGAAACCACACGGGATGCTCCCGGGCATGTCGGCCGACAAGGCCATAGAGATGGCCCGCAAAATGGGAGCCGACGACGAGGCTATCGAGAAGATGAAAGCCGCCATGCAGCGCAAGAGCGTCGCTCCGGCTCCCGGAGACAAATCGTCTTCGGGGCATCCGGGCGGACATCCGGGCATGCAGAAGCCGGCGCTGACAGCCGACCAGATCGCATTCGCCACAGCCGTAAGCGAGGTGGAGCGCGCGCTCGGCAACATCGGCCGCTACCGCGAGACGCTCGCCGGCAGCCCGGCCGCAGAGCTTGCCTCGATAGTCAACGCGCTCAACGGCGGCTACATCGCTCCGACCTCTGGCGGCGATCCGGTGCTCAATCCCGACATACTGCCTACCGGCCGCAATATGTTTGCGGTAAACGCTGAGGAAACGCCGTCGGCCGTGGCATGGGAGAAAGGCAAGGAGCTTGCCGAGGGAACGATAGAGATTTACCGCAAGGCCCACGGCGACTCGATCCCGCGCAAGGTGAGCTATACGCTCTGGAGCAGCGAATTCATCGAGACAGAGGGAGCAACGATAGCCCAGATACTCTATATGCTCGGCGTGGAGCCGGTGCGCGATCCGTTCGGCCGCGTGACCGACCTACGGCTGATCCCGTCGGAGGAACTGGGACGGCCGCGCATCGACGTGGTGGTGCAGACCTCCGGACAGCTCCGCGACCTGGCTGCCTCGCGCCTCTTCCTCATCAGCCGCGCTGTCAAAATGGCGGCCGCAGCCGATGACGACAAGTACCCCAACTATGTGGCCGAGGGCGTAGTCGAGTCGGAGCGCCATCTCGTGGACCGCGGCGTCTCGCCCAAGGAGGCCCGCGAACTGTCGACATCGAGAGTGTTCGGCGGCGTGGGCGGCAGCTACGGCACCGGCATACAGGCCATGGTGGAGGCGGGCGACCGTTGGGACGACGCTTCGGAAATAGCCGCCACCTACATCAGCAACATGGGCGCCGACTACGGCAGCGAAGAGTCGTGGGAACAGATGCGCGACTATGCCTTCGAGGCCGCGCTGACACGCACCGACGCCGTCGTGCAGCCGCGCCAGAGCAATACGTGGGGAGCGCTGAGCCTCGACCACGTGTATGAATTCATGGGCGGCATGAACCTCGCCGTCAGCAACGTGACAGGCAAGGAGCCCGACGCATACCTGAGCGACTACCGCAACCGCAACCATGCGCGCATGCAGGAAGTGAAGGAAGCGATCGGCGTGGAAAGCCGCACGACCATACTCAACCCGACGTATATCAGGGAGAAGATGAAAGGCGGATCGGGCGACGCGGCCGCGATAGCGCAGGTGGTCACCAACACCTACGGATGGAACGTCATGAAGCCCGACGCCATCGACGATGAGCTCTGGGACGGCATCTACGACACCTACGTGGCCGACAAGAACCACATCGGAGTAAAAGACTTCTTCCGCTCCAAGAGCCCGGCGGCTATACAGGAGATGACGGCCGTGATGCTCGAGACGGTGCGCAAGGGCATGTGGGACGCCTCGCCTGAGCAGATCGCCGACATAGCCCGGCTCCACACGGAAACGGTGGAGGAATTCGGGGCGGCATGCACCGGTTTCGTCTGCGACAACGCCAAGCTGCGCGACTTCATAGCCTCGAAAGTCTCGCCCGAGTCGGCCAAAGCCTACAACAAGGCCGTGGCCACGGCAAGAGCCGAGAATATCGCGGCCGACGACAACTCTATGGTGATGAAACGCGAGGATCTCAACTCCGCGGAGACCACGACCAACCGCATCAACGGACTGATCGTGGCCGCAGTGGTGGCGGTAGCCATCGTCGGACTTGTGCTCCTCATACGCGGTCGCCGCAAAAACATCCGACAGTAATGGCGATAGTGGTTATGATCATCATGGCCCTGGTCATCTTCAGCTTCGTGCTGAAGATGACGTGCCATGGCTGGGCCGGACACATCGCCACATGCGCTGTGGCCGCCCTCTTCGTCATCGCCACCTACGGCGTGGCCGCCGGACAGTCGAAGACGCAGATAGCCGACTGGCTCATGCAGCCCGACCTGATGCTCGACCTGTCGGTGTGGCTCACCGTCGACGTCGCATTCCAGACCGCCTTCTGCATTCTCGCCGCCAAACGGCTCTCCGGACCGCTCGACCGCACGCGGCGGGCTATGCTGGCCGTGTGCCGGTGGGTGCCGGGACTGCTGATCTTCCCGGTGCTCTTCGCCGTGCTGACCGAGCTGATATTCTCCATGCCGGGCGTCGGTTTCGCCACCATAGCCTGGAGCCTGGCCGCAGCCGTACTCATCGCGGCTCCGCTGCTGGCTGCCGGCCTCCGCTGGCTCATACCGGAGACAGAGATCAGGCTCGAACTCCTCTTCATGGTCAACATGCTCATCGCCGCACTCGGAGTAGTGGCCACCGTCAACGGCCGCACGGCCGCCGCCGGCACCAACGAAGCCCACTGGAGCGCGCTTGGCGCCGTGGCTCTCCTGCTCCTCGCCGGCCTCGCCGCAGGCATCGTATGCGACAGATTTCTCACCCGCAAAAAAATATCCAAAATAAAATGAACGTAATATCCAACATCCTCTACTGGATCTCCACCGGCCTGCTCGTGCCGGTAATAGTGCTCCTCATCTTCTTTTTCATCCGTGCGATCATCATGATCGGCGCCTTCTTCGGCCAGTATCTCAACGAAAAGCGCCTCACCGCCCCGCTCTGCCGGCAGCTCCAACTGCTGACGCCCGCATCGCTCACCGACTTCAGCGCGTCGCTCCCCGAGCGCCCCTCCACGTTGGTGGGCGCCTACGCCGCCCGCATCATCGCCGAAGCCGGCAACAGCCCCCGCATCGACCTGCTCCTCTCGGAGTATGAGATCGAAGCCGACAAAAACATCGCCACATCCAAGATACTCACCAAGATGGGCCCGATCCTCGGCCTGATGGGCACCCTCATCCCCATGGGCCCCGCCCTCGTGGGGCTCGCCTCGGGCGACATTGCCTCTATGGCCTACAACATGCAGGTGGCCTTCGCCACAACGGTCGTGGGCCTCGTGGTCAGCGCCATCGGCTTCCTCACCCAGCAGGTCAAGGAACGCTGGGCTGTCAGAGACGTCACCGCCCTGGAATACCTCGCCGAGATTGTACGACCCGCTGAATCCGCCAAGCTATGAGACGCCGCCGCCACTCGCTGCTGCAACGCAGCGACGACAACGACCCGATGAGCGTTGTCAGCAACCTCTTCGACGTAGCCATGGTGTTTGCCGTCGCCCTGATGGTCGCCCTCGTCAGCCGCTACAACATGACCGAAATGTTCTCGCAGGAAGACTTCACCATGGTGAAGAACCCCGGCAAGGAAAACATGGAGATCATTACCAAAGAGGGCGAGAAGATCAGCCGCTACACCCCTTCCGACGACACCGACCCCTCCTCGCCCCGCGGCAAGCGCGTCGGCATCGCCTACGAGCTTCCAAACGGCGACATCATCTACGTCCCTGAATAATACTACGGTTACATACATGTGTTTTCCGACCCATCTTGTAAGCAATCCATCCAGGCATTCCTGCGTCTTCTGGGCGATTCGATCGCCATCAGAAGAGGCAAAACGCATGGCTATGATTGTCATGTCGCTAAAAATGACTAACTTTGCGGCCATTATCCAAACCAAAGATTGATTAAACAATGACAAAAAGGATCGTAACCGCACTGGCCTGCATCGTATGCGTAGCCATTGCGACCAAGGCCGAAGGCTATCAGATCAACACTCTCAGCGCGCGTCAGCTCGGTATGGGACATACCGGCACGGCACTCAAACTCGGCTCTGAAAGCATGATATTCAACCCTGCCGGAATGGGATTCGCCACCACGACATTCGACATCAGCGGCTGCGTGACCGGCATCAAGGCTGACGCATCAGCCAGCTACGAGGGTCATAAACAGCAGACCGACAATGGCATCTCCACACCGATGGCGTTCAACGCATCATTCCGCATCTACGACAATCTGCAGGCAGGCGTATCGTTCTTCACCCCCTACGGCAGCTCCATCGACTGGGGCAGAGACTGGCCCGGCGCAGTGCTCAACAGCTCGGTCGACCTGAAGATGTTCACCATACAGCCTACATTCGCATGGCGCATCACACCGCGGCTCTCCGTCGGCGCAGGTCTGATGCTCACATGGGGCACCGTCGACCTGCACAAGGCGCTTGTAAGCGCATCGACGTTCGACAAACTGCTCGGAGCTGGACTCACACATCTCCTCGGAGTCCCGGCTGACTACCGCTTCGGCAACACCTCTCCTGCCTCCGTCGGCCT
Source organism: uncultured Muribaculaceae bacterium (assembly GCA_938039795.1). GTDB lineage: Bacteria > Bacteroidota > Bacteroidia > Bacteroidales > Muribaculaceae > Paramuribaculum. The sequence goes on from CALHWU010000162.1 coordinate 26,324, forward strand.
CAAGGGCACATCGCAGATGGCTGTAGGCGCCAACATCGGAGTGATGTACGACATCACCGACCGCTGGACTGTCGGCGCATCATTCCGCACGCGCATGACCATGTCGGTCAAAAAGGGCGATGCCACAGTCAGTTATGCGAATGAAATCGCCGAAAAGGTGCTTGAGGACAAGCTCAACATGATCAACGCCGCCAACTTTGAAGCGTCAATGCCGGCTCCGTACGTATTCGGTCTCGGAATAAGCTTCAAGCCGACCGATCGCCTCACGCTCGCTCTCGACGCCCAGCTCACGGGATGGAAAACCTACCGCCATCTCGACATAGAGTTTCTTAACGATCAGGCAAGCGCCTATGACCAACACATCACAAAAAACTACCACGACGCATGGGCATTCAAAGCCGGCGCACAATACGCTCTCACCCACCGCTTCGACGTACGCGCCGGTCTGATGATCGACACGACTCCCGTCAACAGCAGCCACTATAATCCCGAGACCCCCGGCATGACCAAGATCGAACCCACGCTTGGCTTTTCATTCCGCCCCATCGAACATCTTTCAATCGATCTGTCATTCATGTATATCGCCGGTCTCGGCAAGGATGGAGCCTCATGTTCCTACCCTGACCTGCTGGCCGCTTCTGTCGGACAGATGTTCCCGCAGCTCGGTCTGCAGCCCGAACGCACGTTCAAAGCCGACTATCGTGTGCATGCTTTCGCACCGTCGATTGGCATATCTTATAAGTTCTGACCACTGCCTGACGGCGACAATCTTTTTTTTCGCTCCCGCAAGCCATGCCGTATTGTCATGGCAGGACGGGAGCGAACTTTTTATGAGGGCCGATGGTTTATATCTCATAAAACCAACCTAACATACTATCGATTATGAAAAAATTGATTCTCTCTGTAGCTGTGACGGCCGTCGCTCTCATGATGGCATGCACAGGCAAAGAACAGGCGAAGAAAGAAGATGGAGGCATAATGGCCAAAATCGAGAACTGCACCAATACAGATTCACTTAAAGCTTATGTGGAGCAGGCCAAAGCTTATGCGCAGACTCTTGTCAGCGAAGGTAAGGTAGATCAGGCCAAGGCGTTTCTGGCCAAAATAGAGCCAATGGTGAAACAAAAGGCACCGGCGCTCGCGTCGGCCCTGACATCGGTGGAAACGGCGCTCGACAAGGTTGAGTCGGCGGTCGGTGAAAAAGCCGACAGCGCCAAACAGGCTGTAACCGATTCGGCAGAAGGCAAGTTTGACGCAGCTAAACAGGCTGTCAGCGACAAAGTTTCTGAGGCTGCCGGGAAAACGGCCGATGCTGTCGACAAAGCTGCCGGAAAGGCATCGGATGCCGTCGGCAAAGCTACTGACGCCATCAAGGACAAACTGAAAGCCGACTGAAACTGACCTCTTAAGGATTCATTGACTATTATTACTGTCCGCTAAACTTTAGGAGGCAATAGAAAGAAAGGGCCGATTCCATTTGCAAGAGTCGGTCCTTTTAGTTTAGTTTGTGTTCGCCAAAACATATGTCTAAACTATGCCCAAAAGTAGTAATTTCTTCGGACAGCCGATATACGGACAGCTGATAAAATCGCTTGACCGTGAAAAAATTGTTGAAATGAGCCGTAAACACGGCGGGGAGAAGTATGTCAAGAGCTTTGACGGCTACACTCATCTGCTGACAATGCTATATGCGGTGATCCAGCGGTTCGATTCATTGCGTGAGATAGAGACCTCCATGACGGCTGAAGTCCGCAAGTTGCACCATGTGGGTATCGGCACCGTTCCGAAGCGCAGTACTTTGTCGGATGCAAATGCCAGACGTTCAGAGAAGTTCTTTGAAGAGGTCTACCGCAACCTGTATGAAGCCAACAAGGACATTCTTTCATCGGACAGCCGGCGTAACGGCACGGAAGAATGGATAAGACGGCTGCGTATCATAGATTCCACAACCGTAACACTGTTCTCAAATGCCATATTCAAGGGAGTAGGACGGCATCCCAAAACGGGAAAGAAGAAAGGCGGCATCAAGGTTCATGCTGTGATACACGCCAATGAAGGTGTACCATGTGACGTACAGTACACATCGGCGGCTACAAACGACTCGTTCATGCTTGCTCCAAGCCATTATAAACGAGACGAGATAACGGCGCTGGACCGCGCCTACATCAACTATGCCAAGTTCGAGGAGCTGACTGACCGCGGGGTGGTATATGTCACCAAGATGAAGAAAAATCTCAATTACGAGACGCTTGTGGACTGCATGCATCAGAATCCGCAGGGACTTATGGAATATCGGGAGCA